>NZ_JBIUBX010000026.1:0-154520 GCF_044548445.1 Streptomyces sp. NPDC052016
TGCGGTCGCGAGGGTGTCCAGGTTGTTCGTCACACAACGATCTTGGACACCCTCGTTCACGTCTGTACGGGCACCCCTTGGAATAGATCATCTAGCGCTGCCACTCGACCGCCCGGTGCCGCTGGCCACGCTGGTGTGGGTGGCCGGGCGCAGGTGACCGTCGAGGAGACGTTCCAGGCCGCCAAGGGCCTGACCGGGCTGGATGAACACCAGGTCAGACGCTGGACGTCCTGGCACCGCTGGGTCACCCTCGCGATGCTCGCCCATGCCTTCCTGGCCGCAGCCACCGCACACGAACACAACCACCGCCCGGCCCCAGGCAAGGTGATTCCGTTGACCTGCAACGAGATCCAACACCGGTTCGCCGCGCTCACCACCACACGCGCTGCCGTATCCAATGCCCCGAACCGCTGTCCGATCACGGGCTGCCGGCGTCGTCCAGCCCCGCCGGGTTCGCACCGGCACGCCGCTCGGCCGCGCGCCGGCGGATGACCTCCGGCGGTTCGGGGGAGCTGGCGGCCGGGATGAAGAACAGCCTGGCCATGCCCAGGCCGGTGACCACCACGCTCGGCAGGCCGATGGAAACCAACGGGTCGTCGACCGACGCCACCCCGGAGAACACCGACGCCACGGCGACGAACGCGCGTGAGACGATTCGCGGCTCACGCGCCAGGGACTTCTCGCGCGCCACCATGCTGGTTCACCACGTCCACCAAGTCCACCCCGCCGCTGCGCAGACCAGGACACCGGTCGGCGGCAGCAGCACCGGCGGCACCCACCGGGCGGCGTCCCCGTCGTCCAGCGGCCCGGCCGCTTCGGCCCAGCTGGACAACCCGTTGGGGCTCGCTGTGGACTGCGTCGACGCCCTGTACGTCGCCGACCATGTCGACAACCGGGTTGCAAAGGTCGCGTCGGTGAAGAAGCGCCTTCGCCGAAGCCCCGACGCGCTGGCCGAGCTCCCCGCCGCGCTCGGCCGGGGTCGCGACGCTGTCGTCGTCACCTCGGGCGGCATCCTCGCCGCACTGTGCGGCGCGCTGCTCTCGCTGCTGTACGAAGGAGTCGTGGCTTTCAATCGGTGACCGTCAAACCCTCCGTCGCCACCCCTGTGGGTGCGTCCGGAACCACGCTCCTGACTTTTCGACAAGCACGCTCACTTCGTCGGCGATCACCGCCACATGCTCACCTGCCGCTGAACCAGACGGTCACCTGCTCGGCGGCGCTGCAGCCTGGGACAGAGCGGGGGCCGCGCTGAAGAGCGCGTACACGGAGGCGCGGACTTGGTCTGCGACCACCTCGGGTGTGGAGCTGTCCAGCTTGCCATCGAGGTGCAGGAACGCCAGGCCGTGGACGAGGGCCCACACGGTGGTCGACAGGGCGCCCGAGCTGTCCGCACCCGGGAAGGCGTCGCGGACGATGCCCTGCACGTACTCGGTGATCACGGCAGTCGCGCTGACGCGTTCCGCGCTGGTCGGGTCGCAGGGCTCGGCGAACATCGCCCGGAACAGGGCCGGGTGATCGAGCGCGAACTGGACATAGACGACCGCGACCGCGGCTAGATCATCAGGCGTCGAGGGCGCGGGGTGGACCGCTGCCAGGTGCTCGGCGAGCTCGCGGTATCCCTCGGCGGCGACCGCGGAGACAAGTGCGTCGCGGTCCGCGTAGTGACGGTAGGGAGCGGTTGGCGACACGCCGGCACGGCGGGCGACCGCGCGCAGCGAAAGACCCGCGCTGCCGTCCTCCTCCAGCAGCTCCCGTGCGGCCCGCAGGCACGCGGCGCGCAGGTCGCCGTGATGGTACGTACCGCTTTGCGACATAGGTCACACTTCCTCATGTTTACAGTGCTCACATCAGACCCTAATGTGAGTGGTGCATACATCGTAAGTGGTCGACATGGAAGAGGAAACCGGGATGACTACCGAGCTGTTCTCGCCACTGCGCCTGAGCTCCGGGCAGGTGCTGAGCAACCGGATCGCGAAGGCCGCCATGGAGGAGAACATGGCCGACGACGGCCAGCTCCCCGACGAGCAGCTCTTCACGCTGTACCGGCGCTGGGCCGTCGGCGGCGCCGGACTGCTGATCACCGGGAACGTGATGGTGCATGCCGAGGCGCTGACCGGCCCTGCCGGAGTCGTACTCGACGAGCACGCGCCCCTGACGCCGTTCACCGAGTGGGCGAAGGCCGGCAAGTCCGGCGGCGGGTCGATCTGGATGCAGATCAACCACCCCGGCCGTCAGGTGGCGTCCGACATGCCCGGCGTCGTGTGGGGCCCCACCGACATCGGCGTTTCCCTGGGTAAGCACAGCAGCCGCTTCGGCCGCCCGACGGCCATGACCGCGCAGCAGATCGAGGACACCGTGACCCGGTTCGCCGTCACGGCCCACCGTGCAGAGAAGGCCGGCTTCGACGGCGTCGAGATCCACGCCGCGCACGGCTACCTGCTCTCGCAATTCCTCTCCCCGTTGGTCAACCAGCGCGCCGACCAGTGGGGCGGAGCACTGGAGAACCGGGCCCGGATGCTCCTGGACGTCGTGCAGGCCGTCCGCGCCGCAGTCTCGCCGTCCTTCGCGGTCGCGGTGAAGCTCAACTCGGCCGACTTCCAGCGCGGCGGCTTCGACGCCGACGACGCGCGCCAAGTGATCGCGATGCTCGAACCGCTCGGCGTCGACCTTGTCGAACTGTCCGGCGGCAGCTATGAGAGCCCTGCGATGACGGGCCGCCCCGCCGATGACCGCACCCGGGCCCGGGAAGCCTACTTCCTGGACCTCGCGAAGGACTTGGTCAAGACCAGCCCCCTCCCGCTGATGCTCACCGGCGGCATCACCCAGCGCGTCACTGCAGAGAGGGTTCTCGACAGTGGGGTGGCGGTCGTCGGCATGGGCACCGCCCTGGCGGTCACCCCCGACCTTCCCGACCGTTGGAAGCAGTATCGGGAGGCGGACCGCCAGATGGAGCCGGTGACCTGGTCGGACAAGGCACTTGCCTCCGCTGCCGGCATGGCAAAGGTCCGCCATCAGATGCGCCGCCTCGCCCGTGGCCGCAAGCCCAAGCCCGGCACCCACCCGGCGATCGCCCTGATCTCCGAGCAGCGAAAGCAGCGAAAGGCCCTGCGCGGCTACCGCACCTGGCTGTCCAAGGCGCAGACCCCCGAAGGTCGTTGAACACGCCCTTTTGGCGATGCCCTCGCATGCGCCCGGTGTGCCCGGATCAGTTGGGCACACCGGGCGCATGCGCATGCTGCCCTGGGCGACTGCTGGGGGTCACGTGATCACCGACGGTGCGATCGCTCGCTGAGGTCGGGACGGCGGGGATGCGCATCGAAAGCTGCAGAGGCATGGCCCCGGAGCCGCGCAAGCACGTCTCATGCGCCGGTGAGTCCGTGGATCTGCTCGCGGATGTGTTCGGCATGACCCTTGTGACGAGACCGAGCAGCGTCATCGAGGACGGCTGGCGCGCTCGTCAGCATGCGCAGGCGGAACGGGCTGTCCATCCGGTGTCGTATTGAGCCTTCACCAACTCGAAGTCACAGGTCAAAGGTTTGGCGTGACCGGTGCGCGGGGTGCTCACGCTGGTCGTGGGCGGCTGCCTGGGGAGTAGATCGTCCGTCAGTCTCTGTTCTCGTCCTTGGCAGGCGGCTACGGGCCCCGTAGGACAAAACCGCTGGCCAGAAGGGACGTTGCCGTGGCAGTGTCCCCGCCGTGACAGAGATAGACAGCATTGTGATCACCACCCTTGCCGAGCGTCCGTCATTGCTTCCCCGCATGTACGAGATCGCTGAGACGTGGCCGGCCTTCATACCGCACGATCCGGTGGGGGAAGCCTTGCTGAGCCGGGTGGCGGAGGACTTCCCTCGGTACTGCGTGGTGGCAACGGACGGTGACCGAGTCGTCGCCCGTGGGCTGAGCGTGCCGTTCAACACCGACCTGGACGGCCGTGAGGAGACGCCGGACAAGGGCTGGGATCAGGTACTCGTCTGGGCGTTCCGCGACCGGCACCATGGGCATTCACCGACAGCGGTCAGTGCGCTGGAGATCACGGTGGACACCGAGTATCTCGGCCGTGGCCTGTCCTACGGGATGTTGGCCGCGCTGCGGGACGCCGCCGGCCGGCAGGGGCACAACGCGTTGTTGGCCCCGGTCCGTCCCACGGCGAAGCACCTCGAACCGCGCGTCGCCATGACGGACTACGTCCGTCGACGGCGTGACGACGGTTTTCCGACCGACCCCTGGCTACGCGTACACGTCAAGGCTGGTGGCAGCATCCAGAAGATCGCCTCGGCGTCGATGACGGTCAGCGGCTCACTGGCCCAGTGGCGTCAGTGGACCGGACTGCCGTTCAACAGCGACGGTGACATCGACGTACCAGGCGCTCTCGTCCCGGTGCACTGTGACACCGCACGTGATCAAGCCGTCTATGTCGAACCCAACGTATGGATCCGGCACGATGTGAAGCCGCGCACCATCTGATCACGCTGCTCCGCGAGGTATAGCACAAGCTGGCGTCCTTCTGGCTGGGGTGAGCTTGTCGAGTGCGGCTGGCGTGGAAGCCGGTGACGATCACGGGGCCGCGTACGTCGAAACCCGCGCCGACGCCCCGCCTTCGTCCGACTGAGCGGTAGGACGGTGTGCGGAGGCGGGAGGGCGAGGTCGTCGTGTGGACGGGCCGCCCTCTTCTCGCGGCATGGCCCGATCGGGGCCACGGCCCTATCCTCAGTCGCTGTTCAGCGCATGCCGGCTGCCTTCATGACTTTCAGCGCGCCGGTCATGAGAGTGGCCCGGGTCTGGGGGGAGACGCGGGCCGGCGGGATGAAACCCTCATGAGGTCGAGCGCTTCGTCCTTGGCGGTCCAGGACGAGGTCGTGGTAGCGCAGCAGGATCCTCTTGCGCTCATCGAGCGGCGTGGCCGCCCAGACCTTCTGTGCAGTACGGGCACGGGCGAACGCCTCCTCGACGTCCGCGGGCGTCGAGACCGGCAGGTCGGCGAGCGCGACACGGGTGTAGGGGGCGTTGGTGGTGACCCGCGCGGCGTTCGGCGCGGCCGAGACCCGAGCGGCAAGCCGCTGGATTGAGGGAAGCGGGCAGGCTCGGGCCGCGGGCAGCGGTGGTGCGGGTGGCGTGGTGCCCTCCTCCTGGTCACCGGATACGCACCCGACCAGACCAACACCAACGCTTCGGCAAACACCCCCCGCGCCGCACGGTGAGGAAAGCGCGATCTCCAGCGCCATGCCCGCAGCCACCAGCCGGCCGATGGCCTCCCCGCCGTGCGGGTCGTTGACCGCGCAGCGCGCGATGAGGGTGCGCCGCCGCCCGCCCACATGTCCGTCCCGGTACAGCACATTCCGGAACGGAACACCGCCTGAAGAAGGTGCTGGTCTACCGCAACCTCGTCTCCGACACCCGCCGCTTCGCCCGCGAACTCCCGCATGCCCTGCGCCTGTTGCGCCGCACGGACCCCAGCGCGCGCCCGGACGTCGACCCCGGACTGTCCTCCGGCCACGGCGAGCACACCCCGCCCGGCGCGCCGACATCTCCGCGGCCTTGGCCGCCGCCGACTGCGCGAGCCTGTCCAACTCCCGCCTGATCGCCGAAGGTGTCGACATCGCCAGCGTCGACGCGCTTGTCTTCGCCGCCCCCTCGAGGTGGCCGTGTTGGTTGCGGTAGGGCTGGGCGGCGGGGCCCGGATGGCGGGAGCGTGCGGATCGGCGCCGGGCTCGCCAAGGCCCGCACCGAGCACCGTGCCGGCCAACTCCCCGACGCACACGTGCGCCTCGTCGCCGCACTCTTCGACGGGGACTGGACGGACGAGACCGCCGTTCCCGCTGCTGTCGCCCCCACCGCATGGTAACAGCTGTTACCATGCGGGTATGGCGAAGACACAGTTGGGTGCGCGTGTGGATGAGGACGTGGCGGAGCTCGCGAAGAAGCGCGCCGCCGACCTGGGGCTGAGTATCGGGGACTACCTCGCCAGGCTGGTGCAGGACGACACCAGTGGCCTGCGTGCCCGTGCGGTCGACGCGGCCGCCCGCTTCCTGGCCGATCACCAGAGTGTCTTCGACGAGGCGGAAGAAGCCCAGCAGACGCCTCGGGGAGAGCGCGCGGCCTGATGGACCTGCACATCGACGTTCCATGGATCCTGCAGGTCGCCGAGGCCGCCGGAGCGAACGATCCGGCGCCTGACGACTACGGCGTTCCCGTCTCGGCGGTCGCCCGCCACCGGGCCGAGCTGTTCGAGCAGCCCGTCTACGACGGCCCTTACGCCAAGGCCGCCGCCCTGGTACACACGCTGGGCCGGTGCCGCTGGCTGGAGCGTTCCAACATGGCCGTCGCCGCCGCCACCGGCGTCATGTACCTGGAAGCCGCCGGGATCCCCGTCAAGCCTGTCCGCGAGGATGCCGTCGCACTCAAGGACCTGCTTCTCGATCCTGCCTGTACCGCAGGGAAGATCGCTGCCTTGCTGCGTACCTGGCCCACCGCCACCTGACGCCCGCAAGCCCGCCACCCGCCGTCCCGGCCCCAGGCGGCGGGAGCAGGCCGCTCGCGCAGGGTGGTAGCGCGGGGCCGGGGTCGACGCACCGCGCCCACCCCGCGGAGTCGCCGGCCGGGGCGCGTGGGCGTGGCGGTGTGAGGGCTACGACTCGGTGCCGCTCGAGATGCCACTCGACGTGCCGGGACACGAGGGGTCATGGATATTGCACGACGCAGACGGCGTGGGCGCCGGGTCGGTCGTCGGGACCTGAGTGGGCGGGCACTCGGACTCGGTGCGCTCGGGCTGGAGGGGGCTGTTCGGGTGGACGCCGGCGTGGACGGCGTCGGCTGCGACACGGCCGGGCCGGTGGCGGGTCCTGCCTGCTGGGCGCCCCGTTCCGTGGCGGCCGGAGGACGGGCCGCGGCTGGAGGTGTGGAAGCTCGAGGTGTGGTCAGCCGGTCTTGGCGGACCGCATCGGTTAGGGTGCGGCAGAACTGGCCAGACGGCTCACTGCGTTATCGGGTCACGGGCGACCTCCGCGGTGACCCGCCGGTGACGATTCACCTGTACCGGTGGCCGCAGCCCGGGTTGCGCGTAGGCCGCGGGAGCGGCTCGCAGCCGTCCCGGGACCTGGACGAGCGCAGGGGCAGGATGCCGTCCTGCCCGGCGGAAAACGCTTGAACCTCAACCCTCAAGAGCTCGTAACACGATCTTGTCGCCGCAGAGAGGGAGCGCCGATGCTCACTTCTCGGAGTCGGGCCAGGTCGCCACAAGCGCTCGCCGATCTGGAAAGCGGGGACCGGAGACTATCTCCTGCATGGGTTCACCGTTGAGCCAGCACACTTGCTCCGGGGCGCCGTCACCAGTGTCGAACAGGCAGCACACTCATCCGCTGTCGGCGGTGAGGTCGGTGAACACCTTCCTGATGTTGGCCGACCGCGCGAACAAGCGGCTCATCCCCGACGTCGCTGCCCAGCACTCCACCGACGTGTAGCCAGGGTGCAGAAGGGACTCGAACCGGATCGTCGCGTAAATGTAGCCAATCTGGATGCGCCCGTCCGCCTCGAGTTCAAAACCGTTCGTCTGCGCGTACTCACGCAGTGCGTCATCGACGTCGAGCATGAGGGACGTGTCGAGCTCGAGCGTGCTGCTCGTGGAGCAGTCGACCGGCTCGCTCTTGAAATGGGACGTGAACGGGAGGACGAGCCGCTCACCGCCGGGCAGGGTGATCTCAAGCGGCGGCACGGCACGGGCCGGTGGTGCCAGCTCGGCCAGATGGGCCAACGCCCTGGCGACATTCCGAGGACGCAGATAGATGTCGTAGCCGTAGATCAGCCCCGCGTTTCCCCCTGTCACAGACCGAAACGCACCCTCTCACGTCCCGCTTCTTGGGTGCTTGTCGGTCGAGAGCTCGCAACACGTTGATGAGTGGTTTCTCTTGAGGCGCCGCCAGCACCGTGTTGACGACTGTCATCGGCCTGTCCTGCGGGCCGGAGCCGAGCCGCCCCTTCACGTAAATCCTTGAGTGATGTCATGAGTTGTGCCCAACATCGGCGTCGATGACGGTCGTGCCTCCTTCGTATTTTCGCTTCAATCCGTGGTTCAACATAAGCGGAGGGTAACGACGTGGCGTAAAGTCCTCTTGAGCCGGCCTGGGGGTGGCCAAAGACTGCTGCGCATGAAAGCCGCGCTGTGCGTCCCCGGGCGGGGCCCGCGGCGCAACGGTCACGATCACAGGGAAGAGGAGAATGTCGATGCCTGACGCCGGCCGCCGGGATGCCGCATGCTCGATCACGCTGACGGACGGCGCCGCCACCCGGACACGGGAGGCGGCCCCCGTCGACCTGGCGCCGATCCAGGAATTGCACCGCCGTTGCTCGCTGGGCAGCCGGGCCCTGCGGTACCACGCGGGCAAGTCGGGTCTCTCACCTGCCGAATGGCGTCAGTTGTCCAGCCCCGAGCGCGGCACCACGCTGGTGACCACTCCGGCCGAGCGTACGGACCACATCATCGCCATGACCAACGTCATGCGCACCGATCAGCAAGGGGTGGGGGAACTCGCGATCCTGGTCGAGGACGCGTGGCAAGCCAGGGGACTTGGCACCGCGCTGGCCGAACATGCGACGGCCGTCGCCCGCCGCGAGGGACACCACACGCTGTCCGCCACGGTGGCGGCGACCAACAAGCCGATGCTCCACGTCCTTCAGAAACTGGACGCGACAGCGGTCGACGCCACCGGGCCTGTGCTGGACCTGCGCATCCCTCTGTGAGTTTCTCAGTCGCAGGACGTCATGCGATTCTTTCCGGAGCCGGCTGGCGGCGAGGAACGGTCAGACAAGGAAAAGCCAGTGCCCCCTTGCGGAGGTCCTCCAGCAGCGGCTGCGCGCCTCCCATGTCCACCTCCCTCGGCACTGACTGCGGGCCGCTGAACCTGAGCACATACGTCGGGATTTTGACCTCGTCCCGGACCACCGTTCCTCGCACACTCGCCACCACCACGCGCAGACAGCCGTCGCTCGCTGCTCCTGCGTGGCAGGGAACGGCGGCGCGAAAGGCACGCTCGTCTTCCAGGAACGAAGGCACCGCGGCCAGCGCAGCGCCCGACACGAGGAGAAGGGCCAGGCCAAGCAGCGCCGTGACCGCCCACCAGCCTCGACGCAAGATGGTGCGAAGGCGTACTTCGCGGCAGGACAGATGGAAAGCCGGGCCGACGCGGAACACGTCAGCGGCCTCGTCGTCGGCAGAGGACCGGGGAGACGGCCAGGGCCGGCAGGAATCCGGTTGTGACGGTGAGGCAGTCCGCGGTGAGACGGCGGTCGTGATTCGGCAGAGCGTCGGTTGGGGCCAACGCGGTGAGCAACCCGGTCAAGGCGGCAAGGGCGCCCGCACTCCAGTGAGGTTGCCGCCTCCAAGGGAACGCGACCTCGGACGCGGCCACAGTCGGCGCCTGATGATCCACAAGGCAAGTGCACCGCAGGCCGAAGCAGTATGCCCGTGGTCGGCAGGATGCGGCACGTTTCAACTGCCGCGGCACGGCAGCAGAAGACGTTGTCCACGCGGTATTCGGGCCGGACCGGTAACCAGTGCCGCATACCGAACCGCTCGCCGCGAAAGAGGCGCCCCCATGGGCAGTTCAGCGCCGCCCCCGAGCCGGGCGCCTCCCTTCGGCGGAGGCACCCGGACCGTGGCCAGCCGGGTTGAAGGGCCCGAGAGGGTGCGGCCAGTCCGATGGTCAGGATGGTGACCCCGTGGGGACGCAGCCGGGAGACGGCGAGCCGATCGTCTTCCTCGGCCCGAGCTTCCGTCCTGGCGGCACAGCAGGCACCGCAGACACACCAGGCTGAGGGAGGGCTCACCGACGAGCAAGCACCGCTTACCCCTGCGTGCGCCGCGAGCGAGCTCTCTTGGCAGCGGCCGCCGCCGGCCCACGGTGCGCTGTCCAGCGCCGACGCAGCCAGTCTCCCATCTCGCCGATGCCGACCAGGAGCGCGGAGGAAGCGGCGCATGCCGTGAGGGAGGCGGGCTGGTCGACTGCCTGGCCAAGCAGCCACAGAGTCAGGGCGAGCAGCAGCCACCAGGCCGCGAGCGACCAGGTATGGCGCCACCAGCGTGTGCGGCCGGTCATCGGGGGGTGACCCGGGTCCGCTCGGTGGCAATGATCACCACGATGCATCCCGCGAGGACCACTGCCATTGCCAGGCCGGTGGCGGCCAGGGTGATGCTGGGTGAGGCGTCGGCCAGGCGGGGAACGGCGTTGAGCGGCGCGGCGGCGTAGAACGCGAGAAGCGCCAGCCCGCGAGGGCGCATCGGGTCCAGGCGGGGACGCAGCCGCTGCGGTACGCGACCGGTGAGCAGGGCGACGCTGGCGGGCAGCAGCGTGAAGGAGAAGACGGCGAGGCCGATCCACTGCCAGATCATCAGTACCAAGGATTCCTGTCGGGGTGGCGGCGCGGTCAGGTGCGGCGGGTCACGGCGAGTGTGAGGAGGCCGGCGGTGAGCGCGGCCAGGCCGATGGCGAGGACGGGAAAACCAGGGCCTGGCAGGACGTACAGCGCGACCCCGGCCAGGGACAGCAGCGCCCCGATGACTGTCAGGGCGGTGCCGATACTCCGATTCATCGTGCTGCTCCTCGGGCGTAGGCGGTGGACGGCAGGATCATGGGCACTGCCTGTGGTGATGGATCAGGTGAGCGGTGAGCGCACCGACGAGCAAAGCCGAGGCCACCGCGACCGTGCCGGCATGAGACCAGCCGGGCCAGATGATGGCAGCGCTCGCGGCAGCACCGCCTGCCACCGCGGAACTGTCAGTGGCGAAGGCCCACTCCCGGCGGGTACTCCCGGGGCGGCGCAAGTCTGCGATGACCGTCTTGATGACGACAACTGCGGCGATGACGATGAGGGCCGGCAGCGAGGTGTCGGCGGTCATCGGCCGGACGCATGATCGCGGTGGTCAGCCGTCGGCGCAGGCTGGTGCTGGTAGATGTCCGGGATGCCGTCGGCGTCGGTGTCGACGTTCTCCGTCTCGTACAAGACCCGGTAGATCCGGTTGCGTCGGCGCAGCAGCAACGAGGCCAGGATCGCGGAGGCCAGGGAGGCGATCAGGACGGCGGCCTTGACGTACTCGCCCAGCTCGCCGGTGGGAAACGCGAGCTCGCCGATCAGCAGGGCGACGGTGAATCCGATCCCGGCCAGCACGGCCAGTCCGAAGACATCCGCCCAGGCCAGGTCCGGATTGAGCTGGGCGCGAGTGAAACGGGCCGCGAGGTAGGTGCCGACGAAGATGCCCAGGATCTTCCCGGCTACCAGCCCGAGGACGACGCCGAGCGGCTCTGGCCTGGTGAACACCTCGCCCAGCGCCCCGACGGAAACACTGACCCCTGCGGCGAACAGCGCGAACAGCGGCACAGCCACACCTGCCGACAGGGGATGCAGCAGGTGTCCCGTGCGTTCGGCAGGTGAGGCTTCCTCCGCCTGATCGCGCGTGGTCCGCAGGATCAGTCCCATGGCGACGCCGGCAACGGTGGCGTGGACGCCGCCGTTGTACATCAGGGCCCAGATGATGATCCCGAGCGGTGCATACCACCACCAGCCCCGCACCCGCAGCCGCTGCAGCACATAGAAGACGACCAGGCCGGCCACTGCCCCAGCCAGCGCAGAGAGGTTGAGATCAGTGGTGAAGAAGATGGCGATCACGAGGATCGCACCGAGGTCGTCCACCACGGCGAGGGTGAGCAGGAAGGCCCGCAGGGCCGCGGGCAGGTGGGTGGAGATCACAGCGAGGACGGCCAGAGCGAAGGCGATGTCGGTGGCCATCGGCACCGCCCAGCCCTCAAGGCTTCCCCCGCCCAGGCCGGCCGTGGCCGTGTAGAGCGCGGCAGGCACCGCCATACCGCATACCGCCGCGATCACCGGAAGCGCGGCTCGGGCCGGGCTTCGCAACTCACCCACCACGAGCTCGCGCTTGAGCTCGATCCCGGCCACCAGGAAGAACACCGTCAGCAGCCCGTCCGCGGTCCAGTGCCCGACCGACAGATCCAGCCCGAGCGCGGCAATACCGAAGTGGAAGTCGCGTACCTCCTCGTAGGCGCCGCTCAGAGGGCTGTTGGCCCACACCAGCGCCACAACGGCAGCCGCCAGCAGGATCAGCCCGCCGACCGTCTCCGTTCGCAGGGCACGGGCAACCGCCTGCCGCTCCGGCAAAGGCAACACGCCGAGAAACAAGGACCGGGAACGCGGCGCAGGAGTCACGACGGTGAGACCTCCGGGCAAGTCGACGAACGGGCACACGGCCCCTGAAAACGCCGACCAGACTTCCCGGCACACCCCGCGCCGCTCTTGACGCGTTCCTTACAGACTATCTGCCGCAACCGAATCTGCCCAGAGCGCTCTGCCCGGCTCGCCTGCGGGTACTGCCAGCCCACGCATCAGGTCGTTCAGCCGTACGCACCACAGAGTCAGGGTTCAAGCACCTCTTCAGTCGGAAGATGGGGAGACCCAGCAGTTGCATGCCCGGCCGCTCACACTTCGGATGAACCCTGGGACAGCCGGAGTCCCCTCCTGCGAACGCAGCTGCTCCTGGTCGGTCCCGGGGCGCGCGGCGACCACGACGTCGGTCGACGTCGTGGCGTAGAGCGCGACGTCGGCGGCAGGCCCGGCTCCTATCGAAGCGGACTCGGACGGCCGTCGACCGAATGCGGGCACTGCGCGGACTTGATAGGGGACGCGAGGCGAGACGCGGCTGTGGTCGGGGTACACACGTCTCCTGGTTGAAGATCGTGTCGGGCAGGAGGTCGCAGTGACGCTTTCGGACGTGGTCTATGTCTGTCTGGGGCTCGGGGCGCTGGGTGCGGCTGTACTTCCCCGGGTTGTCTCCCAGCGGCCGTTCTCCCTGCCCATGGTCTTTCTCGCCGCGGGGATGCTGATCCAGCTGTTGCCGGTGGGAGTGCCGGCCGTGGATCCCGTTCGTGATCGTTTGTGGGTCGAGCACACCACCGAGGTGTGTGTGATCGTGTCGCTGATGGGCGCGGGGCTCGCCATCGACCGGCCCTTCGGGTGGCGCCGGTGGTCCGGCACTTGGCGGTTGCTGGGCCTCACGATGCCGTTGACGGTGGTGGCCATCGCCCTGCTGGCCTGGGGGCTGCTCGACTGGCCGCCTGCCGTGGCCCTGTTGCTGGGGGCGGTGCTCGCGCCCACGGATCCTGTGCTCGCCGGTGAAGTGCGAGTGGGAGAGCCGCTGGGTGCCGAGCACGACGAGGACGAGGTGCGGTTCGCCCTGACCAGTGAGGCGGGGCTGAACGACGGACTCGCCTTCCCGTTCGTCTACGCGGCCGTCGCCCTCGCCGCGGCGGCCGCGACGGGGTGGTCGGCGGAGTGGATCGGTCCTTGGGCGCTGACCGACCTGCTGGGCAGGTGCGCCGTCGGGCTGGCCGTCGGGGGCGGTATCGGCTGGTTGCTGGGGTGGATGTTCTTCCGTGTGCGTGCGTCGGTACTGCGGCTGTCCGAGCACATGGAGGGCTTCGTAGCGCTGGGGGCCACCTTCTTGTCCTATGGCATCGCCGAAGTGCTCCACGGTTACGGCTTCCTGTCCGTGTTCGTGACCGCCTGCGTCATCCGGGCCGCCGAGCGCAGCCACGGCTATCACAAGGTGCTGCACGAGTTCACCGAACAGATCGAACGGCTGCTCACGGCCGTTCTGCTGTTCCTGCTCGGCGGGTACCTGATGGCCGGCGCCTTGTCCGCCCTGACGCTGATGGGCGCCGTGCTGGGCGTGCTGGTGTTGCTGGTCGTGAGGCCCCTGACCGGGTGGTTGGCACAGGTACGGACCGCCGTGGGGAAGAAGGAGCGTGCTGTGGTCGCCCTGTTCGGGATCCGGGGCATCGGTTCGTTGTTCTACCTGTCCTATGCGCTCGGACAGGACCCCTTCAGTGGGCTGGAACGGGAACTGTGGGCGATCGTGGCACTCACCGTGGCGATCTCGGTGGTGCTGCACGGAGTCATGGCGTCCCCGGCCATCGGTCATCTGGACCGGCGGCGCGACGGTGCGGGGCTCGGCGGTCGCTCGTAGGCGGCAGGCGTACGGGCCCGTACTCACCAAGGCGCGAGGTGAGCACGGGCCCGTACAGGAGCCGGGCCGCGGGGGCGGTCAGACGGTGGTCTTCACCGACTCCTGGTCTTCGTCACCGTCGGAGATCTCGCCGGCGTCGCGGGCGCGGACGAACTCCAGGAAGGAGTTGAGCTCCCGCTTGACGACCGGTGCGAGGAGGTAGAGGCCGATGATGTTGATGACGGCCAGCATGAAGAGCACCGCGTCGGCCATGTCGATGAGGGTCTGCAGCGTCAGCAGCGAACCGGTGACGGCGAACAGGGTGTAGACGACCTTGTACGTCAGCTCGCTGACCCTGCTGCGGCCGAACAGGTGGGTCCACGCCTTGAGGCCGTAGTAACCCCACGTCAGAACGGTGGAGATGGCGAACAGCATCACCGCGACGGTGAGGATGTAGGGGAACCAGGGCAGGACCGTCTCGAAGGCGTCGGAGGTGATCGTGACGCCGCCGATGTCGCCACCCCCGCTCTTGCGGGCCTCGGCCCAGCTGGCGGGGTTGGCGATGACGATGGTCAGCGCGGTCATCGTGCAGATGACGACGGTGTCGATGAACGGCTCCAGCAGGGCGACCAGGCCCTCGCTGGCGGGGTGCTTGGTCTTCACCGCGGAGTGCGCGATCGGGGCGGAGCCCAGGCCCGCCTCGTTGGAGAACGCGGCACGCTTGAAGCCGATGATCAGGGCGCCGAGCACGCCGCCGGCGACGCCCTCGGGGTTGAAGGCGCCCTCGATGATGGTGCCGATCGCGGCCGGGACGGCGGTGACGTGCACCAGGATGACGACCAGGCAGGCGGTGATGTAGATGCCGGCCATGGCGGGGACGAGCTTGCTGGTGACGTTGGCGATGGAGCGGATGCCGCCGAGGAGCACGATGCCGACGAGCGCGGCGATGAGGATGCCGAAGAACAGGGCGCCGGCGGAGGAGCCCATCAGCCCGTCCTCGCCGCCGGTGACGGAGACCAGTTGCGCGTAGGACTGGTTGACCTGGAAGAGGTTGCCGCCGAAGAGGCCGAAGAAGAGGATCATGAAGGAGGCGAGGACCGCGAGGACCTTGCCGAGCTTCTTGCCGTTCGTGCCGAAGCGGTCGGCGAGGCCCTTGGGCAGGTAGTGCATGGGCCCGCCGGAGACCGTGCCGTCGGCGTGCACCTCGCGGTACTTCACACCAAGGGTGACCTCGACGAACTTGGTGGCCATGCCGAGCAGGCCGCACAGGATCATCCAGAACGTCGCGCCGGGGCCACCGATGGATACGGCGACGGCCACACCGGCGATGTTGCCGAGGCCGACCGTGCCCGAGACAGCGGCGGTCAGTGCCTGGAAGTGGTTGACCTCGCCGGCCGACCCCTTCTCGTCGTACTTGCCGCGCACCACGTCCACGGCGAGTCTGAACTTGCGGATCTGCACGAACCCGAACCAGCCGGTGAAGACCAGACCGGCGACGACGAGCCAGGCGACGATGAGGGGCAGGTCCGTGCCGCCGACGGGAACGGCGTAGAAGACGACCTCCCCCAGCCACTTGGCTATGGGTTCGAAGAACTCGCTGACGGCTTCGTCGACGGACTGCGTGACGGAGTCGAGTGACACAGTGGCTACCTCGATGTTGCGGGACCGGGGCACGGGGAGTGCTGCCGGCTGATGTGCGGTCTCTGACCGAACGTCGTGTCCGATCGGCGATATTGGACATGCGGTCCGCGCATGCGGATCGTGAACATCCTGGTCGTGCCGCCGGCACATGCCGACCGCTCCGCGCTGTGGCGTTGAGCGGTGCCACCTGCAGAGTTGCGTAGTTCTACCACGACCTTTACTCACTCTTTAGTGACGCGAGTCACATAACCTGCAGTCACCGTCAAAAGCGCCAGTAAGCGAGACCGGACCGTTATGCGGAGACCGACATCCGTTCATCGGACACCTATCGGGGTGCGTCTCGGCCATGGCTGCGGCGACGTAAGCATTTCGTCATCTCTGCGGGGTGCGCGACGGTCCGCCCGGTCCGTTGAATAGGGAGCGACAGGTAGCTCTAGGGGAGTGAGGCGGGTATGGGGCGCGTGCTGGTCAGGCCGCTGGTCATCGGAGTGCTGGTGGTGGCGGTGGTGGGTGTCGGCTTCGGGCTGTACTGGTTCCAGCCCTGGAAGCTGTGGCAGGACGAGACCGTCCAAGAGGTGCTGCCCGGCACCGTTGCCACATCGGCACCTCCCACGGCTGCAGCCTCCGCTTCCCCCTCGTCCGAATCCGTGCCTCGAACGCTGGCGAGCGGCGAGCTGATCAGCCACGAGCACACCACCTCGGGCACGGTGAAGCTCGTACGCCTGGCCGACGGCTCCCACGTCGTACGCCTGGAGAATCTCGACACCAGCAACGGCCCGGACCTGCGCGTCTGGCTGACCGACGCGCCGGTGAAGGAGGGGCAGGCCGGCTGGCACGTCTTCGACGACGGGCAGTACGTCAGCCTCGGCAAGCTCAAGGGCAACAAGGGAAGCCAGAACTACGCCGTCCCCGCCGATGTGGACCCGTCGCGCTACGCCAGCGTGAGCATCTGGTGCGACCGCTTCAACGTGTCCTTCGGTGCCGCCGAACTTGCCCGTACCTGACGTCGTCTGCCACGGTTGCCGGCCGCGCGCAGAGCACTGATGGGTTCTCGACGCCGGCAACCGCGGTGCGGCAGGACGGACAGGACGCGGGGAAAGATGGATAGTGCCGTCGCCAGTGCGGTCGACCGGCAGCAGCGTCCCGTCAGGATCACGCATGCCTTCATGGACGCGGCCTCGACGGCTTCTGCAGGCGTGGGCGCGAGAGCGGCCAAGAGTTCGAAGACCTCGGTGACATGTCGGTAGACAGTGGTGGTGCTGAAGCCGGCCGCAAGCTGGGCGTAGGTGTGTCCACCGCGGAGGTGGCGAGAGCGAGCAGAGCCTGTCGGCCCGCACTCAGGGCGTCGCTATCGGGTGCCGAGGGCGCCGCGGTGTTCCCTCAGGGGCGCGGAGAGGAAGCGGAGGGCAGAGCCGGAAAGGTCGACGTCGTACGGGTGAACAAGCACACACGAAGCCTCTGGTGGAGACGGATTTCTTGATCGGAAACGCGTCTACCAGGGGGCTTCACCCGTCTGTCAGAGAACTCCCGACTCAGAAGACTAGGTTGTATGGCCGGTGCACCGTTGGGGTTGCCGAGGCTGGCCCGGTGCCGGATGCCGGGGGCCTCCCTCAGGTCGGGCTGCGCGCGTTGATCAGGGCCTCCAGGCTGTAGCCGCCCGGGTGTGGGTAGGTGGCCCTGGCCAGCGGGAGCGTGTCGACCATGCAGACGGGGGCTCCGCGGCCGGCCGCCGCAGTCGCGGACGCCCCGCCCGAACGACGTATCGGGTCGAGGACTGCTGCTGCTCGACGAGTTCGTCGACCGGTGGGCACGCGACACCGTCGGTGGCCCCGCCGCACGGCCCCGGACCGCAGGGGTCCGGGCAGAACCGCGGATTACGCCGTAGCGCTGTACCGCCCAGGCAACCTGACCATCCTGCAGGGCGCCGTCCATGCCATCCCCCGCACTGTGGGCCTGGGCGGCTCCGGGGGTCCTGGCCGCCCAGACGGTAACGATGGCCAGAATCCCTGCCGGTGAGCCTCCGAAGTCACGGAGTCCCGGAGTGTTTCAGTCCCGGACTACGGGAGTGGCGGGGCTGAAGCGTCACAAGCGCAGGCGCGGCGCATCAGGCGCCGGCTATTCGCGGCTATCGCGCGGCTGCACTCCGACGGAACCCGTGGATCGGCCTCCCCGGCAGGCGGCGGGTGCTCCCGACCAGGTCGGTTAGCGTACAGACGTGATCACCATGAATTGGGACGGCATCACCGACCGCGAGCGTTTCAACGGCTGGTACTTGGACGAGCGGGACCAGTTCGCGGACATGGCCCGGGACGCAGACTGGAACGGACTCTTCCAGATGCTGGGCAAGAACCCCGGGTGGGCCAACCTCCCCCGGCCCGGCAACCGCAGTGGCTTCACCGCGCTGCATCAGGCGGCCTGGCACGGCGCGGACTTCCCCGTCGTCTCCCGACTGCTTGCGCACGGCGCCTGGCGGACGCAGCGCTCGCGGGACGGACGGCGCGCCGTCGACATCGCGCGGGAGCGAGGGCACACGCATCTGCTGCAGCTGCTGGAACCCGTCGCGGTACGGCAGCTTCCCGCTCCTTCGGACGCGCTGGAGCACCACTTCCGCTCGCTGCTGCGGGAGGCGACCGGCCGCTGCTTCGGGGAGATCGAGCACCTGCTGCCGCCCCTGTCCCCCCTGGCGGAGGGGCCGTCCGTGAAAATCTTCTTTCAGGTGATCGGCATGATGGGCGGCTTCTTCTACCACCTTGAGCACGACCACGTGCATGTGAACGCCAGCTCGCGGATGGACTACGGCGACGGAGACCACTACCGGGTGACCCCGCAAGGGTTTTTCAAGATCGACGAAACGTGCGTGCCCCCGCCGCCCCTTCCGAGCGCCGCGTTCGCGCCCCCCGCTCTGACGGGCAGACGAGCCCGCGCGGCGAGGCCGAGGAAGGCTTCGTGGACGTCGTCGCATTGTTCCCAGTGGATCCGTAGGCGGCGGAAGCCGTGTAGCCAGGAGATGGTGCGTTCGACGACCCAGCGTAAGGTGCCCAGGCCGGTGCCGTGCGGTCGTCCGCGTTCGGCGATGGGGTTGCCGGATTCCGCGTTGCCGCGGGCACGACCACGCGAGCCCGGGACGGAATGCGACCCGCGGGCCGGTTGCGCTCCCGGCCTAGTCGGCCCGTCAACCTCGCGGTCACGCCCGACGACCAGGACTGAACAACCCCTCCAACCGTGGGCGGCCGCCGCCCACGAACCACATGACCCAACTTTGCGGGCCACCCCGCCCGCCGCGCGGGAGAGCCCGACCATGAGCAGCGTGTCCGAGTGACTGAAGTCGGCGCCGTGACCGCGCTCGCGGGCCGCACCCACGCGCTGCGCGCACTTCCGGCGCACACGCGCACACTCGTCTGGATGGCGGTCTCCGCCACCTGTGGATCTCCGGTGCCGCGGTCGGCTCCGTGGACCAGCGCCGTCACGACGCGAGGCATCGACGCCGCCGAGTTCCGGCACGCTGGTCGACGAACCGGCCACCCACCCGAACTCACCCCCACCCCGCTTTCGAGGTCGGTAGCCGTCGACCTCCTACCGGCCCACCTCGAGGAAGTAACGCAGTGCTTCCGGGGTGTTCTCGTCCAAGGCCGCATTTGCCGCCGCCCGCAAGGCGTCGCTGCCGGCGGAGTCGGCGAGAATCCTTGCGATGGCGACACGGCCGTCCTCCGCCTGGGCGAGGCGGTAGCCGTCCTCGAGCCAAACGCGCATTTCCTCCGGTGTGCCACTGTCAACGAGCTCGTTGGCCTCCCGAGTCACGCGCGTACCGCTGTCGGGGTCGGCGAGGATCCTTGCGATGGCGACATTCCGTCATAAAGGGAGCCATCCCGGAGGCCACGGCAACGGCCGTCGCCGTCGTGGCATCGGCGTGGGGCGGGGTGGTGAGCAGCAGCGTAGGAACGAGGACGCCGGTCGGTCACGGCGAGGGGCACACGCATCAGTCTCATGATATGAACCACCTTGCTTCGTAGTGGCGGAACGATACGGCACAGCGCGGCACGGCATTTGCCTCTCGGGCTCTTGCCTGAGCGGCCAGAACCAGCGCGGAACCCCGTGCCGCGGCCACGCACAGGCGTGTCCACCGTGAGCTCCAGAAGTTCGAGGATGGTGCCGCCGGCGAAGAGGATGGGTATGCGCAGGGCGAGAAGGTACCCGACCACGCGCGAATCCTGATCCGCAACCAGGGACTAGGCTCTCCCGTTCGCGGCGGTTTCGATGATCCGGGGGAAGTCGTCGTCGAAGACCACGCGGTCGGGCCGGTAGCTCGTCACGAACCCGCTCAGCAGTCGGAAGACATCCTCTGCGTTTTTGAGAAGGTGGCGTCGCGGATGGTCACGTCGGCTCATCCGCGGGGAAGCTGGAGATCGGTGCCGTGGCGGCTGCCGGAACGGCGCCCCATGAGCTGCGCCGCTTGGACTCGATGCTGCTGTCGGGCCGGCCGCTGCCGCGGTGCACGCGTTCCAGCCGACTGACCGACTCGTCGAACACCACCAGTGCGGCCAAGTCGGCGGATACCGGCACACTCTGCCCGGCCGCATCACTGCCCTGGGCAGCCGCCCAGCGCCTGCGGGGGACACGTCATCGCGGCGCACCCCTGCTGCGTGGGCAAGGGCGCCGTACCGCAGCCGTGCATGGCCGGGCAGTGCCGCGAGCAGGAGCCGGTCCTCCGGGCGTGACGAACGCAACGACCTGACGGTTTGCTCCAGTGGCACGCCCAATGCGGCCCACACCTCCAAAGTACTGAGCACGTCGGGGTGTTGGTGCAGGCGGGGACGCACCACGCAACGCGAGCATCCCCGGCGGACCAGGGGATGCGGGAACGTCCAGCTCGCCCTATCGTGCGGGGTCGCGATGAGGAGATGCGGCCGTCACGAGACGGCAGCGTTGTCGACCGCGTCTCGGATTTCTAGGATGTTGTCGACTCCGGTGATCTCGCAGAGCCGTTGAACCTGGGGGGACGGCGCGACCAGGCGCAGAATGCCCGCATAGTGGGTGCGGATGAGCAGATTCAAGAAGGTCGAGTCTGCGAAGGTGACGCCGGAGGCGTCCAGGATCACCTTGGGATGCTTTTTGGCCGCGGTCTCCAGCGCGTCCGCCAAGGGTGTGATCGAGTCCATGTCATAGGCACCGCGAGCAGCGATGACCCAGGCCCCACGCCATTCGTGCTGCAGCACGCCGGCTCCCTGCGATGCGCGCCCGGTGGTCTGTGCCGGCAGCGGCGTCTCGCCGGTGTTGCTCATGAGGGTCGGCATGGCGTCGTCGTCCCACGGCACCTTCGGGCTCCTCCCTGTGGCCCTCCCTCGCGGGAGAACACGTCACCTGTTGCATGAAATTTATGTCATGTAACTAGGTTCCGGCAACAGTGATCCTCTAAAATGCTGGGCATGGTTGGAGTGCCCGAATCACACACCGGATGGACGTTCATCACCAGCCACGCGCGTGTCCTGGCAGCCATCGCCGACAACCCGAACGTCCGCATCCGCGACATCGCCGCCCACTGCCGCCTCACCGAGCGCGCCGTTGCGCGGATCATTTCCGATCTCGAGCAGGACGGTTACCTCTCCCACACCCGAGAGGGGCGCACGAACACCTACCGCATCGAGCCGGACAAGGTGCTGCGCCACCCGGCCGAAGCCGGCCTCCCCGTGGCCGCCCTGATCTCCCTGCTCGTGCAGGACGAGACCGAGCGCACCAGGACACCGGTCGCCCACCACTGACACGCGGTAAGTGTCAGCAGCGCAAGGCAGCAGCGGATGAGACGCCGCGTAACGCGCGCCGGCTCGGCAGCGGTGGCATGGCCGAGACCTTCCAGGCCTGCGATACGAAGTTGGCCCGGATGGTGCGCAATGCGCGGCGGTCCGGCGGGCGGCGGTCGGCCAAGAGTGGTGGGGACGTCCTTCCCGCCAGCGTGGTGGTTCCCCACGGCCGACCTCTCGCGCCCGCCAGTCGTAGGCAATTCGCTCGCGGGAGTCGTTCGCACTCGAACTCGTCCGAAGCGGCGTGGTCGGCAGCGCCGTCGTCCTGTCCCCGATCGGCCTGTGGGTCAGCCCCCGGGCCGTCTACGCGCTTGGCTGGCTCCGGTTCGTCACTCGGGTGGTCCCCCAGCCCGCGACGACAATGGATTCCCTCTGATCCAACGTAGCCAAGCGCACCCGCAGCCAGAACCGGAGGCGCAGAGGCTTGCCCGGACAGCGGTGGTGGCGATCTCGTGCGGGGCCGGCTTCCACGGACTGACTGCGGGCTGCCAGAGCAAGCCACTGGCGTACAGCAGCGAGCTGACCTTTGTGTGGGCGGACTTCTCACGGCCGGTGCGGAACGGCCGGTTTCCGACTGCGGCCATGTCTGCGAGGTCGGCGAGGGTGGCCGATACGGTGCATGGTCTCCGCTCGCAACCGCACGGTGACGTAACCGAAGAGAGTGCGCTCGAGGTCGGTCGGGAAGCAGGGTCGTGTAATGGTTCAGACCGGCCAGTCCGCCTGTCCGCTGACAGGCTCATCCGCAGCGCCGTCAGAGTCGGCGGCACGAGGAACAAACAGGGGTGATCACCATGGGGCTGGCCAAGAGCCAGCCGTAGGCGCATGCGTCGCGGCTCCACACAGCCGGGCAGGCTTGGCGCGGGGGCCGCACAGGGCCGCCCCGCCGGGCTCTCGGTTCACCCGGCGGCACGGCCGCGCGCGAACCCGCCTACCCGGGGCTGCGAAGCTGGAGGCTATACGCGCTGACCTTCGGTCTTGTTGTGTGCGGCGGCAGACGGAGTCTCCGCTACCAGGCCGGCCTGGCATGCTCCGCACAGTTCGTGGTGGCCATCAGGCGTGACGACCGTTCCCCAGCCCAGGCATGCCTCGCAATTTCGCGCCTGTGACAGGTCCGGGCGAGGGGGTGCAGGGGTGTGGGCACTGGTTCCCTGAGCCATACGGCGTGAGACTCCTCCGCTGATTCGTTGACGCAGTCACCAGTATGTCGGATTTATTCGCATTTGCATGTGATCTGAGTCACAGGATGAGTTCGGCGATGGCTAGTAGGACGAGAACGCTTTGACAGCCGCAAGACTGGGCTGGGAGCAACGTCAAGTTCGCGCTGCTCATCGTGCCCTCCCCAGCCCGCAGGCCCGGGGCGCGCCGTGCGGAACCGGGCACGGTAGGTTCCGCGGCTGGCAGGCTGGCAGGCTGGCAGGCTGGCAGGCTGGCAGGCTGGTCGGCAGGCAGGTCGGCAGGTCGGCAGGTCGGGCGGTGCTGGTGTCCTTGGCCGGACTACCGACCCGGTACCCCGGGGGCGATTTCGGCGGCCTCCTTCAGTCGAGGGGACTGTGGGGCAAGGGAGTGGGGCGGGCCCGGTCCTGGCGCAGTCCGTCCAGTGGGACGGCGAGGTAGCGCCGCCACAGGTCGGGGGCGACGGTCCGGCTGTCCTCCGTGACGGGCCGATCACGACCTGAGGGAGGGGGATGTCGGTGACTTCGCCGTTGTAGCGGACTCGGCCGACCTGCCGGGCACGCGCGATGACGGCTGTGATGACATGGTGAGGCGCTCCCGGGGTGGCGATCACGCAGAAGCTTCCGTGCCCGCCCTGCAACAGGACCTCCCGCAGTCCGCGGTTCGCATGCCGCGGCGGGACCGGCCGAGCAGGACCCGGCCAGCGTCGTTGGTGACGACGCAAAGGGCGCAGGTCAGGGCATGGGCGGTGGTCGGCCTCTTCTCGACGGCCTGGGTGTCGGTGTGGAAGGGGCCCCGCAGGATCAGGAAGGCGAGGCCGTCCGCGTCCAGCCGCTCCACCGTCTCCCATCCGGCGGCGAGCACGGCGATCTCGTCCTCGTCCAAGGCGATGCCGCGCCGCTCCTCGGGCGTGGTCTCCGCCACCGGGGTGATGACGACGAGAGCGCCGCCGTCCCGCAGCCGCTCACCCAAAGAGTGCAAAATGCGGCCCCTTTCCTTCAGGAGGGGGTACATCAGGCGCATCACGACCAGGTCGTACCCTCCCTGGTGCAGCGGAGCCGGGTTGTCGAGCCCGATGTCCAGCAGCAGCCAGCGCACGCCCTCGACGCCGGCCTGCTCGGCGCGGGCCCGGGCGAGCGCGCTGCCGGCGAAGTCGACGGCGTCCACGGTGAAGCCGAGGGAAGCGAGGCAGACGGCCAGCTCGCCGGTGCCGCAGCCTACGTCGAGCGCCCGGCCTCCGCCGTCCGGGGCCGGGGTGTGCTCGGCGAGCAGTTCCCGCTCGCGCTCACCCACTTGCCGGAACCCCTTGCCGTCGCCGAAGTGCTCGTAGCCACGTTCGGTGTAGCGCGCAGGGGCAGCCGTACGAGGGTCTACCGCCGTGCGGGCACGCGGGTCCAGCGTGTACGGTTTTGGTATGTGTGCTGTCCCGGACGACGGCGACGTACGGCCGCACAGCTCCCTCCCAAGCGCACGCCGCCAGGTCCGACGGCCAGGCGAAGGTGGTCCGCCTGTGGGATTCCGCCGTAACTCGGTGTGCGAGGGAGTTCTCCTTCTCCTTGCCCCCGACGGGGACGGGCTGGGTCACGCCGGTGTCCTCGGGCGGCACGCTCGTCGTCACCGACGCGACGTCCGCGGTGCCCGGCCCGAGCGGGGCGGCTCCTTCCTCTCACCCTTCTCGTCGTCGAGCTTTTCGTCGTACTTGATCGCGGTCGGCGCGCGGACTTGCCGCCGCGGACACAAGCGGGCGACTGAAGCTGAGCGTGGATTCATCCAGGGGATGGAAGACCGAACGGGAGAGCAGTGATGAACGGAGTACGTGTTTCTTGTGGCTTTCTGGCCGCCGGCATGGCGACTGTGGTGCTCTCGTGCGCCCCTGCGACAGATCATGCGGGCGGCAAGGTGCCGGTCGCCGCGGTGACTTCGGAACGCCCGTCCGAGACGCTGACGCCCATACTCGAAAAGGCAATTCCGAATATCCAGGGGAAAACGTTCACCTCGGCGATCGTGAACTTCCCGCCAGACGCACGCGCGGTGCCGCACCGCCACGGTGAGGCGTTCGTCTACGCCTACGTACTCGACGGCACGATGCGCAGCCAACTCGACGGCGAGCCGGCCCGTACGTATCACCAAGGCGAGCAGTGGGTTGAAGAACCGGGTGCTTATCACGTGCTGACGGAGAACACCAGCAAGACGGAATCGGCGAAGCTCCTGGTGGTCTTCATCTCCAACACAGGGGACGAGCTCAAGGTCCCCGAGTCCTGAGATCAGAAGATTGGTTGCGTGGCGGCTGACCCGCCTGACTGCCGATGGGATGCCCGTCCTGACAAGCCAGGGATCCGATGCGGCCAAAAAGATCGTCGGGAGGAAGCGCGGCGTACTCACCGACACCACCGCGTTGCCGGTGCCCCTCCGCTTCACCTCACCCGAGGACGCGGCGGTGGTCTCCGCCCCGTTCAACCGGGACATGAAGGGGGATCTTCTGCCGGCAGAACTGTTCGACCGGTTCTTCGCCTCGGTGGACCGATCGGCCGCCCAAGGGACGGTCTTGTTGGCCTTCACCATGTGGATCTGCCTCGGAGGAGTATCTCTCGCGTAGAACGTTGGGGGAGGGGACCACGGCAGTGAGTGCACAACAGCCCTTGCCGGCCCGGTCCTCCTACCGGAGGACCGGGGCCTTCGGCGTCGGAGGCCGTGAACGCCGCCCGCGCGGCGGAAATGGCCGCGCGGGCGGCGTTCAAAGCCCGTCACGGCGCCTGTCAGCGCCAGCGCAGCAAAGGCAGCCTCGCTATGGAGTACGGGCGCTCAGACAATCGTCGCTGTCCCGCCGCGTCAGTAGCAATCGAGTCATCAGGCGCGTGCCACGCAGAGCTCCGTGTCTGTGCAGAGCCTGCACGGCGTCCATGGAGCACGTCGGCTTGTAGGCGTACCGAGCCGGCCGGATTGGACTACCTGAGTTCTTCGGAGTGTTGTCGGCTCTTGGGTGAGCGTGAGTCCGGTGCCAGCGAGACACCCGTCGATCAAGTCGGGGTGGAGCTGAATATGGCGCAGGCCCCGGCGGAGCGTGCGTTCGAGATGCTCGTCGTCGGTGAAGGCGGTGTTGGCCAGTGGACCGCGCCGTAACAGCGACCAGACACCCTCCACCGGATTCAAATCCGATGCATATGAAGGCAATTGAACGATGGTGAGCCAGTCGTGATCGGTGGAGCAGGGCCCGCAGCGCGACAAGACGCGCGCCGGCGTTCCCGCCGACCAGGAAGAGTTGTAGGAGCGGGTGCACCTGCGTGCTCCGCGCCCCTCCGCGGGTTGAGGATGCCAGGGTGCGGAAGCCCTTGAGTCAGTTGAAGCAACGCTCGATCATGTGGCGTCGACGGTAGGTTTCGCGGTCGAACCCTGGTGGTCTGCCACCGTGCTTGCCTTCTCCAGGACATCGCGTACCGCAGCGTCTCCAGGTGAACCGGGAAAGGCACACCGCTTACCACCCGTCGGACGTCAATCAGTCCTCTCCTGCGGTCACGGCTTCACGGGTTCCCGTGAACGGTTCAGCATGGGCAGGGCCGTCAGGGGAAACACGATCACGGACAGGAGCCCCGCCGCCACTAGGGCCGCCGCGTTGGCCGGTTGGATGGCGTCCAGCTTCAGTCCGATCGTCGTCGCCACCACGATGAAGGGCAGGGAGGTGGCCTGCAGGAGGCCGCTGGCGATCACTTCCGTAGGGGACAGGCCCGCCCTGCGGTAGACCAGTGCGGGCAGGCCTCGCACGAGGAGGAGCGCGGCAAGGAACATCGGCACCCGCAGGACGGTCCCGGTATCCGCGAACAACGCTCCGAGGTCGAACTGGATGCCGCTGGTGACGAAGAAGACCGGGACGAGAAATCCGTAGCCGATTCCCTGGAGTTTGACGTGGAACTGCGGGTGCTTTCGGTCGGCGTCGGGTGCGACCAGCCGCAGTACGGCCCCGGCGACGAAGGCGCCCAGAACGGCCTCGAATCCTAGATGCATGGCGACCGCCGACAGCCCGACGATCAGAACCATCGTGAGGCGGACGCGGACCTGGGCGCTCGTGTCCGCGAGATTCACCAGTGTCCGGGACAGCCACATGGAGCGCCCGGCGCGTATCGACGTCGCCACGATGAGCGCCGTCAGGCAGGCGAGGCCGATCAGCAGAAGCACCCGGGAGCCCGGGCTCGACGAATGCTCGGAGAAGAACAGCGACAGCAGCACGACGGCGCTGATCTCACCGGCGGAGGCGCCACAGATGGTCAGTTGGCCTATCGGGCGGGCGACCGCGCCGGCGTCCTTCAGGATCGGGACCAGCAGGCCCAATGACGTGGCCACGAGTGCGGTGCCGATCAGCAGAGGGCTCTCGACCAGTCCGGCGATGTCCAGTCCCCAGCCCACGATCGCGGCCAGCGCGATCGAGGCCACCAGTCCGACGGCGACGAGCTTGGCCAGTGGCCCGCGCAGCTGCTGGAAGTCGATCTCCAGCCCGGCGAGGAACAGCAGGAAGCTCAGCCCGATGACGGACAGTGTCTGAACGGTGGCGTCAGGCTGCACCAGGTTCAGCACCGCGGGACCGAGCAGGATGCCTGCCACGATCTCCAGGACCGGACCCGGGAGCGGGACTCGGGGTGCCAGGGCGAGGAGGAACGGGACGGCGGCAGCCACCACGAGGACGATGAGCAGATTGTCGTACCCCATCGTGACTCCCGTGGTCGGTGTGAAGGGCACAGGTTCCGGGCCACCGGTCCCGCCGGCGCCTCCTTCCACGGTGCTATGGGCCGACGGCCTTCGCATGTGTCCTACGTCGGCGTCACGGCGGCAGACGACGTCATCACCCCTCAGCCGCAGATAGGCCGCGTCGAGGGGCTGGCCGCGTGCCGGGCCCATCGCGGCGACGACGCCGACCGGCGCACGCCGAGCGAGCCGCTGCCCGAGCGGCGGAGGTGACGAAGTCGACGACGGGCACCGGGTGGCGCGCCAAGCGGAACAGGTACCGTGCGAGCGCCGCCGCGGCGACCGCGAAGCTGCCGATAGTGGCTCCGCTGCCCCAGCTCCACTCCGGGCCATGGACCAAGCCCAGCGCCAGCGCGCCGATCGCCACGACCGGCAGGGAACCGCCGGGCAGGCCGGCCAGGCGCGTGTCGGTGTTGAGCAGGAAGATCCACTGCCAGGCCGCCTCGACCAGCAGGCCGCCGACCACGGGGCCTGCCGCCGAAGCCAGCGAGCCGCCGGCCGACCAGATCTGGACGTACCGGGTGAGCTTCGCAGGCGGCGTGGTGAGCACGAGCCCGTGGCTCGCGGGGTAAGTGCGACATCGTCCAGTGAGCACCATCCGCTCTGATATCTGGATCTAGATATCCAGTACTCGGATGTCAAACACCGCACGACCCTGACGCCCCCCGAGGACACGGACGGTACTTTGCACGCGGGAAACTGGATGTGTAGTATCCAGGTATGCGAACCGGCAAGGGTGTGGAATGGGCGCTGCACACGCTGCTCAACCTGGCATGGCTGGGCGGCGGCGAGCCAGTGCCGACCGCGCAACTGGCCGCCGGGCACGACCTGTCACCGTCCTACCTGAACAAGCAACTGCAACAGCTCGTCAAGGCCGGACTGCTGGAATCCGTGCCCGGCGCGCGGGGCGGCTTCCGGCTGGCCAGACCGTTGGAGGCAGTGTCACTGCTGGACGTGGTCGTCGCCGTCGAGGGCGATGAGCCTCTCTTCCACTGTGCCGAGATCCGCCGCTGCGGGACCATCGGCGAGCGATGCCCGGACGCCACCTTTGCCCGGCCGTGCGCGGTGCGGACCGCCATGGGGAGGGCCGAGACGGCCTGGCGGAAGGCACTGGCCGAGCAGAGCCTCGCCGACATCCAGGCCACGACGGACGCGTACGTCCCCACCATGGCGAAGCGGGTTCGACAGGCCATCGGGGACGACTGATCCATTTCGCGCGCGGCCCTGCCGCGCGCCTTTCGCGAAGGTAATCCTGGATGAAATGTGTCCAGAAAAGATCCCGGGGGACGTTGCTGCCAGGAGTCAGGAGAGAGGCGATCACCATGATCGAGAACACCCGTGGTCCGAGCGAACTGGATCAGGTTCCCGACCGGGATCCCGAGGAGACTGCCGAGTGGGCAGCCTCCCTGGACGCCGTCGTCGCGGCAGCCGGGCCCCAGCGCGCCTCGTACCTCATGCGGCGCACCCTCGAGCATGCCGAGCGGGCCGGCCTGATCCTGCCGAGGTTCCTGGAGAGCGACTACGTCAACAGCATTCCCACGGCCGCGGAGCCGCTCTTCCCGGGTGACGAGGAGATGGAGCGGCGCATCACCGCGTGGAACCGCTGGAACGCGGCCGCGATGGTGACCCGCGGCAGCCGCTTCGGGCTCGGTGGGCACATAGCCACCTTCGCCTCCGCCGCATGGCTCTACGAGACCGGCTTCAACCACTTCTTCCGGGGCAAGGGCTCCGACGGCTCGGGCGACCAGCTCTTCCTCCAGGGCCACGCTTCCCCCGGCATCTACGCCCGCGCGTTCCTCGACGGCCGACTCACCGAAGACCACTTGGACCGCTTCCGGCAGGAACCGGGGAGCGGAGGCCTGCCCTCCTACCCGCACCCGCGCCGGCTCCCCTGGCTCTGGGAGTTCCCCACCGTCTCGATGGGCCTGGGCCCGCTGTCCGCGATCCACCAGGCACGCTTCAATCGCTACCTGCACCACCGCGGCATCAAGGACACCGGCCTCTCCCGCGTGTGGGCGTTCCTGGGGGACGGCGAGATGGACGAACCCGAGTCGACCGCGGCTCTGGCCCTCGCGGGACGCGAAGGACTGGACAACCTGACGTTCGTCGTCAACTGCAACCTGCAGCGACTCGACGGACCCGTACGCGCCAACTTCAAGATCGTCCAAGAGCTCGAGGCCCAATTCCGCGCGGCTGGCTGGAACGTCGTCAAGGCGCTCTGGGGCAGCGCTTGGGACGATTTGTTCACCCTGGACACCACCGGCGCGCTCGTACGCCGACTGCGCGAGGTGCCCGACGGGCAGCTCCAGACCTACGCGACAAGGGACGCGGCATACATCCGTCAGCACTTCTTCGGTGCCGACCCGGCCCTGATCGAGATGGCGAAGGTGCTGACCGACGCGCAGATCAGCGAATGCTTCCACACGTCCCGGGCCGGGCACGAACCGCGCAAGGTCTACGCCGCGTACCGTGCGGCGGTCAACCATCAGGGCGCGCCCACGGTCGTACTCGTCCAGACGGTCAAGGGCCACACGCTCGGCAGCGGGTTCGAGTCGCGCAACGCCAATCACCAGATGAAGAAGCTGACGGGCAGGGAGTTCCGCGCGCTGCGTGATCTGCTCGACCTGCCGATCTCGGACACCAGGCTGGACGACGAGCTGGTGCCGTACGCCCACCCGGGTCCCGGCTCGCCGGAAGTTCGCTATCTCCACGACCGCCGGGCGGCACTGGGTGGTCCCGCACCGGCCCGCACGTTCCATCCTGTGGCGCTGCCCACCCCGTCGGCCAAGCCCTTCGAGGCGCCGGCCTTGGGATCGGGGAACCAGGAGGTCGCGACGACCACGGCGCTCGTCCGCCTGGTCAAGGACCTGATGCGCGAGACTGACACCGGCAGGCGGTGGGTGCCGATCGTGCCGGACGAGGCCCGTACCTTCGGCATGGAGTCCTTCTTCCCCGCCTTCGGGATCTACTCGCCGGTCGGCCAGAACTACGAGCCCGTCGACCGTGACCAGCTGCTCTACTACAGGGAAGCCCGGGACGGCCAGGTCCTCAACGAAGGCATCACCGAGGCCGGCTCCATGGCCTCCTTCACGGCTGCCGCCACGTCCTACGCGACACACGGCGAGCCGATGATCCCCTTCTACATCTTCTACGCCATGTTCGGCTGGCAGCGCACGGCCGACCAGATGTGGGCACTGGCCGACCAGCTCGGCCGGGGGTTCCTGGTCGGAGCGACGGCCGGCCGCACCACCATGACCGGCGAAGGCCTGCAGCACGGTGACGGCCATTCCCACCTGATCGCTTCCACCAACCCGGCAGCCGTCGCCTACGACCCCGCCTTCGCGTACGAGATCGCGGTCATCGTTCGTGAAGGGCTGCGGCGCATGTACGGGGCGAAGCCGGAGGACGTCTTCTACTACCTCACCGTCTACAACGAGCCCAGGATCCAGCCGCCGATGCCGCGCGAGCCCGGCGTGGAAGACGCAATCCTCAAGGGGCTGTACCGCTTCCGGCAGGCCGAGAACCATCACTCGGCCGCGGACGTCCCGCGTCTCCAACTCCTTGCCTCGGGCACGGCCATCCACTGGGTACTGGAAGCCCAGCGGCTCCTTGCCGAGGACTGGGGCGTGGCGGCCGACGTGTGGTCCGCCACCTCATGGAGCGAGTTGCGACGTGAAGCGTTGGAGTGCGACGCCGCGTGGCTGCAGGGAGGCAAGCGGGTTCCGTACGTCACGCGTGCGCTGGCCGGCGCGCCTGGGCCCGTTCTCGCGGTCAGCGACTGGATGCGAACGGTGCCGGACCAGATCAGCCAGTGGGTGCCCCAGGAGTGGCATTCACTCGGCACCGACGGGTTTGGGCTGTCCGGCACCCGTGAAGCGGTACGGCGCCACTTCGGGGTCGACCCCCATTCAATCGTGGTCGCCGCCCTCTCAGCCCTCGCCCACAGTGGCACGATCGACGTACAGACCGTGCGGGAGGCCCGTGCGCGGTACGGGCGCTGAGCCCGCGGTCTCGGGCAGTGCGGCGCTGCGCGGTCCTCCCAACGACTGGGCCGGCACGGCTGGGTCGTGGAGCGAACCGTTGGCATGTCTTTCACATGCTGTTCCGGCACGGCCAGGACGGCGCTGCCTGTCGTTGTCAGGTCGAGGTGGTACGAGCGTCGACGGGTGTCTGGCCGAAGGTCGTCGTCGGGAAGCGTTTGAGCAGGGCCGCCGCGGCGATCTTCCGGGCCACCGTTTCCGGGGCACCCGATGTAGAGCGAGCCGCTATCGACCTCGGCGTCGTACCCCTCCCGGCGCGGCGCAGCGGCCGAGCCTCGCTGCGCACCCATTCGGTCCCGGATCCCCTTGTGGGGAGCGGAGAAGATCTCCTTCGCCCCCTCATCGGTGTTCGCGACGAAGCCTGCGCGAGACGCCGAGGACGTGATCGTCCGGTCCGGCCGGTCGGTGCTTCCCCCTTTTCGGCCGGTGGCGGCGGAAGTACCGGCGAGCGCGGACGATGGGGGAGTCGAGACCAGCCAGTCCATGTCGCCGGACGCATCCGCCTGCGCCCGGATCTGTTGCAAAGGCCCGGAAGCCCGCGCCGACAAGGGCGTAGCGACGGAAGCGGGTGTAGACCGACTTCAGGGCCCGTAACGTCCCGACAGGCACGCCAGATGCCCGTTCGGCTCTCGGTTCTCGGCGGCGTGCTGCGGGAGGCGGACTGCCGCGGGTCGGTGGTGCCGACCAGTTGCGCCTTTACTTCTCTTCCCGGCTGCCCTGCATGCGCAGCGCGAGTGTGCGCAGAAGATCGGCCGTTGAGATGTCGCTGCGGCCGGCGTCGTGGATGTCGGCGAGCTCCGTGAAAACGTAGCCGACGCCTGTGGTGAAGCGGACCATGAAATCGGCGAGTTCCTGGCTGACGGTCGCGGCGATCTCTTCCGGGGGCATGTCTGCCGGTACGGTAACTTTCGGCATGACTTCGTTGAGAAGTACGCCGACTGCTTCTGCTTGGGCGTCGTCGGTGTCCTCGTCCGTGCGGCCCCATTCCATGGCTGCGGTGAGGTAGCCAATGAGCCGGAGGATGATCTCGCGCTGCTGGTCTTCAGGGGCCATGGAGCGAGGTTAGGCGCAGAGCGCTGAGGGCGGGTGCACGTGCCACTCCGGGAGGCCGCGTATCAGCGATGCGGCCAGTAGACGGCGAAGGGATTGTCCGACGGTACCCCGCGGCGCTGACAGCCACGCCGCCGTTTGTGACGTAGGCGGTCGTGGCCGGCAGGCGACATTGCCGTTCAGCCGGCCTCATCCCCCTGGATGTCGGTGATCTCCACGGACACCTTCGTGCTCGCCGACGCGGTGCTGCGTGTAGTCCAGGCTCGTCTGGTTCGTCAGCTCGGCCGTTTCGATGACCGGGCGGGAATCGTTGCCGCGGATCTCGGTACACCGCGTCCGGGCCGTTGTTCCGGCTGTCACACAAGTAAGTCAGCTCCGGTTCGACGGTCATATTGCAGCTCGCCGCCCCGTAAGCGCTGCCGCTTGGTGGTGCGCAGTTCGATGGTGAAGTCGGCAGCGTCGAGGTCGGTGTACGTCGGCTCCGGTGCCGGCTCCTCCGCGGCGTTGGTAACGACGTCCTCGTCGGGGCGCTCGACGTGGCGTTGGTGGGCCGTCTGACGCCGACAAGCGCCCGGCCCTTTGTCGACAGCATGCGGAGCGGCCGGCACCTACAGCGCGTGCGGGAAGCCACAGGAGGAACTTCGCAGCTGAGGATCCACTGACATGGGAACGCCTCAATCGGGCATTCGAGCAAGCAAGTCGAACGTAGGGAGCGTCGGCCCGTTCGGTCCGTGCAACCGACACCTGGGAGTATCCAATGACGAGTTACGGCAGCCCCTCTGCCGCATCCTCCGGATCGCGCACCAATGGCCTGGCGATCGCGAGCCTCTGCTGCGGCATCGTCGGCCTCTTCATCCTGAACATCGTTCTCGGCCCCCTGGCCATCGTCTTCGGCGCGGTCGCCCGCCGCCAGGCGGCGGTCAAGAACGGCGCCGGAATGGCGAAGGCCGGCATCATCCTCGGCATCGTCGACGTGGTCCTCTGGCTCGTGCTCCTGGCCGTCGCCGCCAGCAACGGTGGGTTCAGCTGGTACGTGGGCGGCTAGCAGCCATCTGGACAGGCGTGGGCATGTGTGTGGCCACCGGCCGCGGGCCCATGCCCACAGGCGGCATGGGCCCGGACCCCGTCACCCGCGCCATCAAGCGCACTCCACCCGTTCGGGGTGCCGAGTGCACTGGACCGGGCGCTCGCGGTGCATTGGCCTAGCCTCCGTCGCCCCCCGCCGGCCCCGCCGGTCGCGCCGGCATCGCCATCGCCGACCCGGGCGGCTGGGCCCGCCCGCTCCATGCTCGGCTGCATGCAGAGCCACGACGGAGCGTGAGCAGGGAGGGCTGCAGGGCGCCCTCAGCCCGTGCCGGACCCCGCCGGCGGGTCGGCGTAGACGCCCCGCAGCATGCCGGTCGCCTGGCCGACCTCGATGAGATAGCCGTCCGGGTCCTGCATGTAGCACCGCAGTTCGGCCTTGCGGTCCAGGGGTTCGGTCAGGAACCGGGCGCCCTTCTCCTTCGCCCGGGCGTAGAACTCCGCAATGTCCGCGACGCGGATGTTCATGAATGCCGACATGGGGTCCCCCGGCTCGGGCGCGGTCAGGGTGATGTCGGGCTTGTCCGGGGTGGGGCCGCCACCGGGGTTCATGATGATCCAGCTGTTGGCGGCCTTCACGATGGCCGGGTTCTCCTCCAGCACCACCTCGCCCCCGAGGATGTCGGCGTAGAAGTCCCGCGAGCGGGCGACGTCGCGCACCGTCAGGAAGTGGGTCAGGAGCAGTCCCGTGTGCGGTGCCGGTAGATCGGGTCGGTTGGGCATGTCAACCGTCCTGGCCCTGTCGTCGGCGGTGGCGTGGCCGCTGCGGCGCCCACCGGTCGGGATCGTCCTCCAGTGCCGCCCTGTCCCACCGTCCGTGCACGGCGGCCGCCTCATAGGTTGTTTGCAGGAAGGACACGAGGGCCCGGTCGGGGTTGTCGGCGGTGCGGACCGCTTCGTACGGCAGGAGGAACTGGCCGTTGTCCTTGCTGTAGAACGCCTCACGCGGTGAAACCGGGTGATCGGCGAAGCCGTCGGGTTCGGGATAGGCGTAGGCGTAGAAGGCCCCCTCCTCGCCGCCGCCGGGCCAGAAGCCGCAGCTGCTCAGCTCTTTGGAGTAGCCCTCCTTCATCACCCAGTCGCCGCAGTTCGGCGCGCCGCCCGGGTGGGGCGGTGCCGCCCTGCCGGAGAAGCGGGTGCAGGCCAGGTCCATCGCGCCCCAGAAGAAGTGCACCGGGCTGACCTTGCCGACGTAGAACGAACGGAACTCGCCCAGCGCCCGGTCCGCCTGCAGCAACTGCCGCCAGAACAGGTGCACGGCTTTGGGGTCGTACGTGTCGTGCCGGTAGTCCTCGGCGAAGGGAATGGCCTCTTCGACCTCGTTCGGCGACGGCTGGATCCTCGTCGGAATCCCGAGTTCGCGGAGCGCCTGCATCGTCTCGTGGTAGAAGTCCGCCACCGGCTTGGGCTCCAGCGCCACGGTGCGGACGCCACCGTCGCTGGCGCGAACGACCAGCCGGTGGTCGACGAAGTCGAACTCGATGTCGAAGACGCCCGACCGGCAGGGGATCGCGGATGTCGTCAGACCGCGAGGGCTCACGTACGAGGTGACCTGCCACCAGTGGTTGAGCAGCGGAGCGTGTGCCAGCCTGATCTTGCCGACGATCTGCATCCACATGTGCAGCGTGTTCCGCGTGGCGGTCCAGTCGGCCACCCGCAGGGCGGGCCATGCGCTCCGCGCGCCCGCTTCGCTTTCCCCCGTCATACCGCCTCCCTCCGCCATGACGGAGCGATGCCGACAACACTGCCACCACGGGAGACACCGGGCAACCGCGCGGCGCGCTGCCGTCGGGCGGCCGGTGGTGGCAGGTGGGCGTGTTCGGAATCGGCTACTCCCGGCGGGGCGTGTTTGGGCCCGGCAAATCCCGGCGGGACCGACTCCGGGCAGCTCCAGGGGGCGTCTCGAGGCCGGCACATGAAGGGGGCGGAGGAAACGGGCCCGCAAGGGCACCGCGCCGCCAACCACCAAGCCCGGACGCCGAGCGACCCTTCGCCGACGACACCGAGCACGCGCACACGTACTGGATCGCCCTGTCGCAGGTCACCCCGTGGAGCCGAGGCCCTGGCGACCGCCGGTTGGACCGGACCTTTGAACCACGACAACGACCCCCACGTACTGCGCCGTCGTCCGCGACTTGGCAGACCGCTTCGGCGCACGCATTGTCGGCGTCGGCTTCGCCACCCTCCACCTCAGCGTTGCCGCACCACCGAGCCGTCTCGAGGACGCCCTGATCATCGCCGCCGAACACTTCGCCTTCTGCCCCGACAACATCTGGCAGGGCGCCCACCCCCACCTGGTCACTTACGCCGAGCACCTGATCTTCCTGAACTGCTGGGAGGATCGAATCGGCATTTCCGGCCGAGGCAGCCGCAACCCCTTGAGCCGTGTACGGAGACGACGCTCGTGGCGCTGATGTGTCGGTCTCGCAGCCGGAGGCGAGGTCGTAGCGGAGAGAGCCCCTCCAGCCGCTCCACCGGCATCACCAGCTAGGCCAGCTGAACTGGCCCCTACGACCGTCCGAACCACTGGCGGATCCGACCATTCCGGCACGTGCTGCGGGAACGGCCACCCTCCTGATCGAGAGAACACGACGTTGTCGCCCCGCATGGCGCGTCGGGGACTCACACACCGCCACCCGTTCTTTGCCGACGGTCGGCGTTCGGGAGGACTCCTCCAACTATCGGACGCGTGAGGCGCGTGGTGAGCCTCCGGTGACTCCTGCGTCTCACGGGCGGCACGCTACTCTGCCCAGGGTTCGAATCCGGTGTGGAGGATGGCGTCGAGAGACGCGCGCAGCTCAGCCGCCTCGTCGACGCCGAAGTTCTTCTCGAAGCGAGTCTGCACCTCCCGCCGCAGGGGGCAGCGCCTCCTTCAGCCGGGCGGCGCCCTCCGGAGTGATGGCGGCGACCCGCGCCCGACGGTCGGTTGCCGATGTCTCGACCGTGACCAGCCCTTCCCGAGCGAGCGGCTTGAGATGGGATGCCATCGTCGTCCGGTCCATGGCGATCAGGTCCGCGAGGTGGGAGATCGTAACTTCTCCCTCGGAGTGCAGCTTCTGCAGAGTGCTGAACTGCGTCGACCTCAGCCCGACAGGGGCCAGGGCTTTGTCGTAGGTCGCGCCGAGATAGACGGGAGGGCCTGACCTGTTCGGCACGACAGTGGCTGCGGGCGCCGGGCCGAGCCGGTGTGGCGACTCAAGCCCCGGGCCGTGTTCAGGTCCGGTCGAGGATGCCCCTCAACTTCTGCGTGTCAGATGATGTGCAAGAAGCACCCCAGCGCCACCACACCGGCGGTCGCGATCGACGTCAGCTTGACGATGAACCTCGGGGACTTCAACGGCGAACCTCTTTCGGGAAAGCGTCGTGAAGCCGAACTTCACAGCGCATGACGTGCGTAGGGGTGCCGCAACGCACTCGCTTCCGGCTGTTGGAGCCGTCGACTCGGTCGGCGCGGCGCCCGCGGGTCACAGGCCGCCCATACGTATGAGCCACCAGTCAGGGTTGTAGGCGCCGCTGACCGCATCGTGGCGCGTGGCCGGCCGCTCTTCCGTGGTGTCCTCCAGTCGGATGGGCTCTGGAAGCTTCGAGAATCGTAGGCTGCGTTGGAGCTGAGCCGCATCGACAGATTCGGGTTCTTGTCCCATGTCAACGTCTCCTTGGGCTGTCAGCTATGTGTCGAATGGCGGTCGCCGAGCCGAACCCGGCGACCGCGGGGGCGCGCAGGTTGCGCTGAGTTGCTATTGCACCGGCATGACCAGCGGACTCACGGAAGCAGTGGTCATTTCAGGTCTTCTTTCCCGCCGGGAGGATGATGGCAGCTTCACACACCGCCGGTAACCTGTCAAGACGGTGACGTGACGGTCGGGTGCTGGTACACCCCGGTGGCGGCGACTCCTGACGGCCGACCGAAACGGAGGATCGCCTGCGGGGTCGGTGAGGCTCGGCGGCCCTGTCGCGGAAGGGTGGCGACTTCGTCACCGCTTGACCTCGAACTCGTCACGATTGACATCGACCACGTCACGTTCGCCTGGTCGCCCGACGGTCGGACACGCCGCGTCATCGGCAGGAGCGCAGTACATGTCGCTCGCTTCGGAGCACGCACGGTCCCCTCTCGGCGCGACACTCCGTCCTGGCCGCCGATGTCGGAATCGCCGGCGGAACCAGTGACTACGTCCCGGCTCAGTGACGTATGAATGCGGTGCCTGCCGGGCCTGCAGGAGGGGGCGGCGAACAGCAGTCGACGCCCCGCCAGCCGTGCCATCGCTCCGCAGGGAAGGGAAGGCCTCACTTCTTCGGCTGCCAGGTGTCGAGGCTCTCACAAGGCGGACAGACACCAGCAGTCTCTTCTGGCCCGGCTGCTGCTGCGGGGCCGGCGGGCGGGCCGCACACAGCACCCCGGTATCCGTCGGCGGGCCCCGAGCGGTCGGGCCGGGGGAGCAGGCGCGGACAGGAGCTGCCGTGCGTCCGGTGCTGCCCCCGGTATGGCGGCGGCCCGCGCGGCGCCGCCCGCAGGGCCCGCCGCAGGATTGCCCGGGACGGCGCCGGGCCGGGGCGCCTCAGTGTCCCGAGCCCGGATGCCCGCTCCTGCCTCCCGGCTGGCTCCGGCGGCAGTCCGCGCCCTGGCCGGGCCATAGGGCAAGCGGGGTGTCACGCCGGGCGCGCCGCAGCCAGCGCCCTGGCCGGGCCACAGGGCAAGCGGGTATCAGCGTGCCGGGCGCGGCTCCGTTGGCGCACGCCCGGTCCCAAAGCGTCCAGGACCGGCAGCAGCGCCCGGAGCACACTGGCCACGGCGATCTCGCGTAAGGCCAGGCGGTCCCGCCGGATGCGCTTGCGGGTTGCCGTACCCGGCCTTCACCCGCTGCTGGTCGGCGGTCCCCTCGTCCAGTAGATGCCGCGACTGCTGCACCTCGGTGTTCTGCGGCCCGTTCCCGGTCATCGGCGTCCGGCCTCCGGCTTGTCGTCGACGATCTCGGCATCCACCACCTCGTCCTCGGACCCGCCGGTCGCAGTGCTGCCCGCGGTCCCGGCGCCGCCCGGGGCCGATGCCTGCTCGGCCCGCGACTTCTCATACAGGGCCGTGCCGATCTTCTGCGCGGCCTGGGCGGTGCGGTCGATCGCCTGCCGGATCGCCGCCGTGTCGGTGGACTCGTTCTTCAGCGTCTCCTTGAGGTCGTTCAGTGCCGCCTCGGTCTCGTTCTTCGCCTCCGCGGGGATCTTGTCGGTGTTGTCCTTGAGCAGCTTCTCGGTGGAGTAGACGAGCTGCTCGCCCTGGTTGCGGGTTTCCGCGGTCTCACGGCGACGGCGGTCCTCCTCGGCGTGCTGTTCGGCCTCGCGGACCATGCGGTCGATGTCGTCCTTGGGCAGCGCGGAGCCGCCGGTGACGGTCATCTTCTGCTCCTTGCCGGTGCCGAGGTCCTTGGCGGAGACGTGCATGATGCCGTTGGCGTCGATGTCGAAGGTGACCTCGATCTGCGGCACCCCGCGGGGCGCGGGCGCGATGCCGGTCAGCTCGAAGCTGCCGAGCTTCTTGTTGTACGCGGCGATCTCCCGCTCGCCTTGGTAGACCTGGATCGTCACCGACGGTTGGTTGTCCTCGGCGGTGGTGAAGATCTCCGAACGGCGGGTCGGGATGGTGGTGTTGCGCTCGATCAGCTTGGTCATGATGCCGCCCTTGGTCTCGATGCCCAGGGACAGCGGGGTGACGTCGAGGAGCAGGACGTCCTTGACCTCGCCCTTGAGGACACCGGCCTGCAGCGAGGCGCCGACGGCCACTACCTCGTCGGGGTTGACGCCCTTGTGCGGGTCCTTGCCGGTCAGTTCCTTCACCAGCTCCGTGACGGCCGGCATCCGGGTCGAGCCGCCTACCAGGACCACATGGTCGATGTCGGAGACCTTGATCGCGGCGTCCTTGATCGCGTTGTGGAACGGTCCCTTGCACCGCTCCAGCAGGTCACTGGTCAGCTGCTCGAACTGGGCACGGGTCAGCTTCTCGTCCAGGTGCAGCGGGCCTTCCGAGGAGGCCGTGATGTAGGGCAGGTTGATCGTCGTCTCGGACGAGGAGGACAGCTCGATCTTCGCCTTCTCGGCGGCCTCCCGCAGCCGCTGCACGGCCATCTTGTCCTTGCCGAGGTCGACGCCGTAATGGTTCTTGAACTGCGTGACCAGGTGGTCGACGATCCGCTGGTCCCAGTCGTCACCGCCGAGGTGCGTGTCGCCGTTGGTGGCCTTGACCTCGATGACGCCCTCGCCCATCTCCAGCAGCGACACGTCGAAGGTGCCGCCGCCCAGGTCGAAGACGAGCACCGTCTGGTCGTTCTCCTTGTCCAGCCCGTACGCCAGCGCCGCGGCAGTCGGCTCGTTGATGATGCGCAGCACGTTCAGGCCCGCGATCTCACCGGCTTCCTTGGTCGCCTGACGCTGGGCGTCGTCGAAGTACGCGGGCACGGTGATCACCGCGTCGGTGACGTCCTCGCCCAGGTACGCCTCCGCGTCCCGCTTCAGCTTCTGCAGCACGCGCGCGGAGATCTCCTGCGCGGTGTACCGCTTGCCGTCGATGCTGCCGTGCTCGGGGAAGCGCCAGGAATGGTTGCCCACGTGCCGCTTCACGGAGCGCGCGGTGCGCTCCACGTTCGTCACGGCCTGCCGCTTGGCCACTTCGCCGACCAGCACCTCGCCGTTCTTGGCGAACGCCACGACCGACGGGGTCGTGCGCGCACCCTCCGTGTTGGTGATGACGGTGGGCTCGCCGCCCTCGAGGACAGAGACCACCGAGTTCGTCGTCCCCAGGTCGACACCGACTGCACGTGCCATCTGAGCTCTCCTTCCTCGTCGTCACCTGGTCCTTGTTCTCACCTGCCGGGCTTCCACCGGACGGGGCCCGCGCGCAGCGGCGGCTCCGGGCGGACGGCCCCGAGCACCACGACGTAGCGCCGCGCACGCACGGGCGCGGCCGAGGCATCTTCCCTACCGGGCTCCGGCTCGTAGGTCTGGTCGTAGGCCACCCGCAGGACCGGATCACGCAGCGTCTCGTACGCCTCCCTCACCTCCACGAACCGCTCGGCGGTGACCGCGTCCACGCGGGTGTCCGGGCGCAGTTCCTTCACCCGGGACCGGAAGGCGGAGGTGACCTCTTCCGCAGTCGCCGAGGGCTTCACCCCGAGCACCGCGTACAGGTCCGGCTCCCGCTTCCACGCCGACATGCCGGTCACCTCCTTGCCTGCCGCCAGCTGGTCTCTCGCCAGCTTGCTTACATCACTGAAATAAAACTTGAGTCTTGCCTTGTCAAGATTTGTCGGGTATAGGGGGTTGTCGGGGGTTGGTGGCAGGTCTTGGGCGGGCAGGACAGCAGGAATCGAGGTGAAAACCGGTGGCTGAGTTCCGTGCATCGCACAGGGAGAACGGCTGGAGCGTGACGGAGGTCGAGAGGGCTTTGGACACGGCTACGGCCCACGCACTGTGCGGCCTCGTGACCCAGGCAGCACAGCGCCGCCAGGCCCTTCACCTGATCGTGGACCTGCCCGAAGCGTCGGTCAGGACGCCGCAGGGATCAGTGTCCTGTCGTCCCAGCGCCCTCTGCTGGGCGAGGGCTGTGCGGAACTGCGGCTGGTGTGCCCCGAAGGACGGGTGAAGCGAGCCCTCACCGCCGTCGGGCTCGCCCTGGTCCTGCCCGCGTATTCCTCCCTCGACGCGGCCCTCGCCGAGCCGCGGACCATTCCCGCCGACCGGACAGGAGGTGCAGTGCCGTGATCACGGAACTTGCTGTCGAGCGTGTCGAGTTCACCTGCGGCTGGTGCTGGCACCGCTGGAGCGTCGACTACGACGTCCAGCGCTACCGCGACGCCCTGGATGCCGAGTGGGAGTACTTCTACCGCGACAACCTGCCGGTGCCCTCCCCCTACACCCCAGAAGGAGCGCCGCCCTGCGAACACTGCGGCCGGCGCTGGGTCGGGCGCCTGGTGGCGCGCCGCCCGGTGCCGTTGTCCGGCGCCGCCGAAGCACCTCGCAGCCGCGTCCCGGCTGAAGGGAGCCATCGGCCGGAGAGGCACACTGCGCCGATGCTGCACGCTGCCGCTCACCCGCAGCCCGGAACGCCGGCTCCTGACCCGTCGACGAAGCCGTACGGATGATCCGCCCGCTCAGCCGGCGTGCGCGAGCCGCCAGCACGGCCCCGCGCGCCGGCGGGCGTCGGCCACACGGCACTGAAATCGACGAGGGTGGTGTGAGCTGCGGCATTGCCGTCCGCGCCCACCGGCCTTCACCATGGCCTGAATCGCAGCGCAGACCAGGGAAAGCGGCTACTCATGGGCGATCATGTGCACGTGCGGCTCAGCCAAGGGCTGAGCGTGTCACAAGACGGCGAACTGATCGAGCACTCCCGCTGCCGATGCGGAGCCACCTTCACCAAGGCCTTCAACGCCGACGACGGAGAGCCGGAAGGCCGGGCCCGCTCCTGACCTGTGTCACCGCGCCGCGGCTGAGAAGAGCCCGACTGTTCCCAGGCCCTGACAGCCCGATTGCGCGCCCCGGAACGGCCCTCGGTCCACCGCTGCTGGCGAGCTCGGGACTTGGCGCACTGGTCGCCGCGCCCTCGCCTCCCAGGGGCTGGCTGTCCCTGAAGTGGGCGAGGCCCCGGGCACGCCCGGGGCCTGAGATCGTGGTTCTGCTGGGTCAGCTGCCCAGTTCCTTGCGGTCGCTGCCGCCGCTGATGGCGATCTTGCGGGGCTTGGCCTGCTCGGCGACCGGGATCCGGAGCTTCAGCACGCCCGCGTCGTAGGAGGCTTCGATGTTCTCGGTGTCGAGGGTCTCGCCGAGGAACAGCTGGCGGCTGAACGTCCCCGCGGGCCGCTCGGTGACCACCGTTTCGGTGCCTTCGCCGTACGGCGGCTTGCGCTCGGCCTTCACCGTCAGGACGTTGCGCTCGACATCGAGGTCGATGGACTCCGGGTCCACGCCCGGCAGGTCCAGCTCCACGAAGAAGCTCTCAGCCTCGCGCCAGGCATCCATCGGCATGCCCGCCGGGTGAGCGGCCGTGCCCCATACCCGCTCGACGAGCCGGTCAAGCTCGCGGAAGGGATCCGTACGCATCAGCATTTTCATCCCTCCTTGACGTTGTCCCCGCGTCCTTCGCTTCTCTTTCTGATATACAACGCAGCCGGAAAGTTGACAAGCCCAGACTCAACCTGTCATCGGCGCTCTTGGCGGCCACCTCCCGCAGCCACGCAGCGGCAGCGTCCGGGTCGTCAGCGGACAAAGCCAGCCGGGCGTAGAGCGCGTCGCGACCGACGGAGGTCGAGATCACGAGCACTGGACCCTGCGCCCGCAGGGCGACGAAGTCCCGCCCGCGGGCGTGCTCCAGCTCACCCACGCACCAGCGCCCCGGACGGAAGCGGTAGCGGTGCCCCGGGCGTGGGCGCACCGCCCGCCACCAGTGGGGCTCGATGCCTACCTCGTCCACGAACTTCAGGGGCAGGCGTACGGTGCGGCGGCGCGCCGCGAGCGCCCACCGCCACGGCAGCCGCACCACCAGATCGCCGTCGTCGATGTGCAGCCGTGTCATCGGGCACCCGCCTTCCGACCATGCTCTGGGCGCGACCGCGGACCTCGCCGGTCCGCGGTCGCGGGAGTCAGGGAGTGAGGGCAGCGGTCAGTGGGCCACGCGCGCGCCGGACGGCGGCCGCGATGTCCACGACCGGGAGTGGTGGGCGTGTGTGCGGTACTCCCGCCAGGCCGCGCTGAGCCAGATGCCGCCGGCGATCAGCGCGTACACGCCCAGGACCAGCGCGATGTCCATCGCCCCGGCATAGGGCCGCAGCCACAGCAGCACACCCGCCGCCACCGACACCGCGGCGGAGGCCCTCCACCACCAGGCGTACCGCAGCTCATGCCGCATCCGCGTGGCGACCCACAACTCCAAGCAGCCCGTCACGATGGCCCAGGCGCCCGCCATTACCAAAAGCACCAGGGCCGTCGGGCCCGGCCACAGGGCGGTCATCGCACCGGCCGCGATGCCCAGCGCACCGGCCGCCGCCGCACAGACCACCGCGGGCCGGAGCTCACCCCGGTGCCGCCACGCCGCACCCAGGAGCACCGCACCGTCGGCCAGCGCGTACGTACCGAACGCCCGGGCCAGGGCCAGCACCGTCACCTGCGGCCACACAAGCGTGAGCCCCCCGAACAGCACAGCGATGGCGCCGCGGGCGCCCAGCACCCAGATCGTCCTCCTGCTCTCAGTCACCAGCGACCTCCCTTCCAGCCGTCCGGTGCGCCGACTGAGAGCACATCGGCGCACCCGACCGTTCACTGCACGAGATAGAACTTGAGCCGGTCCCTGTCAAGTTCACCTAGTGGGAGATTGTCAAAGAACTGCTGTCCGGTATACGAAAGGAGTGGTACTCATCGCGGGTCGGGCCGTACTGCCGACGGCCGCCGACCAGAGAAGTGGAGGGAGAAGACATGCTTGCCCGCACCGGCGCACTCGGGGATCTCGACCGGCTCGTGCACCATCTCGCGCAGACCGCCACCGTGACCGGCAGTGTCATTCCCGCGGACGCCTGGCGCGACGACGAGGCGCTCTACCTGCAGTTCGACCTGCCCGGCATGGATCGCTCCAGCATCGAGGTGGCCACGGAGCGAGACACCCTGACGCTGACCGCCGAACGGCCCTCCCCGATTCCGGCCGGGGCCCGGCCTCTGCTCACCGAGCGGCCCACCGGCCGGTTCACCCGCCAACTGACCCTGTCCGACGCTCTGGACACCACGGCCGCCGAGGCGTCGTACGACAACGGCGTCCTCACCCTGCGCATCCCACTGGCCGCACACGCCAAGCCCCGCAAGATCGCCATCTCCGGCGGCGTGCCCAGGCAGCTCACGGACTGAGAGGCCGCCCGACCCGCCACACCATTCGACCAATGACCAAGGAGGTACTGATCGTGGGCGCCCTGCTGTGGCTGCTCATCCCCATGACCGCGGGCATCGCCGCCAGCGTCTGGGCCTGGGGGAGCGGACGTCGCAACCCCAGCCCGCCCGACCACGACACCTGGGAAGACCTCGACCGCTACCAGCGACTGCGGACCGTCCTGACCAGCAACGAACACTGCAAGGCGGCATAACAGGCGCCCGCCAGCCGGTGATTCCAAGGCCGCGCTGTCTCCACTCGGGCGTGCCGTTCGGGGAACTGGACTGCACGCCCGCGTGGGTCGCGGCGCCGGGCTCCCTGCCGTGGCCGGCTTGGAGCCGTGGTTGCGTTACTTCGCCACGCAGAACTGGCAGAAGGCCGTTCTCGACAAGACGCGGCCGGGGAGTTCGTCCGCAAGCACTTCGATGCGATGGTCTTCACCGCGCTCGCGGAGGAACTGCGCACGGGCGACGTGGCCGTGGTGGGCGCGGGGGAGTACGCGGACTGGTCCACGCAGTTGATGGCCCGAGGTGGATCACGGCTTCGGGGCGGGCGGGCAGGGGCTCGTAGCCGCGGGCCAGGCGACGGCGGAACATCAGCCACCCGTAGGTCCGCTCCACGGTCCAGCGCTTGTGACCGGGGTGAATAGCCTGTTCATGGTGCTGCGTTGATTGATTGTCAAGTCGATGCCGAGGGTGGCGGCGTGCTCGACGAGGTGCTGTCGGTAGCCGCCGTCCACCCAGACTTTGCGGATCGTGGGGGTGGGCGGCGGCGACCTGGTCGACCAGGTGCGTGCCGGCGACGGCGTCCTGCACGCTCGCGGCCGTGACCAGCACCGCGAGAAGCAGTCCGAAGGTGTCGGTGGAAGGACGACAGCATGCCGTCGGCAGACCCGACCTGGTGGAAGTCGTACCGGGGCCGCCTGGAGCGGGTGGCCCGGGAGGCCGGCCGGGGCGCGTGACCTGCGGCCGGCGTCACCGACGGGACCTCGCGGGACCGCGGGGCCGGTGCCGTCAGCCCTTCACCGCACCCGAGGTGAGGCCCTGGACGATGTGGCGGCTGGCGAAGGCGAACAGAATCATCGTGGGCGCGATGGTGAGCACGGCCGCCGCCGACATCGACCCCCAGTCGATGTTGAAGCTGGAGATGAAGCCGTTCAGGGCCGTCGGCACCGTCTTGTTGCCGTCGCTGTTCATCAGCGTCACCGACAGGAACAATTCGTTCCAGCAGTTGACGAAGTTGAAGATGAACGCGGCCACGATCCCGGGGCGCATCACCGGCAGCAGCACCCGCACCAGCGCCCCGAACCGGGACAGCCCGTCGATCATCGCGGCCTCTTCGAGGGCGTCCGGGACGTTCTCGAAGAAGCCGCGCAGCATCACCGTGCAGAACGGCACGCACACCGCGATGTAGACCAGGACGAGCCCGAGGCGGTTGTCGACCAGACGCAGGTCGGTCATGAGCAGGTACAGCGGCCCCAGCGCGATGAAGGACGGGATCATCTGGGTGACGAGGGCCGCCATCAGCAGCGCGGACTTGGTGCGGAACTCGAAGCGCGCCAGCACGTACGCCGACAGCGTGGCGATCGCCGTGGCCACCGCGCCCGCGACGGTCGCGACGACCAGGCTGTTGACGAGGTACGTCCCGAAGTCGGCCTTCCCGAACAGCCCTCGGTAGTTCTCCAGCGAGAACCGCTCGGGCCAGTAGGCGATCGGGAAGGAGAAGATGTCGCCGGGCGCCTTCAGCGACGTGACGGCGATCCAGTAGAGGGGGAAGACGGAGAAGAGCAGCCAGAGGCCCAGGAACGTGAACTTGGTGGCCCGCCCTGCCGTGGTTTCCTTGCCGATCATGCCCGCACCCCTCGCTCTCCGGCGCTCCGCCGGCCCGCGCCCGGGCCGCCGACGGCCTGCCTCTCCCGCGTGGCCAGCAGGAAGAACACCGCGAACACCAGCAGGACCGCGACCACCAGCAGGCCCAGCGCGGACGCCTTGCCGTAGTCGCCCTGCTGCGTGATCTTGATCATCCAGGTCGTCACGATGTGCGTCTCGTCGTTCGGCCCGCCCCCGGTCATGCCGAAGATCAGGTCGGGGAAGTTGAAGATCCAGATGACCCGCAGCAGCACGGTGAGCGCCAGCGTGGTGCGGATGTACGGGATGGTGACCTGGAACAGCGTGCGCGCCTTGCCTGCGCCGTCCAGCGCCGCCGCCTCGTACAGCTCGTCGGGGACCGACTGCAGCGCGGCCAGGATCATGATCGCGAAGAAGGTGACGCCGTACCAGACGTTGGCGATCAGCACGGCGATCATCGCCGTTTGCGGGTCGGCCAGCCAGGCGATCGGCTCGTCGATCAGCCCGGTCCGCTGCAGCAGGTCGTTGACGACGCCGAACTCGCTGTTGAACAGCCAGCGGAACAGGATGCCGATGAGGAATCCGGAAATCGCCCAGGGGAAGAAGATCAGCGCCTGGTAGAAGCCGCGGAAGCGGAACCGGCGGCGCAACCACAGCGCGATCGCGAACCCGATCACCAACTGGGGCACGATCGAACCGGCCACCCAGAGCAGGGTGTTGCCGGCCACCGTGCCCCAGGCGGGGTCGGTGAAGACGTCACGGAAGTTCTTCAGGCCCACCCACGACGTGTCGGTCAGGTCCGACAGGTTCCAGTTCCGGAAGGCCATCTGGCTTCCGGCGATCATCGGGTAGTACGTGAAGATCGCCACGAAGACCGCGGCCGGCGCCATGAACGCGGCGACGACCAGGCCGCGCCGGGTGGTGAACTCCCGCCTGCGGCGGCCCCCTGCCGCATCCGGGCGCGGGGCGCCCCCCGAGCGGGAGGGCGGCGCCGGCGACTTCGAGGGGGCGGTGGCCGGGGATCCGGTGGAAGCGGCGGACATGGCTACTTCTTCCACTTCTCGGTCCAGTAGGCGTCCCAGCCCTCGAGCAGGTCCTTGGGCGGGAGCTTGCCGAGGACCATCCTCTGCACGTCCTTGTCGGCCCGCTGCTGCCACTCGGCCCACCAGGCGACGCCGCGCGGCTGGGTGACCACCAGGTACGTGTCCGGGTTCTCCGTCATCGTGACGTAGCTGGCCCACGGGCCCGTCCGGTAGAAGTCGTCCTCGGCGGCCGACTTGAGGATGGGCACCAGGCTGTTCTTCTTGGTGAAGGCCGCCGATGCCTTCCCCTCGGAGAGGAACTCGACCAGCTTCACGGCCTCGGCCTTGTGCTTGCTGCCCTTGGCCACGCCCCACCCGGCTGTGGCCAGGGGCTGCACGGTCTTGCCGCTCGGTCCCGCCAGAAGCGGTGCGGTGCTCCACTGGCCCGGCTCGATCGACTTGGACGCGGAGACCGTGGCGATCACCTCGGGGTCCTGGAGCAGGAACGCGGTCGAGCCGTTGGAGAAGCCCTCGACCATCTCCGGGTAGCCCCAGGCCACGGACGACTTGGGCGACGCCCGCTGGAACAGCTTCAGATAGGTCTCCATCGCGTCGAGCGCCTCGGGCGCGGAGAAGATCGTGCTGCCGTCCTTCAGCAGGTAGCCGTTGGCCGGGTCGATCCGGTCGGCGACGTACGCCTCGATCGCGGCGGTGGCGTTGCTGTGCGCGTTGGCCCCGCCCCGAAAGGCGTAGCCGTACCGGCGCTCGGCCGGGTCGTGGATGGCGGACGCCTGCTCCAGCAGTTCCTCCCAGGTGGCCGGCGGCTTGTCGAAGCCGGCCTCCTCGATGAGGTCGGTGCGGTGGAAGAGGCTCAGCCCGTAGAAGCCGTAGGGGACGAAGTACGTCCTGCCCTCGCCGTTCTCGGAGGCCTCGATGGCGTTGTCGGTCAGGGCCTGTCGGCCCTTCCAGTCGGCGAGGTCCTTCTTCATGTCGTACAGCCAGCCGTTGTTCGACCACGGGCCGACCGTGATGTCCCGCACCTCCAGGACGTCCACGCCGCTGCCGGACTGGAGCATCTGCTGGATCTTCTGGTCCGCCTGCTCGGTGGGCGGGGAGACGAGGTTGACCCTGATCTTCGGGTTCTGCCGCTCGAAGTCGGCTATCAGCCCCTCGATCAGGTCGGTGCGGGCCGGGTTGGTCAGGCTCTCGACCATGCTCAGGGTGACCGTCCCGCTGTCACCGGGGCTCATGGTGGAACAGCCGGTCAGGACCATCGCGGCGGCCGTGCCCAGTGCGAGAGCTGCCGTCCTTCTTTTCATTGTGCTGACCTCTTCCTTGCTCGTGCGGGGTTCGCGGGGGGCGGCTGCGGGGGCGGCTAGAAGGTGCGGTGCTCGCGGGCCGCGCGGGCCCACTCGCCGAGGACGGGAACGCACCGCTCGGCGAAGTACTCGTAGTCCTCGGGGGTGTTGTAGACGTGGGCGGACAGGCGCAGATAGCCGACGCCGCCGAAGCTGGTGAAGGCGGCCTCCACCCCCAGCTCCCCGGCGGCCCGGTCGCGCAGCGCGTCGGCCGCGACCCGGCTGTCGGCCAGGCCGTCCGGCAGCCGCACCAGCCGCATCCCGGGGACGGGCATGCCGACGTCCACCCGGGCGTCCGCGCCGGTCAGGTCGGCGAGCGCGGCGCCCACGATGCGCTCGGCGTAACCGGCCAGGTCGTCCATGTAGCGGCGCGCGGTGGACCAGCCCCAGGTGCTGCGGATGAAGTCGAGCGCGGTCGCCGCGGCCAGCTGGGCGGTGGCGTCCACCGTGCCCTGCTGGTCAAAGCGGTCGGGGTAGGGGTCGGCGGCGCCCCAGGAGTCGATCAGCGGGTACAGGCCGTCCCGCAGCGGCCCGCGGGCCACCAGGGCGGCGGTACCGCGCGGCGCGCAGCCCCACTTGTGCAGGTTGCCCGTCCAGAAGTCGCACGTCAGCCCGTCGAGCGGGGAGGCGATCAGACCGGGCGCGTGCGCGCCGTCCACGAGCAGCGGGACACCGCGGCGCCGCGTCTCCGCGCCGATCAACTCCACCGGCATCCGGCGGGCGGTGGCCGAGGTGATCTGGTCGACGACGACGAGGCCGGTGGCGTCGCTCAGTTCGGCGGCCACGGCCTCGTACGCCTGCTCCGCACCGGCGTCCAGCGGCACCCTGGCGGTGCGGACCCGGCCGCCCCAGCGGCGCGCCAGGCGTTCGGCGCCCATGGTCACGGCGCCGTAGCCGTGGTCGGTGACGACGATCTCCCCGCCGTCGCGGGCGGGCAGCCCGGAGTACACCACGCTCACGCCGGCGCTGGCGTTGGGCACCAGGGCGAGGTCGTCCGGGTCCGTGCCGAGAAAGGACGCGAGGTCGACGCGGGCCGCCGCGAGCCGCCGCGGCAGCTCGGGGAACCACACCACCGGTGCGCTCTCCATCTCCGCGCGCAGCTCGTGCTGCCGCTCCTGGGCAACCCGCGGGACGGCTCCGAACGAGCCGTGGTTGAGGTGCCGCAGGGCGGGGTCCAGCGACCACGCCCGCGCCGCCGGCTCGCCGTCGGCCAGCAGCAGGGGGCGGGGTGCGGTGGTGACCTCGGTGTCGCTCACATGACTCCCATCCGTGTCCGGGCAGTGCCGGGCGCCGTCCCCCGGGGGAGTGGGAGACGTCAGATCATCTGGTCAAGACGTATGATGAGTCGGGATGGTGGCATGCTATTTCCGGCCGTGACAAGACCTCGGTAGCGGGAGAAGTTGGATGACTCTCAGCCGGTACGCGAAAGACATCTGATCTCTCGGCTCGCTACAGTGCAGCGAGGGCCGGCGGCGCCGCCAGCCCGTCATGGGGAGGGATCGGATGTCCGCAGTCGACAGGGCGTTCCACGGCCTACGGCACATGATCGCGACGGGGCGTCTGGGCGCCGGGGAGCGCATTCCGCCGGAGGCGGACCTCTGCGAGGAACTGGGCGTCTCGCGCGGCTCGTTGCGGGAGGCCGTGCGCATGCTGGCGGCGCTGGGCGTGATCGAACCGCGGCACGGCTCCGGCACCTACGTCTCCCAGCTCAGGCCGGAGGACCTCATCGGCAGCCTCTCGCTGACCCTCCAGCTCCTGCCGCTGCCCGGCCTGCTGGAGCTCTACGAGATCCGGCGGGTACTGGAGGCCCACGTCGCGGCCCAGGCCGCCGCCCGCGCGACCCCGGAGACGATCCGGACGCTGTTCTCCCTCATCGAGGCCATGGAGGCCACCGAGGACCCCACCGAGGCCTCGGAACTCGACCACCGTTTCCACGCCGAGATCGCCCGGGCGGGCGGCAACCCCACCCTCGCCTCGCTGCTCGCCGTCTTCCGGGCCCGCTCCCGCAAGTACCAGGTCTTCACCCTGCCCGAGGGCCCGGAGTTGCGGCGCAGGAGCGACGCGGACCACCGCGTTCTGGCCACCGCGATCGCCGACCGCGACCCAGGCGCCGCGGCGGGCGCGGCCGAGGCCCATGTCGCCCAGACGGAACGCTGGTTGCGCGCGCTGATGCCTCCGGTGGAGGAGGACGACACCACCGGCTGACGGCGGTCGTGCCCACTTTTTGTGCGTCTTGGCAGCGCCCCCGCCCTGCGGCGACCTGAAGGCGGCCGGCCCCCGCCGGACCGGAGGAAACGGGGGTGACGTGGGCGGCGTCGGGCGTTAAGAGGCCGGCGTCGGCCACTTTCTCCAGGTGGCGATGGCCCCAGGTCGACATGCGTGGCAGCAGCTCCACCTACACGTACGACCTGAACAGTGACACGCCCGCGACGACGAAGCCGCCGGACCAGGGCCGCGAAGGTACCCGTGGGGACGTCTCCCGCGGTGATGAGGAGAACCGGTGATGATTCGACGCGGTGCCCACACCTTGGCGGCACTGGGAACCGCGCTTCTCCTTGTCTCCTGCTCCGGCGCCACCGGGGATGAACGCCCCGTGACCGAGGAACGTGACTGGCAGTGGGACAAGAAGGCCGACGCGGCCGAGACATCCGCGTTCATGCACGTGGCGATACCAGAGGGCGCCACACAGACCAAGGGTGCCATCCAGCTCAATCCGCAGGGGGACATCTACCTCCTCTCCTTCGTCACCAGCGAGAAGACTGCCGAGGACATCGCGAAGGACCTGCACTCCCAGAAGCCCTTGCAGGTCAGAAAGCACGACGTCCCCCCAAAACCGAGCTCTTCGGCCACCTCGGGCTGGCCGAGCCGCAGACGTTGACCGGAACCCGCTGGGCGGGGGTCTGCCCACCGTGCGTGAACGACGGCCGGCGCAATCGGGTGCAGTGGATCGAGATCTACGTGCAGACGCTTGAGGCCGATCGGGCAAGGGTCTACCTCCAGGCGTTCTGAGCAACGCCAAGAGGCGCGCGCGGGGGCGGTCGGATTTCGACCGCCCCTCCGTCACATCGACCGCGCGTGGTCATCCGCACGAACGCGGCCCACTGCTCGGCGCCGACCGTGAGGAACGCGTCCCGCGGCCGCTTCGAGTCACGGACAACGCGATCCTCTACGTCAACCGCACCGGCATCGCCTGGCGTTACCTGCCCCACGACTTCCCGCCCCACACCACCCAGCCCGTCCACCTGGACCGGATCATCAACGAGACCGGCCTCACCCCCGCGGTCAACCAGATCCAGCTCTCCGGCCACAGATCGGCTTCGTCTCCGCGCCACTCGATCAGTCCGGAGGTCACGACGTGCGTCTCGTCGGCCTCCTCGATCGCGCCCGGCGCAGGAACTCCGCGACGTCGAGCAGCCCGTACGCCATGCCCACGAACTGGTCGTCGATGCGGATCCGGCGGCCGCCGTCCGCGGCGGGCGGGTGGACCATGATGAACCGCGCCACCTCGAAGTCGACCCTGTTGCCGTGGAATCCGCGGTACCGGGCGAGCTGAGCGTGGTAGCCGGCCACTTTGGTTCCGTCGCCCAGCCCGTAGGCAGGTCGGGACTCGCTACGGCGGTGCTGAGCATCGGTTCGGGCAGCGTCCACGGCATGCGCGATGCCTGCCACCAGGCCCCTAGGTCACGCGGGTGCTCCGTGACACCAGGGCGCGTGGACAGCCGGGGCTTGGCTTTGTCCGCGGGAACGGACAGCACTTCGGCAGCGGTCCGGGAGGTGTCTCGGCACTGGCTCGGATGTTCACGGGTTCCGACAGCACCGGGCCCTCCCGGCGCGCCGAGCGCGTCGGCGGTCTCAGCGCCAGTCGTCGATCACATACGCGTCAGGGTGGCTGTATCCGGGTTCGTTGGGCCTGTGCATGGTCACGCCCTGCAACCAGGTGCGGAAACCGCGGTCGATCATGCGCCGGTAGGCATCCGGGCGGCCCAGGTTCATTCCGGCGTCCAATTGCCCCAGTCCGCGCTCGGCGGCCAGCCGCTCGCACGCGTCGAGCAGTCGCTCGAACCGGTCGGCGGCCTCCGGACCGGGACGTACGGCACCGAATTTGACGAAGCACACGTCTGTGCCGGCCTCCGACCCGGCTCCGCAGTGGCAGACAGCCAGGCCATCGAGCTCGGAGCCAGCGCCATGGAGCAGGACGGTGTCACCGAGTCCCTGCGCGTGCGTGGCCACGATCTCGCGTTCCAGGCTCAGGCCCTCGTACACGGCTCCGGTCAGTGCGCGACAGAGACTCAGCGCGTCGGGCCGCTCGGCGGCGGGCAGTTCGCCATAGAGCACCCGGCCGGAGACTGCGGCACCGTCTGCGACCTGCTTCTTCATGATGGCTGTGAGGAATCGAGGCCAGAAACCGTAGCGCCGGTACAGCTCAAGATGCTTGGGACTGTGCGAAAAGGTGAACAGGCCGACGTGGCGGTTCCCCCATGCGCCGAAGCAGTCCATGACCGGCTCCATCAGACGCCTGCCGATGCCCTGGTCCCACAGATCCGGACGCACGGTCAGCGGTCCGAAAAACCCGACGCTGCCCCAGTTGGTGGCGAAGTTCGATCCAACTACCTCACCCTCGACCGTAGCCGCGAACGCCGCCCGCGGATCGGCCGCCCAGCGCGTACGGACGTAGTCCACGGTCCCGAAAGGATCAGGTGCCCCCAGGAAGGTCCCGAAGGCGACCCTGCAGATCTCATCGGCCCGATCCAGGTCCGCCTCGCCCAGCGGGCGGACTGATGCAGGGGCCGCTCCACTCTTGCGCTCCGCTGCTGGTGAGACCATCGCTCTCTCCTTCCCACCCCCGTTCCATCGCACCACGGAGGTACGCCGGAGGCGAGGCGAACGGTACGGCCCGCGCTATACCCGAAGAAGATCGAGGACCAAGCCGGTCCACCTTGCCTTTCGGCGGCTTCCCACCATGCCGGTAGCCGGTGGTGGTTTTGTTCACGGATCACGACAGCGGTCGAGATGCTCAAGCGCCGGGTGTACGGTCGCGCTGGCTTCGGCCTCCTACGGAAGCGGTCCTACTCGCCCGCTGAGCAGGCGGTCCCCGAGCGCAGATCGGTTCGGGTCCGGAGCCGGCACCAGCACGGCCGGCGTCCATTTCACCGGGCGTAGCGAGCCTCACCGCAGCCGTACGGCACCCGCTCAGCGCGCCGGCTGATACCAGACCGGATAGACAGAGCGCATGCCTGATCTGAGCGCAATGTTCACGCTTGAGACGCCAGTCCTTGAGCTCATCATCCGCGGTGCGGTCATCTTCCTGTCGCTGCTGCTCCTTATGCGCGTCACCGGCCAGCGTGAATCCGGCGGCCTCGGCCTGACCGACGTGCTCCTGGTCGTACTGATCGCCGAAGCCACCGCAGGAGGGCTCGTCGGCGACTCCCACTCCGTGACCGACGGCCTCATCGTCGTGACCACGATCCTCATCTGCAGCGTCGCCGTGGATGCCGCCGCGTACCGGTTCCCTCGCTTCTCAGCAGTGGTCAAAGCCAGACCCAAGACTCTGATCGAAGACGGACGGTTCGACCGCGCAGTGATGCGTCGCGAGTTCATGACCCCCGAGGAAGTCCGCAGCCAGCTACGCCTGCACGGCATCCAGGACCCCGCCCGCGTACATCTGGCCTACCTCGAACCCAACGGAATGATCAGCGTACTGACCAGTAAGAACGAAGAATCAGAACCACCCCAGCACCCTCCAACCCACTGATGCGCAGCTGGCTGCCCGCGTGCCGGCCTCCGTCATCCCGGTGGTGTGCGTGGCTCTGGCGGGGCGCTGTCGTGCGAGGAATGGCCCGGTGTCAGGCGTGGGCGGTGGCGCGAAGGATGCACCGCAGCATGAGCTGGCGTGAGCCCCGCCATCCGGAAGGGCCGGAAGCCGGGCCGGCACGCCCGGTGGAGAACAGTGGGTCCCGGTGGCTTCCTGCGCGCCACCGGGCCCGGGCCGTATCAACAGGCGAATCCGCTGGTCGGGTCAGGGCCGGCGGGGTGGGCGGGTCCCGTCGCCGCGCCGGTGGAGTTCCACGGCCACTGGAGCAGCGGTGAAGACGGACGAGTACGTACCGACGGCCAGGCCGATGAGGAGCGCCAGGGCGAAGTCGGTGAGTGAGGACCCGCCGAACACGGCTAGGGCGGTGAGGATGAAGGCGGCGCCCATGCCGGTGTTCACGGTGCGGGGCAGGGTCTGCAGGATCGCCTCGTTGGCGATGGCGCGTAGCGGCGTCCTGGGGGACTTGCGGGCTAGTTCCCTGACGCGGTCGAAGAGGACCACGGAGTCGTTGACCGAGTAGCCGATGACGGTGAGCAGGGCCGCCACGAACACGCCATCGATGGACTTGCCGAGCCAGGCGAAGACGCCGACGAGGATGACCACGTCGTGGGCGAGGGCTGCGACCGCGGCGGCACCGAACAGCCAGCGGAAGCGCGCGGCGAGGTAGACGAGTTGCGCGCCGAGGGCAACGGCGAGCGCAATCAGGGCGCCCCGGCGCAGCTCCTCGCCGAGGCTGGGGCCGATCAGTTCGTCGCGGACCTTGTCCGCCCCTCGAGCAAGGTCGCGCACGGCGTCGGTGACCTCGGCCTCCTCTGCGTTGGTCAGCGGATCGGTGCGCACGGTCAAGCCGGTGTCGCCGGAGGACTGCACGACGGCGCGAGGGAATCCGGCATCGGCGAGCGCGGTGCGAGCCCGGTCGGCGTCGACGGGGGTGGTCGTGGCGTACTCGATGAGGCGGCCACCGGTGAACTCCACGCCCAGGTCGATGCCGCGCACCGCGATGCCCGAGGCGGCCAGAACCAGCACGGCGGCGGAGGTGGCCAGCCAGCGGCGGTGGCGGCGCATCAGCTGGGGGTTGCGGCGGGTGATGCGGTCGCGGACGGCACCGGTGGCCGCGATGCCGGTGAGGCGGGGCCGGCGGCGTACCCGGGGGCGGCTCGTGGCGTACTCGGCGAGCACGCGTGTGATCACCAGGGCGCTGAACATGGAGGCGAGCACGCCGATGCCGAGGGTGACACCGAAGCCCCGCACGGGTCCCGAGGCGAGGAAGAACAGCAGGGCGGCCGCGATCAGGGTGGTGATGTTGGAGTCGGCGATCGCGCTGAAGGCGTTGCGGAATCCGGCCGCCAGCGCCGAGCGGGCACTGGGGCGGCGGCGGGCCGCGTACTCTTCGCGGGCCCGTTCGAAGACCAGCACGTTGGCGTCCACGGCCATGCCGATCGCCAGGACGAACCCGGCCAGGCCGGGAAGGGTCAGGGTGGCGCCGAGCGCGGCCAGGGCGGCGTAGGAGACGAGGCCGTAGCAGGCCAGGGCGACGGCGGCCAGCACGCCCATCAGCCGATAGATCACGATGATGAACAGCGCCGTCAGCGCGGTGCCGATGACCGCTGCCCAGGCGCTGGCCGTGATGGCCTGCGCCCCCAGTGTCGCGCCGACGGTGCGCTGTTCGACGGTCTCGACCGGCAAGGGCAGGGCCCCGCCGTTGATGAGCAGGGAGAGCTCGCGGGCTTCCTCCGGGCCGAAGGAGCCCGTGATCTGGGTGGCGCCGTCGCGGATACCGGTCTCGCAGGCGACGGACGGGTCGACCTGTGGTGAGGAGATGACCTTCTCGTCGAGGACGATCGCCACCCGCCGCGCCGGGTCGCCCGCCGGGTGACAGGCGGCCTCACCGGTCAGCCGGGCCCAGCCCTCCCGGCCGGCGCCCTCGAAGTCCACGGTGACGTGCCATCCGGCCCCGCCCTGCTGGTCGAACCGGGCGGCGGCCTCCTTGACGTGCTCGCCGGTGAGGGCCCCGGCCCCGAGGCGCAGCAGCGTGCCGGACTCGTCGGGCAGGACGTGTTCCCGGGGCCGCTTCGGCAGTGGCCGGGGGGTGCCGTCGGAGCTGTCAGCGGTGCCGAGCACCGGGTGGAAGGTGAGCTGCGCGGTACGGCCCAGGACGTCGGCGGCCTTCTTCGGGTCCTGCACACCGGGCAGCTCGACGATGATCCGGTTGTCGCCGGAGCGGACGAGGGTGGGTTCGGCGACGCCGAGCGCGTCGATACGGCCGCGCAGCACCTCCAGGGCGCGGTCGGTGGCCTCGCTGTCGGCGTCGGCGGTGGGGGTGGAGCGGGTCTGAAGCACGATCTGCGTACCACCGCGCAGGTCGAGTCCGAGGCGGATCGGCACGGTGACGGCAATGGACAGGGATACGGCGATCACGGCGAGGGCGAACAGCGCCCTCACCCGGGCGGAACGGGTCACAGGAAGCCTCCGGCAGGCGCACCACGACCACCGAGGGAGCGGTCTGGGTGCTTCGAGGAGAGGAAAGGGGGTGGTGTCAGGTGCCGGAGGTGTCAGGCGGTGCCCGCCCGCGGTCATGGGGTGCGTGAGGATCTGGGGCTGAGGCGTGCCTGGTCTGCGTCGAAAGCCGCGCCAGGCCGGGCGGAGTGACGGCCGTGCCCTGGGCGCAAGTGGCGAGGTGGCAGCGTGGAGCAGGATGCTCGCGGTGCGGCTCCTGGCGTGTTGCCGCTCGGACGGTGCAGGCGGTGCCACATCCGTCGTCGGCGCGCGGCCCGGTGTCCCGGTGGTGGCCGGCTGTTGGCGCCACGTCGGCCGTTGGGCCGCCCGTCGCTGCGGGCCCGGCGAGGCCGAGCGCGGCCAGCAGCGTCAGGACGACGGCCGCCAGTACCGCGACGGCGGGGGGCCGGACGCTGCTGGTGCCGGGGGCGGTGCGCGCGGTGTCGTGCATGCACCGCCCCCCTTTCATCCTGTTTCATCCTGGTCTGTGGTGCGGGCCCGAATCCCTCGGGTCCCCGTCGTCGGGCGGGGAGGTCAGAGTTCGATCAGGCCGGCGCGGATGGCGTAGCGGGTGAGTTCCAGGCGGTCACGCAGGCCGAGTTTCTGCAGCAGGTTGGCGCGGTGCCGCTGGACCGTCTTGATGCTGATGAACAGCAGGTCGGCAATCTCCTTGGACGAGTGGCCCTCGGCCACCAGTTTCAGGACCTCTTCCTCGCGAGGGGTGAGGATCTGGTCGGGGGTTTCCTCGCCGTGACGGGCCCGGTCGAGGTAGTTGCGGATCAAAGCGGTGACCGCGCCGGGATACAGGAAGGGCTCGTCGCGCATGGCGGCTCGGCAGGCGGCGACCAGGTCCCGGTCGGCGACGGACTTCAGCACATACCCGCTCGCGCCCGCCTTCAGGGCCCGGAAGAAGTACTGCTCGTTGTCGTGCATCGTGAGCATCAGGATCCGCAGGGCCGGTTTGAGGGTGGCCAGTTCGCGGGCGGCCTGCAGTCCGGTCAGGCGGGGCATGGCGATGTCGAGTACGGCCAAGTCGACGTCGTGGGTGCGGGCGAGCTCGATGGCCTCGGCGCCGTCGCCGGCCTCGGCGACCACTTCGAGGTCCGGTTCCCGGTCGAGGATGAGCCGCACACCGCGGCGGACCAGCGCGTGGTCGTCGGCGAGCAGAATGCGGATCGTGCTCGTTTCCGTCCTGGAGGGCGTGGTCATCTCAGGCATGGTCAGGGCTGCTTCCTGGAAACGGGAGCGGTGAGCTGGACCCCGGTGCCGGTGCCGGTGCCGGTGTCGGTGCCGGTGTCGGTGCCGGTGTCGGGGGCCGGGGTGATGTCGAGACTGCCCCCGATGAGCAGGGCCCGCTCGCGCATGCCGCGGATGCCGGCGCCTTCACGGGGGGCCTTGATACCGGTGCCGTCGTCGGTGACCGTCAGCACCACGCTGTCGTCGGTGTGACGCAGGGCGACGGTGACCCGCTGGGCGTTCGCGTGGCGGGCGACGTTGGTCAAAGACTCCTGAGCGACGCGGTACAGAACCAGTTCCGTCTCCGGCGCAAGGGCCGGCAGGTCGGCGTCGAAGCGGCGGGTGACCTGCAGCCCGGTGTGGGTGGCGAAGTCCTCGGTGAGCGAGGTCAGGGCGCTGACCAGACCCAGGTCGTCCAGCACGCCGGGCCGCAGCCGGCGCACCAGGCGGCGGACCTCGTCCAGGCTCTCCCGGGTGATCTCCTGCACCTCGTGGAGCTCCTGGCGCAGCGGCGCCGGTGCGTCGTCCGCGGCGCGTTTGAGTCCCAGCAGGATCGCGGTCATGGTCTGGCCGACCTCGTCGTGCAGTTCCTGTGCGATACGGCGGCGTTCGGCCTCCTGAGCCAGCAGCGCCCGGGCACTGCTGGTGGCCCTTTCGTGTTCCAGCCGCTCGAGCATGGAGTTGAACGTGCGGATCACTTCGGCGACCTCGCCGCCACCGGAGGCGGGCAGGCGCTGCCCGGGGCGCAGCAGGTCCACGGTGGTCATCAGCTTGGTGAGCCGGTCCAGCGGGGCCAGGCCGAGCCGCAGGAGTGCGGCGTTGGCGACCAGCATCACGGCCAGACCGGCGACCAGGATGATCGCCTCGGTGAGCAGCACCGGTACGGAGACGGTTACCGGAGCCCACAGCAGCAGGGCCGTGGCTGTGCCCAGCACCACCGCGTTGAGGGCGAAGATCCGCCAGAACAAGGACACCGGCAACACGCCTTCCCTTCTTGTCTTCACCTCCACTGTGCGGCCCGCCAGGTTCACGGTGCCGGGTGATCGAAGTGAGCCTGGAGCCAGCCTGCCCCGTCCCGCGTGTCCCGTCGATGGGGCGCGGACCCCATTTCCGGGCCTGCGCACCACCGACGACGCCGCCGCGTGGATCCCGTGGCCCGGTGCAAATGGGGCCCGCGCCCGATAGGTATCCACCGCCGACCCGGCCAGGGTGGAAGGCACCAAACCAGCCGAACGGTTGCCCTGCAACGCCGCCAGGCAGATCGCCGCCCGGCACGCGACCGCGCGATGCCACGCGTGCGGTAAAACCTCGAGAAAGGGATTGCCCATGTCACTCGATGTCACCCGGGCCGAACCCCACCCGCATGAGGCGCGACAGCGCCTGGAACACGCCCGCAGCTCCCGGCTGGCGCAGTTGCAGGCCCTCAAGGAGACCGGACAGACCTCGGACGACTACCTGCTGTCCGAGCAGAAGACCGCGATGGAGCGAACCCTCAAAGAGATCGAGGAAGCCTTCGCCCGCATCGAGAACGGCAGCTACGGAACCTGCCTGGGCTGTGTCAAGCCCATCCCCGGGGAACGGCTGGAGATCCTCCCCTACACCCGTTTCTGCGTGGCCTGCCAGCGCCGCGCCACCTGACCACCGCCCGTTTCGATCTCCTGCGCCCTGCCCTCGAAGGGGTGAACTGGTGAACCACCAGACCATCAGCCAGAGCACGGCACGGCTGTCGGCCGAGGACCTTGCCGCCCTGCGCGAGAACCTGCACGAGCAGCGCCTGTTCCGCCAGGAGCAGCTGCGCCAGCTCGCCGGACCGGTCACCTCCCGCACCGAGGACCGGCTCCAGCAGCGGGCCGCCTCCCAGATCGAGGTGCACATCAAGCTCACTGCCTCCGCCCGCATGGTCCTCGCCGACGTCGAAGCAGCTCTGAATCGCATGGACGACGGCTCGTACGGCACCTGCCACCTGTGCCGGCGCCGCATCGACCGGGAACGGCTGACGATCGTGCCGCAGGCCCGCTACTGCGCCCGCTGCCAGCAGGTCAAGGAGGCCATCCCATGACCGGCACATCACACCCACACGCCGCCGCCCCACACCGGCCCTGGCCGATGTGCCGGCGCTGCTGCGGCATTGCCCTGGACATGGGCAGCGCCCGCACCCGCGCCTGGATCGCCGGCAAGGGCGTGGTGGTGGACGTGCCCACCGTGACCTTTCCCGGCACCGGCGCGGTGTACCCCATCCAGCGCGGCACCATCATCGACATCCCAGGGTGCGCTCGGATGTTGGAGCGCCTGCTCCGCCACCGCCTGCCCCGCTTCACCCGGCCCATGGTCATCGTCACTGCTGCCGTCCTGGACGGCGTCGCCTACCGCACCCAGGCCCGCGCCGCAGTCGACGTGCTGCGGCCGTACAGCGTCCTGACCGTGCCCAGCGCCCGGGCCATCGCCATGGCGGCCGGTGCGGACCTGTCCCGTCCGCTGATGGTGGTGGACATCGGCGCCCACCTCACCGAAGTGGTCTTGCTGGTCGACGGCGCCATCACCGACGCGCGCCGCACCGCCCTGGGCACCAGCGACCTGGACGAGACGACCACACCCGAGCAGATCGCCGAGGCGGTGACCTCGATGCTCACCGCGATGCTCCGCCAGGACCGCACCTCGCTCACCGTCGATGCCCTGCACCGCGGTGTTCTCCTGGCCGGCGGAGGCGCCCTGCGCCCCGAGATCACCTGCCACCTCACCGACCGGCTGCATACGCCGCTGCGCGTGGTCCCGGCCCCGCACACCGCAGCCGTCCGCGGCGCCGCCAAGCTCCTGCAAGCCGCCCACACCCACCCCTCCGCCTCCGACCCCCTCCCGCCAACTGTCCGCCCCCACTAGGCCGCGCTCTCGTCCCGTTTTCCTCGGCACTCCGCATCCGCTGCGTCCACCGTCGAAAGGAGGACACATGCCCGGCCGCACACCCCCACCCCCACCCCCGCAGGAGCTACCCCAGGTCATGCTCTGGCGCCTGCGGCACAACCCCCTGCGCCGCCCCAGCGACTTGCTCCAGGCATGGATCGGCCTCGGCCTGATCCTGGCCGCGCTGGCAGCCACTCCCATCGCCATGTTCCTGGTCGGCGACGCCGCCTACCACCACTACACCCGCACCGCCCACCACCAGGCCGCCACCCGCCACCACACCACCGCAGTCCTGCTCGAAGACGCCCGGCGCCACCCCGAACCCGGCTCCGCCGAAGCCAAGAAAACCCGCTACCCGACCAAGGTCCACTTCACGGACCCCAACGGGCGCACCCGCACCGCAACCACCGACGTCCAGCCCGCACTGCCCGAGGGCAGCACCTTCCGCGTCTGGGCCGGCACCGACGGAAAGATCACCGACCCGCCCCTGAGCCCCAGCCAGATCCGCGGCCGCAGCATGGGCTCCGCCATCATCGCCGCCCTCGGCGTCCACGCCACAGCAGCCGCCGCCTACGGCACCGCCAGCCGCATCATCCACCGCCGCAACCTCGCCGCATGGGACACCGCCTGGGCCGAAACAGCACCCCGCTGGACCACATCGCCATAGCCCTCAACCCACCGAACAGATCCCCCAAGTCACCCTCAACAACGGTCCACAGATGCCGATCCTCCGCTTCGGCGTGTACAAGGTCGCGCCCGAGCAGACCGAACAGGCCGTCACCGACGCACTGGCCGCCGGCTACCGCCTCATCGACACCGCCGCCGGCTACGAGAACGAGGAAGCCGTCGGCCGCGCCATCGCCAAGAGCGGCATCCCCCGTGACGAACTGTCATCACCACCAAGCTGTGGGTCCAGGACTACGGCCAGGAGGCACCAAGCGCGCCTTCGACCGCTCGCTCGACCGCCTCGGCCTCGACCTCTACCTGATCCACGAGCCCTTCGGCGACTACTACGGACCCTGGCGGGCCATGGAGGACCTCAACCGGGACGGTCGCACCCGGGCGATCGGCGTCAGCAACTTCTACCCCGACCGGCTCGCCGACCTCATCACCCACGGCGGTGGACGCACTCGGCCGCACGGTCGAGCTCAAGCAGTACACCGACGCAGCACGCACCGCCTCGCAGTCCATGCACCACCGCTACGACAAGCACGGCCGCCTCAGCCAGGTCACAGATCCATCCGGCGCCAAGTGGACCTACGCCTACGACATCCGTGGCCGGAAGACCGATGTCGTCGACCCGGACACCGGCAGGACCCGCACCGCATACGACCAAGGTGACCGCATCACCGACGTCACCGACGCGCGCGACCTCGCAACGACTGGGCCGCCACCGTTGGACCGTAGAGAGCACCATGGCCTGGCTCGCCCGCTGCCGCAGCTTGCACCGACGCTACGAACGCAAAGCCGACCACTTCCTCGCCTTCACCAGCATCGCCTGCACCCTCATCTGCTGCCGCCGGCACTGGCGTGCCCCCCACGGGTGTGGAACGTCTTCGCCGCCCCGCAGGTTGGCCGCCCACTTGCCGTCCTGCGTGCGCTTCACCGGCCGCTCCTGCTTGGTGGCAGGGGCTAGGGAGAACGGGGTGCAGCCGGACGGGGGACGCAGGAGCCACGGTACGAGGGCGTGCGGGAGGTGGCTCATCATCGGCCCGGTCGTCGGGATGTGCCCGTCCGGCCCTTGACCGGGTGCCGCTTCGACGGAGGATGGGGGAAGAGAGCGGGTCTGCGTGGTGAAGTGTGGGGCTGTGACAACTCCGATTGCAGGGAGCGTTTCTTCCGATGACCGCACAGCCCGCACGCCCTGAGCGCAGCGGCCCCGTGACCGCCTCGGTCATGGATGTCTCGCCGTTCAAGCCTTCTCTCGTCAAAGCGGTGTTCAGGGACGTGACCCCGATGCACGTCTCTCGGTCGGCCGCGTGGGCCGCCGCGTCGGTGACGCGGACAGTGCTGACGGAGATCATCGACGGCGCGAGGAGAGCGGCGGCGGAGGAGGCCCGGAAGAAGCTGACTCCCGGGGACCTTCTCTCGGCGATCGACCGGAACGTCGAGCTCGAGGTGGGGGACAAGTGGTACGACCACAGCCCGACGTTTCGAGGCCTGACCGGTGTCCTGTACGACGCCGAGGGTGTCATCGTGCCTTCTCGTAAGCGCAGCAGGTCGCGCAAACCGAGTGCTGTGGTCGGCGCCCACAGGTTCGAGGCCGGGGTCAAGAAGCTGCTGCGGAGCCAGGGGGCGACGGCCGTCCCAGCGATGGTCCGCGACCTGGACGGAATCGCGAGCGTGTTCCTGACGGACCTCGCCCGGGACGCGGCCATGGTCGTCCGCGAGGGCGGGGTCAAACGTTTCGGTGCGGTCACCCTGGTGATGTCGGGCGAGCCGACCCCACCCCCGGTCCTCGAGGATTCCCTCCGGGCCCTGTCCGCCCGCAGGGGGGACGGGCGGACCATCGGCAGGGATGACATCTTGGCCGCCACCACGATGCAGTTGTTCGGCGGCAATCTCAGGCAGCGGGCCCTCACCGAAGCACGCGAGGCGACACAGAACACTTCGGCCGGCTGAGCGGGTGCGACCGACATCGCCGCCTGCACCCTCATCTGCTACCGCGGACTCGCCACATGAGATGGCCTCTCAGTCCGCCCTTGAGGCGTGAGGGCGGTGCCGAGTTCCGACAAACCCTGCGAAGCTGAGCAATCGTGTCCCCTTCGGCCCGGAGCGCAGCAAGTGGCGCACGGTTACGTCCTACTCCTCCGGATCCCAGGCGCGGAGCAGGTCGAGCAGACCTGCGTCTCCGTCGATCTGCACGGAGTCCGCCGGGATACGGTCGTAGATGAAGAGGACCAGATCACTTGCCGTGCCCCTGACAGCGGCGCCGGCTACGTCCGGGCCCTCGCCGGTAACGGTGGTGGGCAGACGGGTGGACCGTGCGCCGTCCCCGTCGACCGTGAGGCGCCAGGAGTAGCCCTCGGTAGCGTGGAAGTCGAAGGCAGTGGGCTTGTGCGGCCAGGCGGCCGTCGTTGCGCAGCAGGTGGACAGAAACTCGTCGACACCGTCGAGTGCCACCTCGTCCGACAGCGGCTGCGGGGCGCCCAGGGTGAGCTGAGCGTCGTAGCCGTGCACCGCGGTCTCCTGGACCCGGTGCCGGGCGACGCCACCGGAGTTCTGCGGCGACTGCGACGTACCCCACCACGTCCAGCAACCGCGATCCGGGCCCGCCTCCCGCAGCGCGCTCAGCAGCAGCTGTGTCGACTCGGCCAACCAGGCCAGCAGGGCCTCACGCTCCCGCGGCGCAGCCACGGCGGCCCGCTCGGCAGCGGCATCGGCCGGTGGAGCGTCAGCGGGTCCCGCGCCGACGATGGCGGCCCAGAAGCGGTCCCCCCACCCAGGTGCTGCACCAGATCGAACAGCGTCCACTCGGGGCAGGTCGGCACCTGCACGTCGAGGCTGGGCGCTGAGGCGACCGCGGCGCGGAAGGCGGTCGACCGCTCGTCAATCAGCTGCCGCAGGTCAGAGAACTCAAGTGTCATTGCCACACCGGGTGTCTATCACCCTGTTCCGGCAGCCGGACAGTGAATTTCGCACCCGACGCGGCGGCGGCACGGCAGGGCCGCGCGCCCTCTGATGACGCGGTGTCCTCGTTTTGACGACCAGTTGACCGGGCCCACGCTCACCGCTTTTCGGGCCGAACGCAGAGGCAGGGGCCCGGACATCGGCCGCCCGCCCGAGCACGACCTGCGCCGCCGGTCGGTGTCGAGTTGGCGCTCCCCGCTGGTGCTCACGGTGCGTTCCTGGCCGAGATCCCACGGGGCCGGAGAAGAGCCCCGTCTGCACGTTGGACACGCGCAGCGGGGCGTCTTCCTCCCGCCAGTCCGGTTGGTCGGGGTCGATACGCAGCCGCAGCCCGGCATCGTCGAGGTCGTAGCGAGCCCGAGAGCGCTCGGGGAACGTCCAGTTCCGCAGGTAGTGATCGACCCAGCGGTCCGTGCTGAGCCGTGGAGCGGTGCGGTCGTCCTCGAGATCTTGCGCACGGGTCGAAGGTTCTGGAAGACCCGCGTCATCAGCCATCATGACGCCCTCCTGGCCGACGGCGAGTGCGGGCCAGGTAGAGGGGCAGGGCTCATTCCACGGACGTGACACCGGCGGCCGCGGCGGGCGCGGGGCAGAGGGCGACGTGGTGGACGTGCCCGTGCCGGCCGAGGTATCCCTCGCCGATGGTGGTGACGTCACCAGGTGGCACGGCGTAGCACGGCCCCTCGGCGCCGTCCTGGTAGACGACCTTCACGGTCATCGTTTCGGCGCAGGCGTTCTCGGCCTGCGTGTACCGCCAGCTCTCGTACACGGTGACACAGGAGGGGGCCGGCTCCGTGGCCGGGAACGCGGCGGAAGCCGGGCCGGTCGCCATGAGCGACAGGAGGAGCGCCCCTCCCATACCCGCGCCGGCCCATCGACGAAAGACTTGGATGCGCATGACTGATCGCCTTCTTTCCCTGAGCGTGCGTCATCTCCTGAACGCACAGGCCCTTGTGGGTGCGCCATGCGTTCAACCATCGAAAGCTTTCAGGGCGAGTGGACGGGCGCAACAGGGTGGCCGTGCTTCCGGTCAGGAGGCAGTTTCATGCCCGCACCCACGTGACCTGTGCGAACGCGGCGCGGACGGCGGAACGGTCGAGGCGACCGTTCAACCATTTCATGTACGTTAGGGGGACATGCGTGATGATCCACAGGTCGCGGGCCTGTGTGCGGGCAAGGACCTGCCGGGTCCTGCAAAACCTTCGGTGACGCATCGGTCCGGTTCTCACGTGCGTTCACCCGCCGTCGAGGTGCGGCACCGGCACCGCGAGGCAGCGCCGAACCGCATGGGACATGCCTCCCGACACGCATCAGGGTTCCCTCCGCACGCCTCGGTGCTTACCTGCGTGAGGGCAACGACAGGGCAACGGGCGAGAGGCTGTTCACGAACGGCAGCCGCTACTCACCGCGCGAGCACATGAGCATCAACTTCAGCATGTGGTTCATCGACCTTTGCCGCGCTGGTGTGGGCGGGACGGCGGCTGTGGCCTGCGAGGCGCGCCAGGAGGCTGTGTGCGCGAACTTGCCGTCTCCATGCTGCCGGCGTAGGCGCCTGTACACCCCTGCGGCTGTTGGACTGGGAGGGCTGGGGCCAAGCTCTGGAGGGGTTCGAGACCGCCAGCTCTGCGCCTACACGCTGCTCCAGTCGGACACTACCGCCCGCGCCCGTGCCGTCTTGCCGGTCCTGGGTGGCCTGGCCGGCCTTGCCGCCGAAGCGACCGTCTGCGCCCGGCTGTTGCGGACTGTGGCCCACGGCGACAGGCTGGTCCTCGAGGACGGACTCCGGGGCTGGTCCGGGGAATTCCGCCGGCGTTGACGGCAAGGGCCGATCGGTGCTGGTTGCTGCGGCTCGTTTCTGAATGCGGCGGGAGCTGCGACGGTTGACGCTGGAGGCAGGAGGGGCACTGCCACCTGGTCGGGTATGTTGCTGCGGTGCATCGTGCGTTGACCGCTCGCGCGGCCAGGGGAGAGGGCGAGAGGGTCCCGGGCGAGCGATACAGTGCGCGCCGTGGACATACCCGGCTGGTTCATCTGGATCGCTCTCGGTCTTGCCGTCTTGCAGGCCCTTGGCCTCGTTTCCGTCATCCGTCGATTGCGCGGATGTGACTCCGCAGTGCGCTTCGAGACGCGCCTGAACCTGCTGGACGCCGTCGGCTCCCTGCTGCTCTTCGGCGGCCTGCTGCTGAGTCTCGTGGTGGCGGAGTCCTGGTTCTGGCTCGCCTTCGCCGGCTTCGCGCTCATGGCTGCCGTGTACGCGGTGAAGGGCGTTCACCTGCTCCGCGCCCGCCGCCGTCCCACGGTCTGATCCGTAAGACAGGTTTTTTTACCGCCGTACGGCTCGCCTGGCGGGTACGGACGGGGGCGTGGATGCGGCCGCGGCCAGGGCTCCGGGCCGGCCCGGCGGTCGACACAGCGGTGTGTGCGGCTCAGGTGCCAGCGGTGATGGGTCGTGCCCGCGCGCGGGGGCTTTGTCCGCGGGCGGCGGGGGCCAGCCGGCGGCCGGGCGCGGCGGGATCAGTGCCGGCGGGGCGGCCGCTCGTCCGCGAGCCGGTGGACCTCTCGGGGAAGGAGCAGCTCGCACACCTGGGGTGGATTCCGGTCCGAGGTCGGACAGTGGGCCCGCAGGCACTACAAGGCCTCCCACGGCGATGACCGGCTCGCCCGGCCGTGTTCAGGTCCGCCGATGACCTCTCTTTCGACCGGGTCCGATAGCGATTCGAGGTCGGCCAGGCCGGGTCCCCTGGTCTTGTGTCGCCCGGAGGACGAGCCGGGCCGCCCCTGGCTCCCGCCGAAGCGTACGGAGGATGTGTCGGCGGCCGGCTGAGCGTGCCCGAGGGCGAAGAGATTCCTGCCGGAGCGCTGGAGCCGGGCTGCATGACCAACGTCTGCACAAGATCTGGGGATCGACGCGGCGCGTGGGGGGCCGGGACGTGTCGGTGTGTCGTGCCTTCCACGCTGCGACGCACGCCCCTGCGGGGTGGGGGGTTCGGTTAGTACCCCCGATGAACCCGACCTGCCACGCCTGGCGCAGAGGCAGTTTTCTAAAGGGATACCGCCGGTCAGCTCCCGGCGGACGGCCGCCCCGTCTGCGCAATGCGACCAGGTGCCGCATCGCGCAGCACAGAGTGGCGGTGGCGCAGGTCCTCGGCGGCGTACGCCCGGCAAGCTCCACGGAGACAAGGGCTACGACTACAACCACCTGCGGCGACGGTGATTCCAGCGGGCTGTCCGTCACCGCATCGCCCGCAAGGGCGTCGAGACCTCGCATCGACTCGGACGCCACCGGTGGACGATAGAGCGGACGATGGCCTGGCTCGCCGACTGCCGTCGACTCCACCGGCGTTTCCACCGGTGTTACGGACGGAAAGCCGATCACTGGTTGTAGTGGGCGACACACGGGAGAGGCCGCTTGTCCGGCGGCAGATGGGCCCTGCCGTCCCACTTCGGCTCGGCGGCCCACGCGGTGGGCAGGGCAGGATGGTCCACGGCCTCGCCGACGCCCTCGAGCAGATCCTGCGCCGCATCCGCCACCCAGTGCAGCTGCCCGACCTGCCAGGCCGGCGGCGCCCGGATGTGGCGCGGGGTCTGGTCGTTGAAGGGCTGGTGGACGTGGTCGTGGTGGATCCACGGGAACATCGGGTCCAAGATCAGACGTAGCTGCAATGGAGGTGTTCCGGCCTCCCTGACGCAGGCCGCACCGCACGCCGTCGGTGGCCGGCGAGGGCGCCGGCCGCCGAGGGCGGACGAGGCCGATCACGGCACGAGCGTCGCCTCGCCCCGCGCTTCCGACACTGCTCCCTGCCGGTCATCCGGCGCCGGAGCACCTCCTCTGCCTTGGCCAGAGCCAGACGCACCCTGTCCAACTCCGCGACGAGTTGCGCCCGGCCGGCCGGGACTGCCGCAAGGGCTTGCGTCTGGACCGACTACCGTGACGTCATCCAGGCCGCACACCGGCAGCTTGGCGGCCCAACTCGGCTGGTCTGCGACAAGCTCAGCACTCACCTGACCGCAGGCATGCGCGATACATTGCCGAGCGGGACTGGCTCACCGTGTGCCGGCTTCCGCCCTGCGCACCGGACCTCGACCGGTCGAGGGCAGTTGGTCGGGGCTGCGGCGCACGCCTTCGGCCAACCGCGCGTTCGCCGACCCGCAGGACGTGATCAAGGCCGTCCGGCGGCACTTACGCCAGCTCCAGTACCGTCCGATGTCCTCGACGGCTGCCGCGTCGGCACCGGGCTCGTCCCCGCATCCACCATGAGGGCATCACGCGTTCAAGGTCGATAGTTACCAGGCGTGAGGCGCATAGGGGTGTGTCCACAGTGCAACTTGAAGCGTGACTGACTTGAACCATGCTTGGTGCATGGCGTCCACCTGCTCCTCGGAGTGGCCACCGGCGGCCAGGAACGGCCGAATGGTTGCGGTGATGGGGTAGATGAATGCGACCAGGTAGCGCAGCGACACAAGGGGAACCGAGTGCACGTGGTCGGTCTGGTTCTTCTTCGCCGGCGTATGTCGTACGGCGATTTCCTCTTGGTAAGCCAGCCAGGTGGCGTCGTAGGGACGCATGCAGGTGTCCTCGATCCACTTACCGAAGCGAGGGCGCACTGAGGCCAGGTATGCCTGGATGGGCTGTCCTTCAGGTGTGGAGAAGTAGGCCACGAGATGCTCGTGCGAGCCCACGAACCCGTACCAGACGTCGAGAATGTCCTCGACTTGCTCTTTCAGGACGTCCCACGCCTGGTGCAAAGCTGTCTCGTCGGCTTCGCTGAACAGGACCGATGCTTTGAGTTTTTCAAGATCCTGCTGCGTTACTGGCGACGGCGGAAGGCCTGCGTCACCGTATTGGTATCCCGGCGGGGCTGGCGTGCTCATGATCTTCTCCCGATTTTCGGACTTCGGCGAACCTGCGGGTGACGCCTTCGTGCCATCCGTGGTCCCGGCCTCTGCGGCGACGCTGCGTTGTCGGGCCGTCTAGCCCTGGCCAGGCGCACCCGTCGTCCCGAGGCGACTGCGCGCTCCTGCGAGCGCGTACCCCAGCCCGAGGTGTCTGCCCACCAGCACGATGGTCGGTTTCGTGCAGCGTGGAATTCGGCTGTCCGATGCCTGGACGGGGCAGCGGCTGCCAGAGGCGTGGTGGAAGGAAGATGGTGGACAGGCGTGACGACCGAGCGATGGGGCTGCGTACGCGCCCTTGTAACCCTCCTTGCCCGAGAGGAATGACTGCTGACAACACTGCACTTGGCCGACGGTCCTGGCAGTGTGGGACGCTCTGGTCGAGTGACGGTTGTGTCAGCAGATGTATGCACCATCCCCAAGGGCTGGGAGCAGAGCACCTTCGCCTGTCCTGTTTCTCACAGCTGACCAGCGATCTGGCCGCCGGGCCGACCAAGCTCGCGGCTCGTGGATGACCGACGTCATCGACCGACACGGACGTGCTCTCGTCGCGACACCGGACACCCGCACCCCTCACTACAGCGGGATTCCTGACGCTGCAGTTCCTCCAAAAGCTGACCACCTCGAGGACGACCGACCACCTCGAACGACCTGGGGACGTGCACCCGGGAAAACGAGCGGCCCCAGCGGGGTCGAGGTGCTGCAGGACTCCGAGCCCGTATCCAGGGCGTCGTGCTTGGACCGGAATCCGATGAGTGCGTGCCACGCCGTACGGCCTGGTTCCACGACCTGACGCGGGAGGAACGGCGGCTCGACGCGTACGCGACGGCAGGGGGATCCAGGCGGGGCGCAGCCCGCACGCCCTCGTCACCGCGCGCCGCGGCCGCGTGGGCGGCACCAGCGTGGCGATCCGCCCCGTGGCTGACGCCATCGGCCGAGGCCTAGCCGCACCGTACCGCACCGTAACGGTTTCGCGAGTAACATATGCAGCTGACTCCGTGTACGTACGAGGAGGCCCACGATATCGCCGCGAACGACCGAGGCCAGTCCGCTGACGCAGCCGCCGGCGGCTGACGTAGTCCTGCGGTTCGTCAATACACACCCCTCGGGACCTCACCGGCTGCCCGAGCGCTTCGCCAGCGCGAAGGACCTGCACGCGTGGCTGCTGGAGCAGGCCATGGGCTCGGAAACGACACATGTCACGGAGGCCGACGCGGCCGCCGCCCGTGAGCTGCGCGAGGCTTTGATCACGGTGCTGCTGGCTCACTCCGCCGACCAGTCCACCACGTCCGACATGCTCGCCGAGGCGGAGTCGTACCTGCGCCATGCCGCATCCCGGTATCCGCTCATCACGGTCGTCACCGCCTCGGGAGCATCCCTGGCGCCCGCCCAGAGCGACGTCCCCGGGCTGTTTGGCACTGTGCTGGCGAACGCCACCGAACTCGCCCAGGCGGGCGTCTGGGACAGGGTTCGGGCGTGCCGCCACCAGCCGTGTCACTTCGGCTTCTTCGACCGGACACGGAACAAGAACGCCGTCTACTGCGGCCCGAAATGCGGCTCCCGCGAGTCCATGCGCGCCTACCGGCAGCGGAAACGGGCCCTGGCCTCCCAGCGCGACGCACTGCCGGAATGATCCCGCGGACATAACCGTGCGCCGGTGCGCCGGGCGCTCTCCGGGGCAGCGTGCGCGACGATGCGCTCTTCCTGGCCGGGGCCCGTCCGCCAGGATCACCTTCATCCGGCTGCGCGCCATGCCATTCCGTTTCCCCCTCGCGCGGTTGCCTCACGATGGGCGCTGCGAGCCAATAGATCGAACTGGAGTGCGAACCTGACGGTGAACGGTGTGACATTGCCCTCCCCGTGAAGGTTTGTTCGTTAGAGGCTAAACAGCTACGGTCATAACCAGAAGTTGCCGCGCCGCTCGGCCGGCGCGATGCCCTCACACCGGGAACACCGACCTCATCCGGGTCACCTCAGCCGGCCGCACAGCCCGGCCCGCTCGCCCACCCCGGTTTCTACGGACCAAGAAGGAAAAGCCCTTCCATGCATATGAAACTTGAACTCATCGTCCTGCCCGTCTCCGACGTCGACCGGGCCAAGGCCTTCTACGAGTCACTGGGATTCCGCCTGGACATCGACAAGACCGGCGGGGAGAACTGGCGCGCGGTGCACTTCACACCGCCCGGCTCCGAGTGCTCGATCATCTTCGGCAAGGGGATGACCACCGCCGAGCCGGGCTCGGCCCAAGGTCTCTACCTCGCCGTGTCCGACATCGAACAGGCGCGCGCGGAACTCCTCGGCCGCGGCATCGAGGTGAGCGACATCTTCCACGACGCCGGCGGCCTCATCTTCCACGGCCACGAAGGCGGTGGCATCACCCACAAGCTCGAAGGCCAGACCCGCAAGCCGGGCCTGCACCCCGAACGCGCCTCCTACGGCTCCTTCGCCACCTTCCACGACCCCGACGGCAACGGCTGGGTACTGCAGGAAATCCAGCAGCGATTCCCGGGCCGCTGACACCACGGCAGTCACCCGCGGCTGCGACGGGCCGACCCGCCTCGTGGCGGTCGGCCCGCTCAGACGCCGAGCACGGCAAGTGGTCCCGCACAGTACGGGCGCACGTTGCACTCCGCACCGCCGTGCCCCCCGGTGCCCGGCCGTGGCATGCGGCAAACACCACCAGAGCCAGACCCGTCGAGGCAGTGGGGCGCGTTCGGGCCGACCGGCATGACAACCTCACTCTGGGTTGTTGAGCAGGGGCGTTGACCGGCAGCTTCACAGCCCGGCTTGCTGCCTGACCATCCACCGCCAAATGGGGGCGCTTCCCAGCGGGATGCTCCGGAGAGCACGAGTGACAGTCGCTGCTCCGCAGCCCATCCGGGATGCACGGAAGCCAGCTTGAGAAGGGCTTCGTACCCGTCGGCCCCGCGTTCCCCGCGGATGCGCAGCCGCCGGAAGCCGTGCAGCCAGGCGAAGGTTCGCTCGATCAGCTACCGGGGTAGGTGCCGTGCCGGGTACCGCGGCAGGTGATGGCGGGCACGACGCCTCGTTCGCGGACCTGGTCGCGATGGACGAGCAGCCAGCGCGCGGAGCCGCCCTTGTGGTCGGCCGCGTCGGTGGGGAACCACCGGGTCCGGCTCGCCTGCTGGGGTTGGTACAGGTGACGTCCGACAACTTCAGGGGCGAGTGCGTCGAGGGAACTGTCGTACGTACGCCTCGTCCAGTTTGTTCACACGGTGGTGAACTGCCGCGAGCCCGGCGCGGCTTCGGACCGGGTGTGCGCGGGCAGCGCTTACCGCTCCCCGTGCGCCACCACCTCGTCGCTCGCCGTCTTCGACAATCCTCTCGCCTCGCGCCAGCAGCGACCGGCTCACCTTCAACGGCACCATCATCGAGACCGGCACCGACTCCCACCGCCTCGCCACCACCCGTGCCCGCGCTGAACAGCAGGCCGTCGGCTGAACCGGACGCGGGAGTGCCTGCAGGGAGACGTGGGCGACCTACCCCTGGCGCAGAAATTCCCGCAGGTCCGCAGCTACAGCCGTCATCCCTTCACCGGCTTCGATCACGGTCGTCACCGTGCACTTCCAGTCACCGGGAAAGAAGCCGGACCGAAGCGTCCAGTCCAGATACACATGACCACCCGAGCCGAAGGTCGCCGTCACGACCAGGTTGTTGTTGATCCAGACCCGCTCTCCCTCCCAACCACGAAAGTCGCGCGCGAGGCTGTCGAAGAACTCGCTCAAGTCATCCCAGACGGTGACGGTCACATTCTCGAGCCTTGCACGCACACCCTCAGCAACGGCCTCCACCGCGAAGACGGTCTCGTACTCATCCGCACGCGACCAGTCGAACAACCGGACAGAGGTCGCCAGCGCCCCCGGCCCCCGCACGACGAGCTCAGCTTGCCCTGGCCCCACCTCGATCAAAGTCACCCGCCGAAGGATACGGACGCCGACACGTTGACGACATCACGATTCCGTGGCCCCGGACCGTTGCTGATTCTCATCAACATTCGGCGGCCCAGCAGCAACCAGCTGTTCCCAGCTCCCACCAACAAGTGCTCTTCGTTCTGACCTACGCAGCCAGCTGGTCGGCGGCTATCCGGTCGATCGGCAGCAAGGTGCCGTCGAGGGGCAGGTGTCTTCCTGCGGGCCTGCCGGAGGCTCTGCTCCAGAGTGGGAGCCGAAGCGGCCAGGACATCGACCGCCTCGCGGATGTAGCGGTTGACGGTGGTGGTGCCGACGCCGAACCCGGCCCCGGATTGAGCGTAGGTATCGCCGCATGGGCCCGGACCCAAAGAGTCTGCCGGCGCGGTGCCAGGCGCCGCCGGCGGCACCCGATGTCCACGCGGCGGGCGGCCAGGTGACGGGTGAGGTGGGCGCAGGTGTGAAGTCGACAGGCCGACCCCGGACGGGTAGACGAGCACGAGGTAACTCGAAGTGGGAAAGAGTGCCTTGGTCGTGGACCCCTGCACCAGGGTGCTTCACCACGTCGTCCAGCCAGGGTTGCCCGCCAAGCGGCCTGGTTGTCCTTTGACAGTGAATCCAGTCGCTCCGTCATCCAGCTCGGTCGACGCCGACAACGCCGCTGGCGTCGCCCCGGCACACCGGCTTGAGCAGGGTTGTCGACGCTGCTTCTCGGCATTTGCTGGGCCGATGCGGACTTCCACGGAGGCAGGCAGCGCCACCGCCCCAGCTCCCGCAAGGACCTGTGCAAGAGGCCACTTGGACGAGAAAAACGCAACTTCGACATGACTCGCAGAGGCAGCTACCTTCATCTGGTCTTCGGTGGTCGCCCCCGGTCGCACAGGGCCTCCTTCAGGCTGGGCCAGCCGCGACGGGACGAGTCGGTCACGCCCCACGAACCCTCGCCCCCACGCGTAAGCCACCGAACCCGGTCCACGCCAGACAGCCCCAACCAGGGAGAGACTCATGCCCCATCTTGCTCTGTACACATTCGGCGTCCTGAAGTTACCTCTCGCCGATCCCGCACCCCTCACGCACGAGTTCTACGACATTGGTGAGGCCGTCTACCGGAAGATCAGTCAGCACCCCGGATACCTCGCGCGTGCTGAAGCGGCAGACGGTGACCGGGGCGCGCTCTTCGAGGCGGATTGGGGTGCATGGGGAGAGTTCGCCGTACCGCCTTGGTACGGCAAGGGCCATACGCTGGAAACCACCGCCCTGGCCGCGACCCTCTCGCTCTGGACCGACCTGCGCCCCGCCTTCGACGCCGTCTACACCGGTCTGCACCGTAAGGCTCTGAACAGGCGTTACGACTGGTTCGAGAGGACAGGGCACCCAAATTACGTGTTCTGGTGGATCTCCGACGGCGTGATACCCACCTGGCGGGACGGGGTTTCCAGGCTGGAGCACCTCCACGACCACGGCTCCGCTCCGCATGCCTTCACCTTCCACCACTCGTTCGCCCCGGACGGAACTCCGATCAGGATCAAAGGCATCGGGCCGAAGAAAGATCAGGTTCGCTGACAAGGCAGCAATCCTGAATAGAACCTCGACCGCCCGCGACCTGTCGGACGACGGGTACGAGAAGGGAAGCAGTAACCCCGCCATCAAGGGAAGTTTGGACGGCGCGAAGGGCATCTGGCCCGACGGGCAGTTCGGCATGGAGCCGGACGACGGCGGCGGGTGTCGGCCCGCCCTCGGCCGCACCGCCTCCGCACCGCCCGCAGGCCGCCTGTTGCCCACCCCACCCCGCTCACCACTGATTCCTCTTTGGCAGCAGTGTCCTTCCACACGGCTTCGGGCTCTTCCACGGCGTGTCGGTACGATCAACGCTGTGAGCGGCTCTCCGCATGGCCAGACAGGCCGCCGGACGGAAGGTGAAACGTTCGTGAAGGCCCTGCGCCTGCTGACCATGAACACCCTGTTCACCGGTGATGTCCCGGCTCGGCTGCGTGTTCTCGGCGCGGCGCTCGAGCAGTCCGAATATGACATCGTCTGCCTGCAGGAAGTCATGTTCCGCCGCAACGCCCGGCTGATGTGCCGTGCTGCTCCTGCATACCGGCACTTCGCCTACTCGGGCACGGTCCTGCTCAAGGGTGGTCTGATGCTGCTGTCCCGGTGGCCGATCAGCCGATGGCGGTTCGTGCGGTACCCGATGACGGGCCCGGTGCGCGGCGAACTCCTCATGCGCAAGGGTGCCCAGATAGCGTCCGTCGCCACCCCGGACGGTGAACTGGTGGTGGTGAACACCCACCTGTCGGCCAACCGCGACGACGACTGGTCCCCCACGAACCGGTACACGCGGATGGCAGGTGCTGAACTGGCCCGGCTGGCAGAACTGATCGCGGCCATCGGCCCGTCCCTGCCCGTCGCCGTGGTCGGTGACCTGAACGTCCCGCGCGACTCGGCTGCACTCGCCGACTTCGTCGCCACGGCGGGCCTGCGCGACATCCTCGCCGGTGACACCCGTCCGACCTACCGGCCCACACCTCGATGGCCGTCGCCGCCGGCCCTGGACCACGTACTGGTCCGGGCCGCAGCCGGGGAGACACTGACCGGCGCCGCCGACTTCGTGTTCCAGGACAAGGTGACACTGGGCGACGGCCGCCAGGCCTACCTGTCCGACCACTACGGCGTACAGGCGCAGCTGATCCGGTCGAAGTGACACGGACACCGGCCCGACCGGACTTGAGGAGTGCAAGGCGGCAGACACGGAGCCTTCCGACGGGAGTAAGGCGTACACAGCGCGCAAGCGTGGCCTCACACACCGGCGAGCCGGGAGGTCGGCCGGCATCAGCAGCAGGACCGGGCGCGGGGGTGCCTGTATGGTCCGGGCCGTTCGCGCGCATCCACGTCTCACGAACGCCTGTTCCGGCTCCGTGTCCTGCTCCCCGACGCGGTTCAGCGTGGACACCGGCCGCCACCCGGGCCGTGCCCGGGGCGGGCTCGCCGAGCCGTCGGCAACAGGACGCAGGGACTGGCCCCCGATCACCCGACCCTGGCCTCCCTGCTGAAGCAGGCCGGTTACGCGACCGCCCTGATCGGCAAGTGGCACTGCGGCTGGCTGCCCGACTGCAGCCCCACCACGTCGGGCTGGGAGGAGTTCTCGGCAACTTCGGCGGCGCGCTGGAGTATTCCTCCAAGCTGGGCCGGCTCGGTGACTACGACCTGTTCGAGGGTGACGCCGAGTACCAGGACCTCCGGTACTACGCGACCGTCCTGACCGAGCGGGCCGTTCAGTACGTCTTGCGGGTCCACGACGAGCCCTGGCTGCTCAACCTCAACTTCACCGCACCTCACTGGCGCTGGCTGGGCGGGGACGACGAGGAGATGGGTGCCGGGATTGCCGCGAGGATCCGCGCCGGTGAGGTGCTGAGCGGCCTGTTGCACAACGAGGGCGGCTCGGTGGAGAAGTGCACCGAGTTGGTGGAGAACCTCGACGCCGCCATCGGCAAGGTGCTCACCGTGCTGGAGCGCTCCGGCCAGGCGCACAACGCCGTCGTGGTGTTCGCCGGCGGCAACGGCGGCGAGCGGTTCTCCTGCCAGTGGCCGCCGAGCGGCGGGAAGTCCCAGCTGCTGGAGGGGGGGCATCGGGACGCCGACGATTTTGCGCTGGTCCGCCCGGGTGGACGGGCGCCAGGTCACGGACGAGCCCGTCCTCTCCCCGGAGTGGACGGCGACCCTGCTGGAACTGTGGCGCCCGCCCCGCCTCGACCCACCCGCTCAACGGACACAGTCTCGCCGGCTACCTGCTGCGCGGCCAGGAGATCTGCGAGCGCGATCTGTTCTAACGGGTGCGCGGCAACCGGGCGCTGCGGCGCGGGGACTGGCAGTACTGTCAGGACTCCTCCGGCAAGGACCACCTGTACAACCTGGCCCAGGGCCAGCGTGACCAGGCCGACCTCGCCGGCGACCGGTCGGAACTGCTCGCCGAGCCGAAGGCCGCCTGGGAGAAGATCGCGAGCGGGCTGCTGCCGTACCCGGCCGGCTGAGGGCCCGGGTCGTCCGTCGGCCGCAGCCGACGGTAGTCGCCCCGCGCCCGCGGAGGTAGCTCGCAGGTCCGCCGGGCCCAAGCGGAGCGTGAGGTTGAGCAGCGTCAGCAGGCGATCGCGCGGCGCCGTGCCCTCGAGGAGGAGGCCGCGCTGGCCCGCAGGCAGGTGCCGTGTGCGGACGGCGGGTCCCGGCTGCGGGGGACTGTGCCCGGGGTGCGCCTACCGGCGGTGTACCGAGGTCCTTGTGCAGGAGGCCGTGGACTTGGCCGTCATCGTGCGGGTCGGCCTGTCAGACGCGGCCGCGGTCGCAGAGCTCACCCGGCGCTGCGAGACGGATACCCCGGGCCATCCTGGCGTTGGCGTGTGAGCGGGCCTGTGGTCCGGACGCCGATCGTCGTGGGTCGCGTTCACTGAGCCCGAGGTGGCGCAGCCGATCCGGGACGAGCGGCGCGGCGGCGCTGCGCCGACTGGAGCGCTCATCGGAGGCGGTGGCGCAGGCGACGCGGTGTACGAGGTGTGCCCTCGATGTCGCAGCCGCGGTGCCGAAGTCGTACGGCCGAACTCCTGCTCCATCGCGCCTGGGCGCATTGCATGCTGCCCACGAGCGAGCGGCCATGGCGCTTCCGGCCTCGGGCAGAGTGCGGTGGAGGCGGCATGACCGAGGTCGGAGCTGCGCAATCGCGCGCGCCGTGTGCGGTCTGTGCCCTGACACGCTAGTGCCATATGAGGCAACATTTGCCCTGTTGTGATGTGACGCCCCGCTCGGGTGCTGGCACAGGCGGTGCGTCACCATGAGTCGGCAGGGATCGGTGTTCCGGACTCCGCACCCTTGTCGATTTCGCGGGTCAGCCTTCCGAGGGACGCGGGGCGCGCAGGTGCGCCCGTTCCTTCAGCTCCTCCTCGTCGACCAACGTGAGCATCGGCTGACCCGGTGCGCACACCATGGTCACCAGGAACTTGGTCGGTGCGTCCGGCAGGGCGTTGCCGTCCTGGTAGTGGATCACGTCACCGCCTGGCTCCCAGAACGTCCCACCGGCCTCGACCACACGCTCCGGCTCACCCTCGAGCTCGAACCGGAGCGCGCCCTCCATCACGTAGCCGAAGGCCGGGCCGGAGTGGCGATGCGGAGGGAGCCCTGGGTGACCGGGAGGCCAGTCGACGAGGATGGTCATTCCCGAACCACCTTCGGGAAAGAAGGGCGGAGTGACTTCCTGCAGCAGCTTGACTTCGGAGGGCAAGGAGCCCTCGTGGGCGGTCCCGTGCTCCGGCTTCTTCTCTGACATGTAGCGCACCTCCGTAAGCCTGCCCGCAATGGGCGATCTTGTGTCGGCCACCGCATTCAAGACGGGTGTCTCGACCCACTCGTTCGGCGGCGAACCAAGTTGGTCGGTTCCCGGCTGACACAACTTGCTTCGCGTGAGGACAAGCCACAGCCCTCATCCGTGACAGGCCGTGTGCCTCGGCTTCGCCCGAACAGTCTCAAATCCACCCTGCCTCCCGTCGGCAGCCGCTACAATCCGGGAGCCAGCCAGAATGATCATGTGGCTTAACGTGTGCGGATCCGGGTCCGGGGTTGACGACGACGAGGGCGGGCGGCTGCTGCGGATCGTCCGCAGAGGCACCGGTTCGGTGGTGACCTGGCGGCGGGTCCAGATGGTGCTGTCATCCGCGCAGGGCATGCCCGTGGCGAAGATTGCCGAGGTGACGTTCACCAGTCCGGACCGAGTCCGGGCTTCAACACCGACGGTTCCGAGGCGCTCTGCCCGTAGTGCAAGGGCGGCCGGCCGAGAACCTTCGCCCTCCCGGAACGCCGGGGGGATCAAAGAAAGCGCCAAGTCCAAGTCGGCCGAGCACGGCCTGCCGTTTCGAGCTGGAGCCTGGCCAAGCCGTCCGACTTCCCGGTTGCCGAGGGGGTGGCCAACGAAGGCCTTCGGGCCCTGCTCCCCGAGGAGGGCGTGTCCCTTTCAGCGCATAAAGACCTGGAAGACCTTCCGTGACCCCGACTGCGCAGCCAAGAAAGCCCGCATCGAGCACCTCTACGGGATCGCCGACGGCGAGGTCATGCCCAAGGGACGGCGAACCTGACGTCGTCTTCTGCCTCGACGAGTGCGCCAACGCGTGCCGCGCTTCGAGCATGGCGCCGTCGATCTTCTCTGGGTGGCGTTGGACTTGGTGGGTGCGGGTTTCGCAGGCCGTTCCTTCTTGTGGGGGGTCGCGGATGGGGGCTGGGGTGTGCGACGGTGGGCAGACAACGAGACCGGCCGGCCCCCGGCGGGTGCCGGTCTTTCGGGGAGCCGGGCGTTGCCCCCATCCCGGGCACCTGGCCCCCCGGCCATCGTCGCAGCCCCCCTCTCCTCCGGGGGTGCTTCGCCTTTGGGCTCATCAACCCCCGGGAGGGGGGCCGCGCCCCGGCATGAACATCACCACCGTCATCGACGGAACGTCCGCACGCATCACACTGCGCGGGGACATCGACTTCGACACCCTGCCCCCGCTGCGCGCCGCCACCGACGCACTACCGGCACACGTGACCGACCTGCTGTGGGACCTGACCCACGCACCGTTCATGGACGTCGCCGGCCTCCACCTCCTCTTCGCCCCCGCCCCCGTGAGCGGACCGGACCGCCGGACGACCGTGACGGGCCTTGGCCGGCAGCCGCGGCGACTGCTGCTTCTGGCCGCCGACGTGCACCCCGACACCTTCGACCTCGCGCGCCTGCTCCCCGACACACCGCCCACCGGCTTCCGGCAGGCGGCGCCCGAGCAGCCCTGATGGCCTCCGGGCGCCCATGCGGCAGTCCTCCCGCCAAGTCCTGTGCCCACTCCACGGATGAGCTCCCGCAGCGCTCAGCCGCTCGGGCGGGCTTGTCCCGCCTGGCTCGGGGGGAGAGACCCATGCGCCCGGTTTCACGGCCACCGGTTCCTCGCCGGTGAGGGTGATCTGTTCGCTGTGACCGCGTGGTACCGGTCTGTTGCTGTTCAGGAGCGGGCGTTGTGATCAGAGGCGGGTGGGCCGGCCCGGACTTATCACGTTGGCGTTGCAAGGGCGCAGCGAGCAAACGTGCGGGGGCGTGCCAGCCGCAGACGGCATGACCTCCGCACCAGTCTCCTCCGCAGGCCACTGTCAGCAGCCCGTGTCAAGCTGGCCATAGGGCGGCGTCGCCGCCTCTGTTCACGGACGGGGCCGCACGCGCGGATCGGAGACATGTCATGGAACAGGTAGGGGACAAGCCGGAGGACGTACGCAAGCACCTCGAGGAAGAACAAGCGCAGCCCGACGAGCAACAGCCGCCCCAGCACGAGGAACGGCGAGACGAGCAGACAGAAGACACTGCTCGCGAAAACGGCACTCAGACGTCTTGAACAGGCCTGACCGCACCTGACGTGTATGTCTTCCTGGACCGGGCCGTGCGTGCAGCAGGGGAAAGCCACCTGGCGAGCACAGCTCGGCAACGGAAGTTGCCCTCCCCCACTTGCGTCCAGCGCATGCCGATGGCGGAGAGCTGCTCGATCCGTCCCGGGGAGAGCGTGGCTGCCCTGCTCCGCTGGTTGCTGGTCCAGGCACCCAAATTGGCCTGGCGTTCTTCCTGGCCATCGCCGCTGCGGCTGTCGTCTCCGTCGCCCCTGATGACGATCGTCTCGACGTGTTTGCGCGGCACGCGCAGGTGCCCCTCGCGTTCGAGCTTCTCCAACTGCCGGGCGCGGCCGGCAGCCATGTTCCCGCGGGCGTAGAAACGCCTGCGTCAGCGGTCCATTGTCCCAGTGGGAACGCGGCGAGCGGGGCCGGCCACGCCTCGGCTTCCGCCTCCTGGCTACCGGCTTCGGGGACGCGGTACGTGAACGGCACGCGCAGGCCGCCGTGGAGTCGGTGGTAGATCACGGCGGCCTCGATACCGCGTCGCCAGTGCTGGTGCTTGGGGCGCACTTGAACGTGTTCAAAAAATCTGGGAGGCTGGTCCGCAATCGGGGCAGGAGGAGCCGGTCATGGTGAGTACGCTACCGACGCCGTGTGGGCGGGCTCGACAGGCCGTGGCCGACGGCCGCGGCGCGCGCGGAGGAACAGCGCCGACGCCAATTCTCGACTGGGGACATCCGCGGGTCCACGCTGTCACGCGCAGTATCGCCATGGCGGCCCAGGAGGGGGATGGGCCCGCGGTGAAGGTGGCGGCTCTCCGCCACGCACACCGGTGGATCTCCGAAGAGATTCGCCCCGTGTATTCGGTGGAGGAGGCGCGACCGGTATCCCAGGTTTTGCGGCTCGGCCGCGGCTCCTGCAGTCAGCGGATGGCCGTACTGGAAGCGGTTGCCCGGGCGTGGGGCATTCCCTCCCGGGTGCGTGGCCTGGTCGTGGACGGCACATTCTGGTACCCGCGCTTCCCCCGGCTGCGCCGGTTCGTCCCCGACCAGGTGGTGCTGGCCTGGCCTGAGTTCCGCATCGGCGGGCTGGCGGAGGCCGATCAGACCGCCGCACCCTGGCTGCCGGTGTCCGAGCTCTTCGGCGCTGCCGGCGAGCCGCGTGGACGGATCCGTTACGGCTTTACGAACGCAGGTCCGGAGACGCTCTTCGAGGCGCTGTCCAGGACGAGCGTCGACTGGGACGGGGTCACGGCCTGCCCCGCGTCGGATTCGTGCGATCTCTCGGCGTACCTGCTCACGGATCTTGGGCGCTTTGACTCCCGAGACGAGCTTTTCGCCCGGTACGGCCAGACCCTGTGTGGCCCGGCGAGACTCCTGGCCGAGCCCGTCCTGGGCCGACGAGCCGCCGCATTCTAATGCAGCTTGGTCGGTTTGAGCCGGTGTGGCTATGGTGCGGTGGTAGGTGGGGTATGCGCCGGCCCAGGCGGCAAGGGGTGTCTACAGTTCGTATACGACTTGGTAGAGACTCACATTTGCAGTGCGTCGGCGCTTCGGGATGAGGAACCTCGGCTGGTGCCCGGCTTCGTCGAACAGGCCACGCCGCCCTGCCTTCCGACACCGAAAGCAAGGCGGGGTTGGGCCTCGACCGCCCGCGGCTCCGGCTGAGGGCCGCCCGTGAGTTCGGGACCCAGGTGATCCAGCGGAGCGGACGGGTGTGTGCCTGTGCGGCAAGTGGAGCTGCGCCCTGGCTGGGCGCAGTCGCACGCCGGCCGCGAGGGGGCGCGGGGAGGCGTGGGGGAGGGACCGTGAACTCGGCAAGGCGGCTGCGCCTCCACCGGGTGATGCTCGGAGGCCAGCCGGTCACGGAGTGGACGGTGCTGTTCGCGGAGCGGCGCAGTCCTTCGGGAATGCGTCCGCTGTGCTGTGAGGGAGGAGCGGCCAGTGGGTGGCAGGATCCAGCATCGGCAGCGCCGCTCGGCCGTCGGTACAGCGGTGACCGGACTCGGTGGCCTGACAAACTGCTGGTCAGTCGCCGGTGACCAGGGTGTAGCGGACGGTCTGCGCCTGGATGAGGCCATGTCGGAAGACGAAGGTGTCGACGCCGTCCCTCACGCGCGCCGTGGGGCCGGTAGCCGACCACTCCAGGAAGAGCACCTCACCGGCGAACTGCGGCTTCAACTCCCAGTTGGCATCGGGCAGATCGGCCAACAGCGCGCCGATGCCTTTCTTGACGCCTTCCTTCCCCCGCAGGATGCCCTGGGGGGTAATGAAGACTGCATCGCGCGCGTAGTTGGCACTGATGCTGTCCAGATTTCCCGTGCCGAGTCGGCGCCCGTGGTCGGCGAAGACCTCTTGGGGGGTGCGGTGGCTGGGCTGAGTCGAAGGACTGGTCATGTCGGTCTCCTTGTTGTATCGGTGGTGTTTAAGCAGTTGTAGGCGTCGCGGGCGTTCTCCGCCGCGGGCACCCCGCTTTCCGCTTTCCCCTTCCGAGCGCTTCGCGCAACGCAGTGCCATGGGTGGACCTTGCCCGTTCTCCCGGAGTGCCTGTGCGGCCTTTGAGCCGTTGCTTGCGCAGGCCGCGGCGGTCAGGCGCAGCTGCCTCACTGCATGGAGGCCGTTGTCGTCGTGCCCACCGAATACTGGCAGGGCGTGCAGAGCCTGCAGTGCCCGGCCACTGCGGGTGTGAAAACCGTCCTGGTGTCCCGTCGCTGGTTTCGAGCGGGGACGGGTGGCTGTCAGGCCGGCGGCGGCACCCGGCGGCGGAACCAAACGACCTTGCCCGTGCTGGTGGGGCGGACCCCGGTGGCGTCGGCAAGCGCGTGCACGAGGAGCAGTCCCCGGCCTGACTCCGCTGCGGGGCCTCGATTCCTGCGATGGGGCAGCTCGCCCCCGACGTCGCCGACCTCGCAGCCGAGGGTGTTCCGACGGTACAGGGGCAGGCGCAGGCACGGGGCCGCGGCCGTGTTCGACGGCGTTGGTGACCAGCTCGTCCAGCATGAGGAGGACGTCGTGAACGGCGTCCCCCTGCACACCCCAGCCGACCAGCGCATCTCTTGATGCGTGGCGGGCGCGGGACGCGCTGACCGGCGCGGCGTCCAGAGTCAGGGCCATCTCCTGCCCGACCAGCCAGGCACGTTCACTCGGCCCGACGCCGCGGGCGGCGTGGCTCACCGCTGCAGGTGTCGTCGTTGCCATGACTGGCACTCCTTGGTCATCCAGGGCGTTGAGGGACGTTCCTTGACCGCAGCCAACGCCGCACGCCGTCATGAGTCGTAGCTCTTGTCGCCGTGCGGCTTGCGGGTCTGCGCCGCCTTGGCCGCAGCGCGAGCGGATCGGTGAATGGGCCGACAGGGGCGGTGGCCAGCAGGTTGCCTGTGGGGAACCCGCAGCTTCAGCTGGACAGGGCCGGTGCGACAGGCAGCGGCCGAAAGCTGCATCCCCTCGAACACGGCCGGTTGACGCCGGACGGACTGCTTGCCGGAGCCGGACGGCCCCACCGGGCATCAGGTGATCGCGTTCATGCCTTGAGTGTCTTCTTCAGTGCGGCCAGCCCTTCGGTGTAGATGCCGTGGAACAGAGCGATCGCTTCTTCTTCGCTCGTACCGGCCGGTGTGAAGGTGCCGGACCACTCCACACGGCTGTGCCTGCCGGGCTTCTCGTGCACGGTGAGGGTGGAGCGGTAGCCGGTGACAGGGAATGGGGCCTGCAGAATGGAGTAGCTGTACGTGCGCGCCTGGTTGTCGAACGCTTCGAGGCGTTCGACGATGACGCCGCCATCCTCGTTCGAGAGGCTGCGGACGCGGCCGCCTTCGCTGAGCGTGCTCGCGGGAATGTAGGGCAGCCAGTCAGGCAGGGAGTCGAAGCCGCCGATGAGCTGCCAGACGCGGTCGGCGGGCACCGGGATGTCGATGGTTGCGGTCGTAGTTGCCATGGTCGTCTCCTGTTCGGGTGAGGTAGAGGTCAGGCGCTGGGTACGGGGGCGTCCTGAGCGATCAGCCCTTCCGTGCGCAGAGCTGCCCAGAAGTCCGCCGGGACCTTCTCGCCGAGTGCGGCGACGTCCTCAGCGATGCGGCTGGGCCGGGAGGCACCGGGGATGGCCGCGGCGACCGCGGGGTGAGCAAGGGAGAACTGCAGCGCTGCCGCCTTGATGCCCACGCCGTGCTGCCCTGCGAGTGCCTTGATGCGCTCCACCTTGGTGATGACCGAGGCGGGGGCCTGCTGGTACTCGAAGTGCTGTCCGCCGGCGAGCACGCCGGAGCTGTACGGTCCACCGACGACGATGTCGACGTTCTGGGCCTTCGCGGCCGGCAGCAGCCGCTGCTGGGCGCGCTCGTGGTCAAGCAGCGTATAGCGGCCGGCGAGGAGGAACGCGTCCGGCTTGGGCTCCTCGAGGTCCAGCGTCAGCTCCAGGGGCTCGACCCGGTTGACGCCAAGGCCCCAGGCCTTGATGACGCCTTCGTCGCGCAGCCTCTGCAGCACCCGGAATGCGCCGGTGCGGGCCGTCTCGTAGGCGGCGAGCCACTCGTCGCCGTAGAAGTCCTGTGCGACGTCGTGTACCCACACGATGTCGAGGCGGTCTGTCCTCAGCCGCTTGAGGCTGTCTTCGACGGAGCGCAGGGTGGCGTCGGCCGAGTAGTCGTTGACGATCTTATTGGGCCGTCCGTGTTCGAACAGTCCACCCTTCTCGCCCAGGTCGCGGGCGGAGGGGACCTCGATGTCGTCGAGGATGACGCGGCCGACCTTCGTGCTCAGGACGAACTCCTCGCGGGGGCGGCTACCCAGCGCTTCTCCGAGCCGGATCTCGGACAGCCCCGCGCCGTAGAAGGGCGCGGTGTCGAAGTAGCGGATGCCGTTGTCCCAGGCAGCGTCCACGGTGGCCGCGGCCTCCTCGTCGGGTATGGCCCGGAACATGTTGCCCAGCGGTGCGGTGCCGAAGCCCAGGCGGCCGGGCAGGAAGGACTTGATGGACATGGTGCGGATCCTTGCTGTACGAACGGCGACGGATGTGTTCTCTTCGCGCCTTTTGCGCGGTCCGTCGACTGACGTGTTCGAGGCTAGGATCTACACTTAAGACTGTCCAAGACTTACTTGGACACACTTGAGTCCCTAGAGGTCTTACATGCTTGACCTGCGGCAACTCCGCTACTTCGTAGCCGTCGCCGAGACCGAACACGTCGGCCAAGCCGCCGAACGCCTGCACATGTCCCAGTCGCCGCTCAGTCGGCAGATCGCTCAACTCGAGCAGAATCTCGGCCTCACCCTGTTCGAGCGCGGCCAGCAAAGAATCCGGCTGACTCGGGACGGCAAGGTCTTCCTGGCCGAAGCCCGCGCACTGCTGCAGCATGCGGATCGCCTGGAGAACCTGGGCCGTCGGCTGGGCCGTGGAGACGAGGGTGGCCTGTGCATCGGCTACGTGGCGGACGCCATGCACACCGGCATCCTGCCCGGCGCGCTACGCGCTGTGCACAGCGAACGCCCCGGCGTTCACATCGCTCTGTACAACCTTCCGCCGGCCGAGCAGTTCGAAGGCCTGCGGCAACGCAGCCTCGACATCGCGCTCGTCCGTGAACCTCCGTCCGCGGATGATCCTGACCTACTGGCCGCACCCCTGCTCCAGGACCCGCTCCTGCTCGTTCTGCCCGCGGATCATCCACTCGCCGACCAGGAAAAAGTGGCCCCCGGGGACCTCGATGGTCGGCCGTGGATCGCCGTCGAGAATGCTCAGGACCCCGCCTGGCGGGACACGTTCGTCGCCTCATGCACAGCAGCCGGCTTCACACCCGACATCCGCTTCGACGCAGCCGAGCCACTGACCGCGCTCGGCCTGGTCGCTTCTGGGCTCGGACTCGCACTCGTACAAAAAAGCATGGTCCGCGCCACTACTGAGGAGGTCGCGGTGCGCGAGCTTCCCTGGAACGAGACAAGCGTCCAGCTGTGGGCCGCGTGGCACCGGGTCGACCTGCGGCCCCTGGTGACATCGTTCCGCACCACCGTCCTGCGTACGAGCGGCGTCGCACAGCCGTCCAAGTAGCGGCTGTCCTTGGGCGCTATGGGGTGCGGCCGCCGTCATAGCGGCCTGGAGCACGAGGCGCGGGCCGCGCGGCAGCGGGTCCGCCGCCACCGGGCCAGGAGTGGAACACGTCGTCGGCGCGCAGGGCGAGCCCTTGTGCGTTCGGCTCCTGCAGCTCATGCGCGGACGCGCCGCTGGGGTCCATGGTCGGGCTCTGCACGAGGTGCGGGTCTGGTCACGCCGCCGATCGACCGGTCACCCAGGTTCTTATGCGAGCAGGGTTGTCGGATCACCCATTCCGGAAGCCGAGCCCGGTCGGCCCGCCACCATGAAGGCGGACCAGTTCGAGGCAGGGCGGGCCGTCGGTGGCCTCCAGCCGGAAGCCGCCCATTGAGCTCCAGGCGTCGGTTGCGTTGATCTCTCCCGGTCCTGCGGTAGCACGGATGCGGCGCAGCAGAGGGGAGAAGATGAGGCAGCAGAGATCGTCCAGTTCGCGGACCTGCTGCTGCGCCAGGTCGAGCGGGCCAAACGCCGCATAGGCGGGGGTAAGCGTGTAGAAGGGTGCACATGGTGCGGAGTCTGCGCAGCCGTTGGTCCGCCCGTGGGGAGGCCGGGAGGGGCGGCGCGGCCCCGCCCAGGTGACCGCAAACGGACGGGGCCATGGGTGAGGGCCTCCGCCTGGGGGAGGAAGAGGATCACCGCGGTGACAGGATGGAACTGGATTCGGCCAGGCACAGGGTTGTGACTGGAATCGGCCGCATGGCGGGGTCAGCTGTGGCATCTGGCCCCTAGGCCGGTGGGGGAGCTGTGCCGTTTCGAAGTCGCCCCACCATCCGGCCGCCTCTGGTGGGCCACCGGCTGCGCCGAAGGAGCAGTTGGAGACGTGATCCCCATCATGTCTACCGGCGGTAGAATCAGCTCTATGAGCAAGCCGACGAGCATCAAAACAAGCGAGGCAGTGCGCGACCGGCTGCGCATCCTCGCGGAGGAGCGCGGCACCACCATCACGGAGCTGCTAGAGGACCTTGCTACCCGGGAGCTTACGGCGGCCGAGCGGGAGCAGCGGGCTTTTGAGGCTGCCCGTGAGCTCGGCATCGAGTACACCAAGCAGGTCCAGCAGGCCGGCGAGGACGCCTGGGCGAAGATCCGCGCCCATCAGGGCGGCGGCGGGGCATGAACCTGACGGCCGTCCTGGACCACACCGCTCTGGCCGCCCTGTTCCGTGCGGATCCCTTCTTCACCGGTCTCTACATCCAGGCGTCGCGTGGCACTGGCCGGGTCATCATCCCGTCGCTGTCCATGCTGGCCGCCGAACGACAGGTCGCCGGTGCCGGCAAGCACGCGGCGTCCCTGCGGTTCGCGGAGAACGTGCCGTTCACCGCGTCGCACGCGGTGGATGCGATGGACTGGAGAAACGTCGACTGGTCTGTGGCGCACGCGGCAGCGATCGCCTGGCAGGCGGTGAAGGCGGGGGAACCGCTCACTGTCCTGTCGCTGGAACCCGCGCTGTACGCGGGCACCGGCATAGCACCACTGAACCCGACCTGATCTTCGGCCTGGCGGGTCAGCCATCCGTAGGTCCGCTCTACTGTCCAGCGTTTCGGCGGCGCGGCGAATTCGCTGATTCCTGGGGTGACGATTTCCATGTTGATGCCGAGGGCGGCGGCGTGTTCGACGAGGTGCCGGCGGTAGCCGCCGTCGACCCAGGTCTTGCGGACGCTGGGATGCTCCGCGGCGGCGTGTTCGACGAGGGTCCGGCCGGCGTCGGAGTCCTGCACGCTCGCCGCAGTGACCAGCACCGCCAGCAGCAGTCCGAGGGTGTCGGTGACGATGCTCCGCTTGCGGCCCACGATCTTCTTCGCCGCGTCCGTCCCCCTGCCCGGCGGCCGGGACGCTGGTGGAGGTCTTCACGCTCTGCGCGTCGATGACACACGCCGAGGGCTGGGCGGTGCGGCCCTCCTTCTGCCGCACCAGCTCCCGCAGTAGACCGTTGAGCTGGGCGAACACACCGTCCTTTTGCCACTTGGCGAAGTAGCCGTAGACGGTTTCTCAGGGCGGGAAGTCGTGCGGCAGGTAGCGCCACTGTACCCCGGTGCGATCCACGTACAAGATCGCGTTCATGATTTCGCGCAGCTCGCGCTCGGGCGGCCGCCCGAAAGCCAGGGCCCGGCGGCGACGCGCCAGGCGCCAAGTCACCGTCACGTGGCCGCGGTGACGTCTTCGCCGATACCGTCGGCGGCCGCCACGGAGAGCAGTGCTGCCATCAGGTGCGGGAACCGGGTGTCGAGGTCTGTGCGGCGCAGCTGGACGAAGCAGCGGGTGCCTTCCTGGCGGGTGCGGGTGATGCCCGCCTCTCGCAGGACTTTCAGGTGGTGACTCAAGGTGGATTTACCAACGGGTGCACGCAGTTCCCCCCAGCCGCGTTCCCGGCCATCAGCCAGTAGCCGCACGAGACCGAGCCGGATCGGGTCGCTGAGCGCGGCGAGCACGCGGGTGAGCGTGATGTCGCCGGGGTCGGGGTGTTGCGGGTCTCTCATAGCCACATGTTAACTTCAAACGACATTCGACGAACATCGAACATTGGGGTTTGCTGTGTCCGTACCAGAGCCGAAGAACAGTCCCTTCGCTGACCAGGTCGTGATCGTGACCGGAGCCGGATCGGGGATCGGACGCGCGACCGCAGCCACGTTCGCCGACGCGGGCGCTCACGTTCTGGGGGTCGGCCGCCGGCCAGACGCCCTCGCGGAGAGCGCCGCCCAGCATCCATCCATCGTGTCGTTTCCCGTCGATGTCACCCAGGACGACGCACCCGAGGCGGTTGTACATGCCGCCCTCGGCCGATGGGGTCGCATCGATGTACTGGTCAACAACGCCGGCGCGTTCGCCGCGATGCCGCTGGAGCAGGCCACAGCGCCCCGTATCACCCAACTGCTGGCCGTCAACGTCGTCGCGCCCAGCCTGCTGGCAAACGCGGCCTTGCCGTATCTCAAAGCCTCCCGCGGGGCGATCGTCAACGTCTCCAGCACCTTCGGGCACCGACCTGCGGCCGGTGCCGGTCACTACGGCGCATCCAAAGCCGCACTCGAACAACTCACCCGCAGCTGGGCCTTGGAGCTGGCGTCTGACGGTATCCGGGTCAACGCAGTGGCCCCCGGGCCGACCGAAAGCGAAGCCTTGATCGCCGCCGGTCTCCCGGACACGGCCATCAACCAGATCAAAGCCGACGAGGCCGCACGAATCCCGCTGGGCCGCCGCGGTGATCCCGCTGAGATCGCCGCATGGATCCTGCGGCTCGCAGGCCCCCACACCGCCTGGCTCACCGGGCAGGTCCTCACCATCGACGGCGGACTCGAACTGACCTGACGCCTCAATGCCGCCACCCAGCGCCCTCAAAGGGGCGCTGGCCGAGGTGCCGTCGCAGGATTCGAGGGCGGGTGCTGCCTCCTCATTCACCGTCCCCAAGGATCGGCCGTCCTCCTGCTATGTCCGTGTGGCGTCGCTGTGCCCGTGGAACTGAGCGCCGCCGAGCGCGGCGGGGAGTCAATCGCCGCGGCCGCCCCGATGGCAGCTGCATACCGTCCGAGCGTGTCACCGTCGGAGTGGCTGCCGTCGTGCTTGGACGGTCTCACCCTCACAAGCCCCGTGACTTCATCCGCCACCCCGGGAGACCCGTACCGCGCCTCGAAGGCAGCGGTCTCGTCGGCGTTCCGGTCTTCTTCGAGGTACATCCAGCGCCCCACCCCGGCGGTGTCGCGCATCCGCCCGTCCGCCGCATCCCTCCACAGCAGCCGTAGACCCACGGCCGCATCCGGCGGCCCGTGCACCACGGCATGATCGCGGTCCCGGTAGTACGAGCGCTGCCACTGCGTCGGCCAGGGCACGTTCCACCACCCGTCCAAGGCTTCCAGCGCTTCCACACGCTCCTGCCACAGCGCCCAGGCTCTGGTGCCCCCGGGTCGTAGGCGACATGTTCGTCTACCGCGACGAGAGCCATGTGGCGGATTTCTACGCCGAGGCGCTGCCCCTGGTGCTGCGCCAGGAGCTGCGGAAACCGGGGATGCTCGGCGGGTAGCCCTGGAGCAGCCTGCTCATCTGCCTGGTACTGGCTTTCCTAGGGACGGCTGCCCAGGAAAAGGCCTCCCTGTATGCGCAGGCACTCCGCCACGACGATGGATCCCGCAAGGCGCCCTTCGCAGAGGAAAGCCACCTCTGCCGCCGACGCCCGGATTCCCGTCGAAAGATGGCAAGACTGATGATCGCCCACAGGTTGGCTGCCCCCGAGCTCCGGGGGCACCGGCGCCCTATCGCCCAGCATCACCGGCAACACCGCCCCTGGCACTTCAAGACCGTGGTCGCGATCGTCTTCGTGGTCATGGCCGCCAGCAGCGCGCCGTCTCCGCTGTACGGTCTCTACCAGCAGCAATGGCACTTCGGAACGACCACTTCGACGGTCGTCTACGCCTGCTACGCCGTTGGCGCGATCCTGACCCTGTTGGTCGCCGGGGACCTGAGCGAGCACCTGGGTACTCAGCGGACGATCGTGATGGCGCTGGCCACTGTCGTCGTCAGCTTTCTGACGTTCCTGCTTGCCACGGGGGCGTGGGCGCTGTGCCTGGCCCGCATGATCCAGGGCGTCGGGGTCGGGTTGCTCACCAGCAGCGCGGGCTCGGCCCTGGCCGACCTTCACCGGGACCGCAGCCACCGGGCCGCGGCGGCGGCCAACAGCGCGGCGACCTCGACAGGCATCGCGCTGGGCGCGGTGTTCTCCGGCCTCGCCGTTCAGTTCGCTCCCGCACCGCTGGTCACCCCGTTCGTCGTGCTGACCGTCCTGTCCGTCGGTGCACTTGCCCTGGTGCGGGCGATTCCCGCCTGGCAGATCGCGCCCGCACGGCTCAGGCCCTGGCGCCCCCGGGTCCTGCGGCTGGGTGCGGAGCCACGGGGGATCCTGCTCCGGGTGGCCCCCATCGTGACAGCCGGCTGGGCGGTCGTCGGCCTGTACCTGGCACTGGGGGTCGACCTGGTCGCCGGCCTGCTGCACACCACCGACAGGGCACTGTCCTCGCTGGTCATCCTCGTGGTGCAGGGCTGCGGCGGCATCGCTCCGATGCTGTTGCGCAGGCTCGGGGACCGGGCGGCATCGGTGACGGGGTGCGCGCTGCTCGTCGCCGGGGTCGGGGTGTCCGTGATCGGCTACGACACCGCCCACGCCCAGTTGTTCTTCTTCGGTGCGGCGATCACCGGTGCGGGCTTCGGCCTGACCTTCATGGGGTCCACGAGCACCGTGACGGCGGCGATGATCGCCAAGGGCTACCCCCAGCTCCTGCCGGGATTCTTCGCCCTGGCCTACCTGGCGGTGAGTGTGCCGGTGGTCGTTCTGGGCGCCGCTGCTTCCCGGTTCGGCGTCGCGGCCGCCTTCTCGGGGTTCGGACTGCTCGTGGCACTGCTGGCCGTAGCAGCAGGGGTCATTGCTGTCCGCTCGGGCCGGGCCGAGCTCCGGAAGCAATAGCTACGTCCAACCCGATTTTCCTAGAATCGAACGAATGAGAGGTAGTGGCATGGCCACTTGGTTCATCACTGGTGCGTCCCGCGGTTTCGGCCTGGAGATCGCGCGCCAGGCACTGGAGCGGGGCGACAAGGTCGTGGCGACGGCCCGCAATCCGCAGGGCGTACAGGATGCGCTCTCGCAGTACGGGGACAGCGTGCTGGCCGTGGCCCTGGACGTCACCGACGAGGCGCAGGCTCGTGAGGCTGTCGAGGCAGCCGTGGAGAGGTTCGGGACGATCGACATCCTCGTCAACAACGCAGGACGCGGTGTGCTGGGCGCGGTGGAGGAAACCTCCGATGCCGCGTTCCGCTCGGTCTACGACACCAACGTCTTCGGTCTGGCCAACGTCACCCGCGCCGTGCTGCCGGTCATGCGCCGGCAGAGGTCGGGCCGCGTTCTCAACCTGAGTTCCATCGGGGGCTTCGAGAGCGTGGCGGGTTTCGGCGTCTACTGCTCGACCAAGTTCGCCGTGGAGGGCCTGTCCGAGGCGATGCGCGCCGAGCTGGCGCCGCTGGGGATCCAGGTCACGATTGTCGAGCCGGGATACTTCCGCACCGACTTCCTCGACGCCACGAGTCTGCTCACAGAGGGCCGGATCATCTCCGACTACGCCGATACCGCCGGCGCGGTGCGCCAGGCCGTCCCCGGGCTCAACCACGCCCAGCCCGGTGACCCGGTCAAGGGAGCCACGGCCATCCTCGCCCTGGCCGACGCCGCCAACCCGCCGCTGCGTGCCCAGCTCGGCAGCGACTGCGCGTCGGCCATGGACCGTAAGATCGCCCAGCTTCGCGAGGAGACCGACACCTGGCGGGAGCTCGCCCTGTCCACGGACCATGACGACTCGAAGGTCACCAACTGACCCGCCGTATGAATCGCATGAGTCACACGAGAAGGAGGCTGCCGTGACAGAACTCGGTGCATACCTGCGCGCATGCCGCGCCCGGGTCAGTGCGGAGCAGGTGGGGCTGCCCACGTCCGGGCACCGCCGGGTGCCGGGATTGCGGCGTGAGGAACTCGCCTCGCTGGCCGGCGTCAGCGTGGACTACATCGTGCGGCTGGAACAAGGCCGCGTGAAGTCCGCGTCCCCCGCCATCCTCACGGCCCTGGCCCGGGCCCTCGAGCTGCGGCCCGACGAGGAGGAATACCTGCTGCGGTGTGCGGCCGAAGCCGGCATCTCCGACCGGGCGAAGCCGGTCACACCGAGAAATCAGCAGGTGTCGCAGGCAACCCAGGTACTGCTGGACAGCATGGTGAATGTTCCGGCACTCGTGCTCGGACGCCGTATGGACATCCTGGCGTGGAACAAACTGAGCGCCGCGCTGTTCACCGACTACTCCAGGCTGCCGGCCAAGCGGCGCAACCACATATGGCTCACCTTCCTCGATCCCGAGGTCCGGGGGCTGTACGCGAACTGGGAGCAAGTGGCCCAGGAGTGTGTCGCCTACCTCCGCATGGACGCCGGCCGATACCCGAACGATCCCGAACTCGCCCGTCTCGTCGGGGAACTGTCCTTGAAGGACCCCGACTTCCGCCGATGGTGGTCCGACCACAGGGTGCGGGCCCAGCGGCATGGCCGCAAGGAGTTCGTCCACGCGATCGCTGGAGGACTGAGCCTGGACTTCCAGGTGCTGGATATGCGGGGCTCCACGGACCAGAGCCTGCTCGTCTACACGGCGGAACCGCACTCGCCGAGCGCGCAGGCCCTCACCTTCCTGGCGGGCTGGGCCGCTACCGAGCTCCCCGCCCTGTCGACGGAGGCGGCAGGATCCTCCCGGCGGCCCGGGGCAGCGCCTTCGGCGACGGAATCCAAGGACGGGGCGTAACGCATCAGCGGGACGGCCAGGCCGAAACACTTGGGGCAGCAGGGGTGTGCGACATCCTGCTCCCCAACGCCGTTCGTCGACACGCTCCTCACCTGCGCCCTGATCCTGGGCAGCCGGCAGATGTTCGGCAACGTCCCCCGCTGCCTGCTTCCCGCCTTCCCCCTGCCCTATGAGGGCACCCAGCAGATCGGTGAGGAATCGCGCCCCTCAGACTTGGTTGAGCAGCTCAACGAGTCCACGGCCAGCAAGTGGCTCCGAATACCGTGCGCGAGCGTCTCGGAGGACACTGAGGGCGTACCGAGTTCTGAGGCGAGTGGAAGCTGATGACTACGGGTGCTCTCACGCCGCCAAGCGCAGTGGCTCCCACGATGGAGCCCAGGGGGAGAACAAGGCCCAGCGGCTGAAGGCGCTTGCCCGGGCCGGCACACGGATCGGGGCCACCCTCGATGTGCTCGACACCGCCCGGGGCCTGGCGGAGGGGTCCGTGCCCGGGCTGGCCGACTGCATGGCGGTGGAGGTACTGGGGCCGGTGCTTGCGGGAGAGGGGACCTCGAACCCGGTCCCGTACACCGCGACACCGTGCTCCGTCGGGCAGCTTCCCCGCTCCCGGGACGACGAGGCCCCCGGAACGGCGGCCGACGACCAGGACGGAGCCCTCCCGCTGGTGACCGCTGCCGAGGCCCTGGCAGCCCTTCAGCCGCGCATCGTCGATCCGCTGAGCCCTGGTGGACAGCGGACGTTGCGCAGCTTGCGGGCGCGCAGGGAAGAGGTTCACTCGCTGATGCTCGTACCGCTGGTCACCCAGCACCGGGCTATCGGGCTCGCCACGTTCTCTCGCTGGGGGAGCGCAGGCCGTTCGAACGTGACGATCTGACCCTGGCGGGAGAGCTCGCCCTGCGCACCGCCGCATGCCTGGACAATGCCCGCCGATACCTGCGTGAGGGCAATTCCCTGGTCGCACTGCGGCACGCCCTGCGTCCGGGCGGACTTCCCCCTGACCACGCCCTGGATGTGGCGCACGAGTACGTGTAGGCGGGCTCCGGCGGCGACTGGGTCGACGCCGTACCTCTCTCCTCAGCCCGGGTGGCTCTCGTCGCCAGCCGGGTGCCCGGCCGCGGTGTACAGACTGCCGCAGCCGCAGGACGGGCACACGGGGTCGCTCCTTGAGCAGAGCACCGACTGCAGCCCAAGTCGCATTCCGGCGTCCAGCTGCAGCGCCACAGCGGATCCTTCAACTTGCCGCGGCACGCCGAGGCAGTGCGCGCTGGCGCTCCGGGCGTCCGGTAGAGGGTGAGGTGCTCGTGGTGGAGGATCCCGTCGCGGACCTCTCTCGTGGCGGTGAAGGCGGGGGGTTGCCGACGTAGTCGATGTGTCAGCCAGTACTCAGGGTCGTCTGAGAGGCTTGGGTCCTTTGTGACGCCAGGCGGTGGTCGACGGTGGCGATGGCCGTCAGGACGACCACAACCAAGGTCATACCGATCCAACCGGCGATGGACGCCGTCGCTCCCAGCGGCACCGCGCATACCGCCCCGACGACGCGGTCGGCGATCCGTCCGCTTCCCAGCAGGCCCCGGTAGGCCGCGTGGCCCAGGAGGAACAGCGCTGTGCCGCAGCCCAGCCACCACCGGTGCGCATGACCGTCGAAGTGGTGGATGGCGTCGGTGATGCCCGCGGCGACCAGAATGATGCCGACGATCATCACGAGGTGTGCGCCGGTGAATGCGTAGTAGGCGAGCATTTGGCGACGGTGCTCGGTGGCCTTCTCGAACTCGGCGTCGGCCCGGCTTTCGTCCCCGTCGAAGTACACCCACCACAGGCCCGACGCCACGGCGATCCCCAACACCACGCCGAGCGCCAGGGGTGCATCCACCGCGTGGCTCTCCGATCCCTCGGCGCCGAACCCGATGGCGACCACCGACTCACCCAGAACCACCATCAGCAGCAGTGCATGCCGCTCCACGAAGTGATGCGGCTCGAGGACGAAGCCGCGGATGCGGCCCAGGAAGGGCGAGAGGTACAGGACCAGTACAGCGGCGGCCCAACACACCCAGCCCCATGCTTCCGGCAGGTGTGGGGCGACGAGTACGAGAATGCCGGCCGCGGCGTTGAACGGCATGTTGCGCAGGATGGCCTGCCGCGCCGACGGGACATTGGCGGTCAGATAGACGATCCCGTGGATGGCAACGACGGCCAGATACGCCAAGGGGAAGGCCCAACCCTCGGGTGCGAAGGCGTAGGGGATATCCAGCCCCATGATGAAGAAGCCGGTCATGGCAAGCATCAGCAGCAGGCGCACCTGCACCGAGTCGGGCCGCACCGCGTTGGTGAGCCATCCGAACCCGCTGAACATCCACCACACGATGACCATCGGGAACAGTCCCTTGAGGAGGCCCTCCCACCCGGGATGGCTCTCCACCGAGTGGGTGACCTGGGTGACGACGAAGACGAATACCAAGTCGAAGAAAAGCTCGGCCGGCGTCACCCGGCCCTGGGTACTCTCTGAAATCCACAGTCGCCTGGGAACGAGGGATGTCTCGTTCCGTACGGTTCTTCTCATGGGCGGTTCGCTTTCCCCATCGGTACGAGCGGACAGCCGTCCGCCGGGGCACCCGGTGGCGAATCCTCGATCGAAAGAGGCGGCAGAAACGCCACAGCGCGCCTGACCCTGCTTGCCGTGCTGAAGGCAAAGGTCTCCTGACAGTTGGCGGCATCCAGATTAACTGATCGTTTCTGCGTGAGATCGGCGTGCCGACTGGGTTCGACTCGCTGCTCGGCAATGACCACGGTCGCCTCGACCCCACCGAGATGATCCACGCGATGGTGCGGATCCTGTCCAGCGACACGAGCAATTGTGCAACGTCGTACCGGAGCTCATCGAGAAGATGCTGAAGCAGAGCCAGGCCGAGGCCTGGGACATCACCATCTGGGTGTTCCGTCCACGGAGATCGACGACAGGGATCTCCGCTGAGACATCTCGAAACGGCTGAGGGCCTTCTGGAGCAGCGTGGATCGCCACAATCGCAGCGGAGACCGGAAGGCCCTCATCCCGCATTACCCCAGGCCCCGGCTGGGGCGGATTTCCCCCAGGGATCTGGGGCTGTTGAACAATGAGAGCGCGACAACCAGCGGATCGACCATGCCCCGAAGGCTCCGTGAGGACGATTTTCCGTTGATCACTGTGTCACCGGCCGGGGCACGGTCAGTCGAGGTCAGTGGTGTTGGTCGCCGCCGCGCTCGAGGTCGGCAGCGGCACCGCTCGCGCCTCCCGGCTCGCGCTCGGCGGCGCAGGCACCAGCCGTGGCGCGGCTGACGCGGAACGGGTGCTGCTCGGCGGGTGGGCCACGGAGCCGGTCTTCCGGGAGGCAGACGTGGCCGTTCTTACGGCACTCGTGGCGACGGCTGGATCGTGTGGATGGCGGGCGGCGTCGAAGCGCAGCATGGCGATCGCCTCGTGGGCTGCGACATTCCAGTTCGCGTACGGTGCCTTGCCCGGAGCGTCGAGGATCAGCCCGCCCAGGTAGTTTCCGCCGGCTCCCACGCCGCGGAACAGCGCGTGCGTGGGCTCGTTCATGGCGAGGAGGTCGAGTAGCCGTCCGAGGACGAACGCCAGGGTGGAAAGGTTCTGGAGCAGCAGGCGTAGTCCGGCGCTGATCTGCTGGTCGTCGACACAGCTTGGCCCGTGGTGGACCGAGTCCAACAACGCGTCTGGCACGTTGGGGCAAGGGCCCTGCTCGAAGCGGACGTAGTAGTCCACGCTGATGCCGGTGGGGTCGGCCACCTCTTCGCGCGGGACGTGCGAACTCGGAGGAGGGCATCCGTGAGTTCATGAGCGGCAACGTCTGCCGCTGTGGCGCCTATCCGAACATTCGCGCAGCGATCCGCGACGTTGCGGCGGAAGGTTGATCCACGCGTCCCTTCGACTACGTTCGAGCGAGCGACGCCGAGCAGGCTGTCGCCGTGGTCAGCGCCGATCCGCGCGCGCCGTTCCTCGCCGGCGGCACGACGCAGCTGGACCTCATGAAGGACGGGGTCCTCGGACCGGAGCGGCTCATGGACATCACCCGCCTCCCCCTCGGCGGCATCACGCACACCGACTCGGCGATCCGGGTCGGCGCGCTCACGACGATGGAGGAGCTGGCCGCCGATCCGACGACAGCGCATCCGTCAGAGACACACCCACACCAGCACTGCGCAATCCACACAAGGAGGGCCCGTTCGATGCCTGGCTCCGGTGGACGGCTGATGTGACACCCAGGCCGACAGGCGGCCACGAAGCTCTACCCAGCTGCTCGGAAGCGGTCTGCGCGTGCCTGGCACTGGCTTTCCTAGGGACAGCTTCCCAGGAAAAGATCTCCCTGTATGCCAGGTCTCTCCGTCACGACGATGGATTCCGCAAGGAGCCTTCGCACACGAAAGGCCGCCTCCGCCACATGGCCGTCTGTGTGGCGAAGAACTGCGCATCCAACGGAGACACCATGCGTGAGTACACCGAGCTGTACATCGACGGCGCCTGGCGCGAGCCCCTCGACGGAACGGTCATCGAATTGACCGACCCTGCCACCGGCGAGGTGTCCGGACGGGTGGCACTCGGTGGCGAGGCCGACGTCGACCTGGCGGTTGCCGCGGCCAGCCGCGCATTCCCCGCATTCTCGCGGACCACCCGCCAGGAGCGCATAGATCTGCTGGATCGGATCGCCGACGAGTACGAGCAGCGCGCCGAGGACATGGCCCAGGCTGTCACTGCAGAGCTGGGCTGTCCGCTGCCGCTGTCCCGCTCCAGGCACGTTGCCGCCGGAATCATCCAGTTCCGGGCAGCCGCCCAGGTGCTCAAGACGTTTGCGTTTACCGAAGAGCGCCGCACTACCCACGTCCGCAAGGAACCCATCGGCGTGGCCGCTCTGATCACTCCTTGGAACTTCCCCGCCCTCCAGCCGGCCGGCAAGACCGCCTCGGCGCTCGCGGCGGGCTGCACCGTCGTCCTCAAGCCGGCCCAGCTGGCCCCGTACTCGGCTGTCGTCCTGGCCGAGATCCTGGAGGCCGCCGGAGTCCCCGCAGGCGTCTTCAACCTCGTCACCGGTCGCGGATCGATGATCGGATCCGCACTCGCGTCGCACTCCGACGTCGCCCTGGTGTCCTTCACCGGCTCGGGAGAGACCGCGCTCCAGGTGAATGCCGCCGCCGGCCGGAGCGCCAAGCGCGTGACCACCGAACTCGGCGGCAGGTCTCCGCAGGTGATCATGCCCGATGCGGACATGGACGTCGCGGCGGGCACAGCGCTCACCTGGCTGGTGGCCAACACCGGCCAGATCTGCAGTGCGCCGAGCAGGACCCTGGTGCCGCGCGAGCGGCTGGAGGAGTTCCTGTCCGTGCTGCTCCCGCGGATCGAGTCCATCAGGATCGGCGACCCGCGCGCAGACGACACCGACATGGGCCCGTTGATCTCCGCCGAGCAGTGGCAGACCGTCCAGCACTACATCCAGGCCGGCCTGGATGAGGGAGCCCACCTGGTCACGGGTGGCCTCGGCAAGCCACATGGCCTGGAGCAGGGGCACTTCGTCAAGCCCACTGTCTTCACCGGGGTCACCAACGACATGACCATCGCCCAAGAAGAGATCCTCGGGCCGGTGATGTCGATCATCACCTACGACACGGTGGATGAGGCTGTCGAGATCGCCAACGACATCCCGTACGGCCTTGCCGGTTACGTCACCGGCGGCGATCCGGCGGACGCCGCCGACGTCGGTTCCCGTATCGAAGCCGGCTACGTGATCGTCAACGACGCCGATTTCGACTGGACCGCTCCCTTGGCCGGCTGCAAGGAGTCCGGCAACGGCCGCGAATGGGGCCCCGAGTGCATGCAGGAATACCTGGAGACCAACATCGTGCTGGGCCGCTGCCGACCGACGCGGGATCCCATCGGAAATGGCAAGACTGAGATGGCAACACTGATGGGACGCCGTCCGTGACCCGCGTGGCTTCGCGCTGAAGTTCTACACCGAGGAGGGCAACTACGACCTCGTCGGCAACAACACCCCGGTGTTCATGATCAAGGACTGCCATCAAGTTCCCCGACTTATCCACACGCAGAAGCGCGACCCGTACACCGGCTCGCGGAAGTCGACAACGTCTGGGACTTCTGGGGGCTCAGCCCGGAGAGCACCCACCAGGTGACCTGGCTGTTCGGCGACCGCGGCATCCCCGCCTCCTACCGCCACATGAACGGCTACGGCTCGCACACGTTCCAGTGGAACAACGAGGCCGACAAGGCCTCTTGGGTCAGAGACCACTTCAAGAGCGGCCAGGGCATAAGAACCTGACCGCCGAGGAGGCGGAGGTCCTGGCGGGCAAGGAGCCCGACTCGCACCAGAGTGACCTGCGCGAGGCCATCGAGCGCGGCGAGTTTTCGAATGGACCGTGCAGGTGCAGGTCATGCCGGCGGCGGATGCGGCGACGTACCGCTTCAACCCGTTCGACCTCACCAAGGTGTGGCCGCACGAGGACTACCCGCCGATCGAGATCGGGAAGCTGGAGCTCAACCGCAACCCGGAGAACATCTTCGCCCAGGTCGTGCAGTCGATCTTCTCCCCGGCGTACTTCGTGCCGGCATCGGCCCGCCCCCGGACAAGATGCTCCAGGGCCGCCTCTTCGCCTACGGCGACGCCCACCGCTACCGCGCCGGCATCAACGCCGACCGCCCGCCGGTGAACCGTCCGCACGCCACCGAGGCGCCCACCAACTCCCGTGACGGCCACCTGTACGACGGCCGCCACAAGGGCGCGAAGAACTACGAGCCGAACAGCTTCGGCGGCCCGTTCCAGACGGACCGGCCGCTGTGGTTCACCACCTCGGACTTCACGGCCGGCACGGGCAACCACCCGGCGCCGGTGCACGCCGAGGACGACGACTTCGTCCAGGCGGGCAACCTCTACCGCCTGATGTCCGAGGACCAGAAGGAGCGCCTGATCAACAACCTGGCGGACAGCATCGCCGGGGTGTCGCGCGACGACATCGCCGAGCGCGCGATCGACAACTTCCGCCAGGCGGACGGTGACTTCGGCAAGCGGCTGGACGCCGCAGTTCAGGCCCTGCGCGGCTGACGCACCGCTTTGTGCCTGAACCGGCGCCGCTTTCGCGGACCTGGTTCCTCGCCGACGGGGTTTGCTCACATGATGGTTCTGGCTTGGGGGGTGCCTGTGCGGATCCTGTCCACACAGGCACCGTTGCGCATCAGCTCACCGGCTCCGGGCAGTCAAGGACCATGAGGTGCCGGAATCCGCTGTGGGTCATGGCCTGCGCGGCATCTTCAGTGGCCCGCTCGATGTCCGGGAGGGGCGCAGATCGACGGAGATACGGCGGAGCTGTAGTACGCGTCGTCCGGAACGTCGAACAGCACGTCGGCAGCCCGTTGGATCACTTCGATCTTCGTATGGCCCCGACGCGGGTTCAGCGGGCGCAGGCTTCAGCCGTCGGGACTGTCGTCGGCAGCGCCGGTGCGCCGGCTCGTGGCCTCGGAGTCGAGTGCGTCGCGCAGCATGGCGCGCGACGTGATGCCCAGCTTCGGATAGGCCTGATACAGATGCGCGCCCACGGTCCGATGAGAGAGGAACAGGCGCTCGGCGATCTGCTTGTTGGTCAGACCGGAGGCCGCGAGCCGGGCGATCTCCAGCTCCTGGGGCGTGAGCGTGTGTGCCTTCGATTCACCTGAACCCCGCCTGCTCCAGCCCGCGGCTCGCAGCTCCTTCTCTGCACGTTCGGCCCACGGCCGCGCTCCCAGGTGCTCGAATGTCGCCAGCGCGGCGCGCAGCGGCTTCCGGGACTCGGCCGTCGCCCTGATTCGCCGCAATCGCTCCCCGTGGGCGAGTTGGACGCGTGCGAAGTCGAAGCGCCATCGCTCGGCTGCGGGAGTCGCCAACGCCTGCGCGAACAGTCGTAGCGCCTCCTCGTCGTCGGTGGTGCACAGGGCGGCCGACGCGTCCATCAGCATGGCGTGTCGGGGGGACACGGCGGCCGTGTGTGCCTCCCACATGGCACGTACGTGCTCGGCCGCATCCTCGGGCCTGTTGATCCGGATGGCGGCCTCCACCAGGTCCATCGCCACCCATAGGGCATGCGGGGTGTGCGACGCGAGGTTCCCGGCGGGGCTGACGGCATTCGCGTGCTCGTAGGCCAGCGAGAAGTCGCCGAGTCCCAGGGCTGCCACCGCAGCCGCATGGTGCGCATAGTGCGCGGCGCAGTGCGCTCCGCGGGGGACGGCCCAGTTGATTACGCGGTGGGCCGTCGCAAGGCTCTCGTCCGCATGCCCGCGAGCGCCCAGCACGATGGACTTGACGTAATGGAAGTACCAGGCGAAGGCGCTGTATCCGTGGTCCTGGCAGATTTGGAGTCCCTCGTCGGCGAGGTCGAGTGCCTCGTCCCACATGCCGGTGAGGTAGTCGTCCAAGCACAGGTGGATCAGAGCGGACAGGTATCGCCTTGCCGCACCGCCGTCGCGTCCCGTGCGCACCACCCGCCAGGCCGCTTCGCGGACTTCGCCGAGCCGGTCGAGGTAGAGGGCCGCCGTGCCGACGCGGTTGATCTGGATGGGGTCGGTCTCCCCGGGAAGGCTCGCGACGAGCAGATCGAGTTCCCCGGACGCCGCCGCGCCGGTGCGCGCTGGGTCGGAGAACGTCCTACCCAGTGCGGACAGGAAGACCGGGGGCTCCGGCTGCAGCCGTTCCAACACCCGGTAGTAGGGCTGCCACAGCTCATGCCGGGCACCGAAGAAGCAGAGCACCGCCAGCATGTGAAGCGCGTCGACGAGCGCCTTGTCGCGGGCGTCATACCTGTGGGTCTCGGCCGTGGACTCGACGACGGCGACCAGCAGTCGGTGAGCAGTGTCGACATCACCGTCGCTGTTGAGGTCGAGCAGCGCCGCTGCTGTGGCGAAGTGCAGCGAGCCTTCGTCGAGCTCCGGGGAAGCGGACCTGGCGTCGTCCAGGAGCTTACGGGCGCTGTGAAGTGCGCCAGTGGACTCAGCGCCAAGGTAGGCCGCCTCCGCGAGGCGGCGGCTGCGGTTTGGTCCCTGGGGGGTGAGGACTGCAGCCCGGACAAGCGTCCGCATCCCGCCGTCCGCGTCACCACGACGCAGGGTGAGGCACGCTGCGTGCTCCAGCAGGGCGGCAACCTCCTCATCGGGTTCCAGGGTCGCCTCACCCAGGTGCCAGGCGCGGCGCTCGGGCTGGTCGACGAGGACCTGGGCGAGCGCCCCGTGTGCTGCGCGTCGTTCGCTGCTGGTCGAGTTGCTCACCACGGCGGAGCGGATCAGCGGGTGGCGAAACCTCAGGCGCCGCGTCCTGTCCTCGATGTGCACCAGTTGGTCACGCTCGGCGGGCGCGAGATCGTCCAGGCTGTAGCCGTCGTTCGCCTGGCGCGAGGCCGCCTGCAGCACACCCAGGTCGCCGCTCCCTTCCAGCGCCGCGAGCAGCAGCAGACTCCGGGACGGCATGGGCAGCCCAGTCACGCGGCAGCCGAACAGCGTCTCCAGGCGCCGGCTGAGTGGGAGCACGGCGGGCGGGTCAGCCAGCGCCGGCTGCAGTGCTGTCGGTAGTTCCAGCAGCGCCAGGGGATTGCCGCCAGCCACAGCCAGAAGGTGTTGGCGCACATTGCGCGCGAGGACGGGGAACTTGCTACCGATCAACTGAGCCGCCGACTCCGCGTCGAGCGGTGGCAGCTCGTACGTGGGCAGTGCGCCGCCCTCGGAGAGGCTATGAGCTCCGGGGCGCGCTGCGACGAGCATGCTCACCCCGACGCCGGCCACCCGCCGGGCGACGAAGCCCAGCACGGCGGTGCTCGCCCGGTCGACCCAGGGCAGGTCATCGATGATGATCAGAAGCGGATCCCCGGCGGCGACCGTCTGGAGGAGTCGCAGTACAGCGTTGGAGACGAGGAGCCGCTCCGGCGGCCGACCGCTGTCGAAGCCGAGCGCCACGCGGAGGGCGTCACGGAAAGGCAGGTCGAGGTCGTCCAGGGCGTCCAGGAACGGGAAAAGGATCTGATTGAGGCCCGAGTAGCTGCAGTCTGCCTCGAACTCCACGCCGGCGGCGCGCAGGACCCGGATGCCTTCCGCCTCCGCGGCCCCCGCCAGCTCGTCCAGCACCGCCGTCTTCCCCACCCCGGCATCGCCGGCCAGCAGCAGCGCCCCGCCGCCCGCCCCGATACGCAGCAGATCACGGATCCGACGCAGGTCACCGTCCCGACCGATCAGCGTTCCCGTCGCACTGTGCCTGGCTGAGCCACCACCGATCACAAATACTTTCCTCTGCACTTCAAGGCTTGCCCTGGTCATGGATGCGTCAGAGTCATTCCTTTGTTTCGGAGAGGTAACTCTGTGCACGGCCGCAAAACCCAGGCGGACCCCAGACAGTATGCACGACATTGTGTTGGACATGGTGTCCAAACGGGGTCACTCGGACAACTCGGTTGTCTAGAGGGAGGGTTGGCCGTCCACCCGCCGGTGGGGCGCTGCGGCGGTGGGTTAGCCGCTCGTGCCCAGCGCCTGCCGCAGGACGAGAACGGCTTGGGTGATCGCCCCGCGTGCCGCAGACGTCGACGACAGCGGCGTGAGCACGACGAAATCGTGGATGACGCCCTCGTACCGCGTCGCGGTTACCGCCACTCCTGCCGCACGCAGCTTGGCCGCGTACGCCTCGCCCTCGTCCCGTACGACATCGGCCTCCGCGGTGATCACGAGCGTCGGCGGCAGCCCGGCGAGCTGCTCCTCTGTCGCCCGCAGCGGACTCACGGTGATCTCCGTACGCTGCGCGTCACCGGGGACGTACTGGTCCCAGAACCACCGCATCGCGTCTCGCCGCAGGAAGTAGCCTTCCGCGAATCGGTGGTAGGAGTCGGTGTCGAAGTTGGCATCGGTGACCGGACAGAACAGCACCTGCTGGACGAAGCTCACGTCCCCGCGCTCCTTGGCCAACAGCGTCAGCGCTGCACTCAGATTACCGCCCGCCGAGTCCCCCGCGATAGCCAAACGCATGGGGTCGATGCCGTGGTCGGCTCCTCGGCGCGCCGCCCACCGGGCGACGGCGTAGCACTCCTCCAGCGCGACGGGGAAATGGACCTCCGGTGAGAGGGCGTACTCGGGGAAGACCGCGGCGGCCCCCGCACCGACCGAGAGTTCACGCACCAGTCGGTCGTGAGTGAGCGCACTGCCGAAGACCCAGCCCGGGCCGTGGATGTACAGGATGGCGGGCAGCGCGCCGACGGCCCCCTTGGGGCGGACAATACGTACTGCGACACTGCCGTTCGGCCCGCCCGAGACCGCGATCCACCTCTCGTCCACTTCGGGCACGCCCGCCTGCCGCGACCGCCCTTCCTGCCCACCGTGCGTGCCCTGCACGGCAGGTGTCGCCTCTGCCGCCCGTACCGCTTCCGCCGTCCCTGCCGTCTGCATTCTCTGCATGGCTTTGCGGCCTTCCACCGGCCCGAGATCCGTGAGGTACGGCGGCTCTGCGGTGGCTTCCGCGAACGCGCGGGCTTCCGGTTCGAGCGCAGGCTGCACAGGGTTGGAGGACGAGTCGGACATTACACACTCCTTTACGGCGGCGGCGTCGGACTCGGAAGCTCAACGCCCGGTGCGCCTGCGCCGCGCAGCCGTGAAGGCGCACCTGGGTACCGGCGGAGGCGAAGATCACCTGCGATGGAAACACCGGCGCAGCCCCCAGTGCATCAGTCACATGACTGGGAAGTGCGGGCCTGCTGCCGCGCACGGCTGTCATACTGACCGGCGTCGCCCGCTGTGGTGCAGCAAGGGGCGGCAGAAACGCCGCAGCGCGCCTGCCCCTGCTCGCCGTGGCTGAGGGCAAAGGTCTCCCGACAGCTGGCGGCATCCGGATCAACTGATCGTTTTGTCGTGGGACCGGCGTGCCGACCGGGTGCAAGCCAGGGGGACCCCCGCCCGTCGACGAACTGCGCGCCGCGGCCTCAAAAGGCGGACCGGCGATCCGGCAGACGGGGCGTCTGAGCCATCGTCGCAGCCCTGCTCCCGGCCGAGTCGGCAGCCAGGCGCGTTTGTCAACGGGCGTCGGATCGCCCGACATGACCCTTCAGCGGTCACCTCAGCCCTTCCGGAAACCGCGTGCCGCTTGCGTCAATCGATACCTATGCGGGAGTCACGTCTGCCTGCCCCGCCATGGGCACCATACCTATGGGAACCGCTGACAGCCCGTTCCGGCATGGTCGGATGACGGATTACCCCCGCGCCCGGCATGGCCAAACATGGATGTCGAAAGGGAACGCCGACCGGTTAGCAGAAATTCACGGCAAGCGCCTGAATAGCGAAAGTGGTCGGCAATGAAGACACCATGTAAGGAGCTGGTCGCAGTGCCTGACATTTCGACCGAAGAGGCCCAGCGGGTTCTCTCGGCCGGTGTGCGAAGGGCAGCGGAAATGGCGCTGCCTATGAACATCGCGGTGTTCGATACCGGTGCGAACCTCAAGACCTTCGTTCGTATGGACGGTGCCCTGCTGGGTTCGGCCGACATCGCGATGGGGAAGGCGCGCACGTCGGCGCTGTTCCAGCTGGACTCCGAAGCGCTGTTCGAATACTGCAAGCCGGGCGGTACGTCGTTCGGCCTGGAGAACAGCAACGGCGGACTGGTGGTCTTCGCCGGCGGCAAGCCGATCCGCAACGCCGAGGGCGTGGTCGTCGGGGCCGTGGGTGTGTCCGGGGGGTCGGTCGCCCAGGATGCCGAGATCGCCCAGGCGGCGGCTGCCGCGCTCGCTGCCGCATAGGCCTGAGTTCCCGTCCCGGCCTGAGCTTCCGCCCTGGCTGGGGTGTGACATGAACCAGTCCTATGGATCGGTTTCTGAAAATAACCAGATACAAAAAACCAAGAAAAGGAATGTGCATCATCATGAGCGGTAAGCGGATTCTGATCACGGGTGCCGGATCGGGTTTCGGTGAGGGTGCGGCCATCGGTCTGGCGAAGGAGGGTCACGACGTCATCGCCACGGCCCAGATCTACCCCCAGGTCGCGGCGCTCCGGCTGAAGGCGCGCGAACTCGGCCTGGACAACCTGCGGGTCGAGAAGCTGGACGTCCTGGACCCGTACGACGTCGCGGCCGCGCTGAAGTGGGACATCGATGTGCTCTTCAGTAACGCCGGTATCGGTGAGGCCGGTCCGGTCAGCGAGATCCCCGTCGGGCTGCTGCGGAAGAACTTCGAGACGAACGTGTTCGCCCCGCTCGAGCTCGCTCAGAAGTTCGCCCGCAAGTGGATCGACCAGGGCCGGCCGGGCAAGGTGGTCTTCACCTCCTCGATGGGCGGTCTGTTCACCCCGACCGGCTTCGGCCCCTACGTGTCGACCAAGCACGCGCTCGAGGCCCTCGCGGAGGCGCTCCGGGACGAGCTGCGCCCGCACAACATCAAGGTGCAGACCGTCAACCCCGGCGCCTACTTGACCGGTTTCAACGAGACGATGGCCGAGACGGCCTTCAGGTGGCTCGACGACGACAAGAACTTCAACAAGCGTGCCGACGTGCAGGCCGGGTTCGACTCGCTGCTCGGCACCGACGAAGGTCGCCTCGACCCCCAGGAGATGATCGACGCGATGGTGCGGATCGTGCCCAGCGACACGGGCAAGTTCCGCAACGTGGTGCCGGGCTTCGTCGAGGACATGCTGAAGAAGAGCCAGACCGAGGCCTGGGACATCACCATCTAGGTGTTCCGTCCACGGAGATCGCCCTGACGCGGATCCCCTCCGAGGCACCTTGAAACGGCTGAGGGCCTTCTGGCGCGGTGCGGATTTCCACATCCGCGGCGCTGACCGGAAGGCCCTCACGCCGTCCCACCTGATGCCCTGGCCGGAGGCACTTCCCACACTGGATGCCCGGATGGTGCATCCCGCCGCTGTCGACGCCGCGCCGAGTGCGCCTCCTGGGCGGTTGAACGGAGAGAGTGCGACAACAACCAGTGGGGTCGACGGGCACGTTGCTGTCGGCAGCGATGGCTGTCGCCCGGCCGTCGGGCGTGATGCCGAGCGCAGCGGCCCTCTCGGCGACAGCGCCGGAGAACTTCCGGGCGCCCGTCACGACCTCGTCGAGCTGGAGATGAATGGAGCAAAGCGTCGCCCGTACAGGCTTCAGTGGACCTGCTTGCCCATCAGCGACAGATCCAGCAGGTCCACCAGGGCGCCCTGCAACGGCAGGATAGGAGTCCAACAAAGCTCCTGCGCGAGCGAGTTGAGACGTCGAACAGGTCCCTCAACGGCACGGGGGCCTTGTCCGTTGCGGACGGCTGCGGCGTCACCCGATCAGTGGCCACGCTGAAAAGGCTCACTGATCGGATCGCGCTGCTCATGGAGAAAGGCGTCGAGCAGTACGAGGCGGCCCTTCGGGAGAGCTGTCCCTTCGTCCGCGGCGCGCGTTTCTCCGGAGCCGAGTACGCGGTCCGGGATCCCGTGCTCTTGGGCTTCCCTTTCGCGCTGCGTGGCCTGGGCGGACGGAGGGCTTGATGGCCTGGCCCTTGTCGCTGGAGGACTCGGGTACTCCAGGGTGCCACCGGATTGAGCGTGCCGACGATAGCCACTGCCGGGACGACGGCGGGCGATGCGATCGTCCGGTGGGGGTTGGAGTAGGGGTTGGACCCCGAGGCCTGGCTCGCTGTCCGAGCGGCGACGGGGTGGGCGTCGGGGCCGGCGGTCTGGGCACTGCATCGAGACGGCTATGGAGGTGATCCCGGCACGCTTATAGTTTCGCGGCATCCAACAGGCGCAGCAGTGCCCTTTTGGTGGGGTGCTGTTTGCGCAATGCGCGGTAGCGAGCGGTGAAGGCCTCGGTGGAGCCGTTGCGGCCTGCGAGTACGGCCAGGTCCTCCAACAGTTGCACGGCGGCGGGATAGTTGCGGCCCCTCTGGTGCGCGATCATTTCGTGGACACGCTTCCAAGCGGCCTCAGGATCGCCTTCAATGACGTCGATGCGGGCTCTTTGAGCAGCCTCGGCGAGCTGGCGTTGCGCCTCTTCGTGGTCGGCCCTTTCCCGTTCTTCGCGGGTGAGTCGCTGTGCCGTGGAGGCCAGCGCGGCAGCCTTCAACTGGGCTACGGTCCGTCGTGCCTCGACGGGGGCTGTGTCTGGATGTTCGAGGCTGAAACGGCGCCGCAGGTCGGCGACGGTGTGCTGATCGTTGTTGTAGTGCGGGCTGGGGGGCGGTGAGAGGGCGGCGGCCGCGCTGATCAGGTCTGGGTCGATCCGCAGGAACGTGGCGAGGTCGACGAGGGGCTCGGGCAGGGCGGCAAGGCCAGCGGGCAGCGGGGGTTCGACCTCGTCTTCGTTCAGGTCGCCGTTGCCCAGGCAGAGCAGCCAAGCCAGGTAGAGCAGTCGAAGGTCTCCCGCGGCAACGTCGGGGCGGGCCCTGGCGATCGTTGGCAGCCATTCCTCTTCTCGGCCGGAGTCCTGACCGTAGTCGCTGAAGTCGAACAGATCGTTGAAGTCGTCGAGTTCGCAGTCTTCGTCATCGGAGACCAGAGTGATCAACACGTGCTTGCCGTGCTGGCGCGCCTCGGCTGACTCGCCGGAGCAGTAGCGCTCGGCGACACTCAGCGGGAGTTGCTGGGCGGGCCATCGGAGAATGATTCTGCGGTAGCCCCAGTTAGCGAAGTAGAGGTGTCCGTCGTAGTACCTCTCCATGAGCTGGTCGCAGTCGCCTTTGAAGTCGCCCCACTGGTACGTATTCAGGAACGTGGTGCGTGTGAGGGCGGCACGGGTGGTCAGCTTGCGGATCTCGGTGAGCTGCTCGTCGGTCAGAGGGCGGTCGGCGGCGAGGAACTGGTAGTGCTGGTACTCCGACATGGGCGCCTCCGGCTGTGCTCGTGTTACGCATGACGATTTAACCGGAGGACCGGTGGTTCAAGAGGCGAAACCGCCCAGGGCACAGCGGAAGTGGCCATCGCGGTGGGCATGGTGAGGTGGGCGTTCGTCCGAAGGACCGGGAGTTGTTGAGTGCTGTCGGTTGAAGACCAAGGGGTTCATGCGACGCACTGTGGAATGCCTCACCTGCGCCCTCGAACGCCACTGCCGATGCCAGTGCCGGCACCCCCATGACAGTGCCTCGCACAGGCTTGCCGACCTGTGGTCCTGCGGTCAGGTCCCACACCCGCACCGTCCCATCGCCGCCACCGGTGACAGCGACCGGACTTCGACGCGTTGGCTGCCACTCAGCCAACCGCCGCGGACCGATCACATGACGAGTGGCCCAGACACTCCTCTCGGAATAGCCGCTCGCCACGGGCACCCGCAATCGTCGGGTCCTTGCCTGACGCCCCCCTGTCGACAGAGCCCTCGACTCCGCAGCTCGCCGCTGCCGACTGCCTGCACCTGCACCACCTCAGCCTCGGCGATACCCGGGAGGCACGGCACTGGCTCCATGAAGTCACCGACGACAGTCCTGGACCCCGACGCCCCCCGACGAGGCCTCCCTCGCCACCCTGGAAGCCGTCGCAACCCACGTCCGCAGGACCGGCACCAGCCTGGCCAGCGCCCGCAACGGCGGGCTGGAGATGGAGATCGACCGCCTCGCCACCGCGAAGACTGGCACCATCATCGTCCAGCGCCCGCGCGAAGCAGGCCGTCCCGTACGCCAGTCGGTGAGGGCCGGGGCCGGGCCCATGCGGCATCGTGGCTCGAGCGGTCACGTGCGGAGGGCTGGAGTAGTGGTCATGTAGGGGACCAGTCGCTGGATCAGGCGGTCGGTGGCGTAGGCGACGGCTGCGGTGGGGGCGTTGGCGCGGGCGAGCACGACCAGGATTGCGGCGACAATCCTGCGGGAGGTGTGGAAGGCGTTTCCCGCGCCGGCTTCGGTGATCAGTCAAAACTGTCATCGCGTTCGATGCAGATCTGACCGGCCGGCACCTGGCCGCGTGCGGGCCAGGTGACATCGTTGGCCAGTGCTGCCTTTGCGGAGAACGCGGCCGCCAGTTCATCCGCCCAATCCGCATCCATGCAGCCCGCGACCGCCATCGCGGGCGGCCAGCACGGACCTCCGCATCCCTCTCTGGGCTCCTGAGTTTCAGAGGGGTCCTGGAAGACAAGCTCAGAAGCACTCCGCGGGCATGTCGAGGGTGGTGCGGTCGAGGCTTTCCAGCAGCGCGAACTGCACTTCTGTCCTGGGCAGTTCGTACCGGAAGAAGTACTGACCCGCCCGGCGCTTGCCCTCGTAGAAGGCGTCACTGCGTCCGGCGGCGGCCAGCATCTGCTCCAGCCACATCCAGGCGAGCACGACGTGTCCCACGGCTTCCAGATAGACCGAGGCGTTGGCGAGGGCGGTCTCGGCGTCCCCGGCCTCCCACAGGCGCTGAGTCACGGCGGCGACGCGGGCGACGGAAGCGTCCAACTGCCGCCCGAATCCGGCGACCTCGTCGTCCGCGGCCGCCGCGCGGGCGGTTGCCGTGGAGACGGTCTCGATGAGCAGGCGGAGTCCCGCGCCGCCGTCCATGACGACCTTTCGGCCCAGCAGGTCGAGGCCGTGGACGCCGTGCGTACCCTCGTGGATGGGGTTGAGGCGGTTGTCCCGGTAGAACTGCTCGACGTTGTACTCGCGGGTGTAGCCGTAGCCGCCGTGGACCTGGATGGCAAGGTTGTTGGCCTCCAGGCACCACTGGGAGGGCCAACTCTTGGCGATCGGGGTGAGCATGTCCAGCAGAAGCCCGGCCCTGGCCCGCTCGTCGGCCGTCGGGGCGGTGCGTTCGTCGTCCAGCAGCCGCCCGCAGTAGAGGATGAGAGCCAGCGCGCCTTCCACGTACGACTTCTGGGCGAGGAGCATGCGCCGGACATCGGGATGCCCGACGATCGGGATCTGGGGGGTTGTGGCGTCCCTGGCCATGAGCGGGCGCCCCTGGGGCCGGGTGCGCGCGTAGTCGAGGGCGTGCAGGTAGCCGGTGTAGCCGAGCGCTGTGGCACCGAGTCCGACACCGATGCGGGCCTCGTTCATCATGTGGAACATGTAGGACAGGCCGCGGTGGGGCTCCCCGACCAGGAAACCCACGGCACCGGGGGCCCCGCCGGGCCGGAAGGCGCCCTCACCGAAGTTCAGCAGCGTGTTCGTCGTCCCTCGATACCCCATCTTGTGATTGAGGCCGGCCAGGGCGACGTCGTTGCGCTCGCCGAGTGTCCCGTCGGCCCCCACCAGGACCTTGGGCACGATGAAGAGTGAGAGTCCCTTCACCCCGGGCGGGCCGCCGGGGATCCTGGCCAGGACCAGGTGGACGATGTTCTCCGTCAGTTCGTGGTCGCCACCGGAGATCCACATCTTGTTACCGAAGAGGCGGTAGGTGCCGTCGTCGGCCTCTTCCGCGCGGGTTCGGACATCGGCCAGCGAGGAGCCCGCCTGTGGCTCCGACAGGCACATGGTCCCGGAGAAGCGGCCCTCGACCATCGGGCGGACGTAGGTGTCGATCTGCCCGGCGGTGCCGTGGGCCAGGAGCAGGTTGGCGTTGCCGATGGTGAGGAAAGGGTAGGCGGCCGTTCCCACGTTGGCTGCCTGGAACCAGGCGAAGCAGGCGTTGGCCACTACGCTGGGCAACTGCATGCCGCCCACCTCGTGGTCCATGCCCCCGCCGATCAGCCCGGCGTCGGCGAAGACCTTCAGGGCCTCTTCGACTTCGGGGATGATGTGCACCCGCTCGCCGTCGAAGCGCGGCTCCTGGGTGTCGTTCTTCTTGTTGTGCGGTGCGAAGTGCCGGGCGGCGATCGTTTCGCTGAGGTCCAGCACCGCGTCGAAGGTTTCGCGCGAGTGGTCGGCGAAGCGGGGGCGCGCGGTCAGGGACTCGACGTCGAGCCACTCGTGCAGCAGGAAGTCGAGGTCTTGGCGGGAGAGCAGGAGGGAGGCCATGGTCCTCTTCTTCTGTGGGTTCGGGTTGTGTGTGCGAGGGGGGAGGGGAGTTGTCGCCGGCCGGTCAGACCGTGGTACCGAGGCCGCCGTCGACGGGGATGACGGCGCCGGTGACGTAGGCGCCCGCACGGCTGGCCAGATAGACGGCGACGCCCGCCATGTCGTCCGGCCGCCCGATCCGGCGCAGCGGAGCCGACTCCGCGATCGCCTCGCCCATGGCGTCCAGGGTCGCGGCCATCATCTTGGACTCGAAGGGGCCGGGCGCAATGGCGTTCACCGTGATGCCCTGTGGCCCTAGCTCCTTGGCCAGTACGCGGGTCAGGTGGTGCAGGCCCGCCTTGCTGGCCGCGTAGGAGTAGGCCGAAACCGGGCTGACGTGCAGGCCGTCGATGGATCCGATGTTGATGATCCGCGCCGGGTCCTCCGTCGACCCGCCGGCGCGCAGCTTCGGCAGGAGGGCCTGGGTGAGCAGGAAGGGGCTGCGCAGGTTGAGGTCCATCACCTTGTCCCAGCCGCTGACCGGGAACTCGTCCAGGGGCGCGCCCCAGGTGGCGCCGGCGTTGTTCACCAGGATGTGCAGCCGCTCCTCCCGCTCGCCGATGTCTGCGGCGAGTCGGTGGCACTCCTCCTCGTGCGACAGGTCGGCCGGCAGCGCGACCGCCTGGCCCGGACCGGAAAGCCCGCGCACGGCCTCCTCGCAGGCTTCCGCCTTGCGGGAGCTGACGTAGACCTTGGCTCCCGCTTCGACCAGGCCCCGGGCGATCATCAGGCCGATGCCGCGGGAACCGCCGGTCACGAGGGCGGTTTTGCCGACGAGGGAGAACAGTGAGGTCACCGGTGGACTCCTGAGGGGGAGGGGTGGCACGGGCAGGCTGTCCTCGCACCGACCTAGATACTAAGCAGTCGCTTAGAACTGTTCAAGCCATGTACCCACGGAACCCCCCGGGCTTCCATGCCTCCGTGCCTAGACGGTGGTGCGGTGGACCGGCTGCGGATCCCCGAGGGGCGTCGGCCTCACCCGACGCCCGGGGCGACCGGCACGACTCCGTCAGCGTCGGCAACGCGGGTCCTTGGGGAGGTCCTGGTACTCCGGGGAGTGGAGTGGACCCATGCATCAAGACGAGTTCTACACCGCGCTACTGACCGAGCTGTCCCGCCTCGAACTGGCCTACATCCACCTCGCAGCCACCGCCGAGGAGGAGGTGCTGGCCGGCCTGCCCCGCGCATGGCAGGGCACCCTGATCATGAACTCGGGTGCTCCCGATGGGACCGAAGCACACCGGCCGGGACGAGGCCGACCCCTGGCTCGACCTGGGGGCCGAGCTCATCAGCTTCGGCCGCGCCTTCATCTCCAACCCCGACCCGGTCGAGCGGCTGCGCACCGGGGTGCCACTCGCTCCCGTCGACGAGGCCACGTACTACCAGGGCGGCGACACGGGCCACCTGACCTACCCGGCCTACCAGTACACGGCCTGACACCACCCCTCGGCGTCCGGCCCCGACGCATCCAGCGGCCCCGGCGAACAACGCCTCGTTCGGCCTCGGACTCCTCGTGCGAGGCCGCTTGCGTGAGCGCAGGCCACGCACCTGCGCACAGCAGTCCTGTGCTCGGGGCTACGGTCCATCTCCTCGCCGAGGTCGATCCGGCGGCACCGTGCCGGGCAGTCACGAGGCTCGCAGTCCGGTCGGTCAGTCCTCGCGTCGGCAGCGCCCGTGCCGCTCGGTCCGTTCACGATGCGGGCAGACCATGCCGCTATGGAACCGGCGCGGCAGAGTCGGCTGTTCGTGGCAGTCCGGCACTTCGGTCGTGCCCGGCCCTGAGCCCGGACAGGATCGGGACACGGCCGTTGACCAGGCCGGACACTCAACCGACTGTCCGGGACAGCCAACTCCGTTGAAACCGCCCGCCCGAGCCCAGGAAGCTGGGCATGGCCCGCGGATGAAGTCAGCGGGCACGAGTTCCGCTGATGCCGGAGCGCGCACAGATGAACATCCAACAGCCGAAAACGAGATGAGGGCGGGTATGCGGAAGAAGTCAGCGCTGATGGGCCTTTGCTTGGCAACGATCGCGGCCACGGGCATGACCGCGGTGGCGCCTGCAACCGCCTCCGCGGGGGAGGCGGTGACCATATACGTGGACGCTGAGGCGCCTGCATCGGGAGCCAGAGGCGCGCTCGGTCGTAACGGGCTCTCGCGGGGCGCGGCCGTGTCCTCCGTCGCCGAGGCGCAGGAGATCGCCCGGGCAAGAGGGGGACGCGATGTCACCGTCCGCCTTGCTCCTGGCACGTATGCACCCATCGACTGGTCCTACGCCCCGAAGGGCGGGCACATCACCATCACCAGCGAATCCGGTGGCCCGGCGGCGGAAGATGCGTCCTCAGCCTCGGTCATCAACTGCGAACTCGACGGAATTGCCGAGTACGGGGTGAAGCTCACCTCCGCCGACGCCGGAGTCACCATCGCCGGCCTGACGATCGAGAGCTGCCGCAACGGCGGCATCAAGGCGTCCGGGGCGCTCGACGTCTGGGTCGAGAACAACCTCATCCGCTACATCGGCAGCAAGCACGTGGACGGTACCGGCAACGAAGGGTTCGGCGGGGTACACCTGCTCAACTCCGGCAGGGCGCACATCGAGGGGAACCGGTTCTACTACCTGGAGAACACCGGGAGCCCCGCCGGGGTCCATGGGGTGTACGCGGCGAACAACTCGGACGGGATGATCGTCCGTGACAACAACTTCGGCTACATATCCGGCGATCCGATCAGGGTCCGCAACGGCACGGACGCCGGCCTGGTGGACCACAACCGGTTCTGGAAGACCGGCTACATCGCCGTCCTCAGCGACTGGCGTTTCGGCTCGGAGATCTGCTCGCAGGGCAACGTCTTCGCCGACAACGTGGTCGGTAACACCACCTACGCCAACCTGAGGTTCAACATCGACCCCACCCCCAACGGAGTCGTACCGTCGGTCCGCAAGTGGGGACATGACGCCGTCAAGCCCGAGAACCTGGGTGGTTGCAGCCCCGCCCCCATCGAGTTCGGCGGTGGCAACAGCTACACCAGTACCCGCCCCTGGTAGCTCTACGGCAAAGCCGCGCAAGCCTGGGACCGCGCTCGTCCGAGGCTGACCCGAGGGGCGGGGGTGGCCCGGGGTCTCTTGGCCCCGCCTCGCCCGGCAAGATCCTCGAACCGGAGACGATCAGCCGGCTTGCCCGTGTCCGTCTCTCAGGTCGCGGAGGCAGGCATCGGAAACAGCATGCAGCTGCTCGTGGCGTGGGCCAGCAGGCGCTCCCTCGTGTCGACCAGCCGGGCCTCGGCGAGCGCGGTCTGCCGACCTCGGCTGATGACCGTTCCGATGGCGCGGACCCTGCCTGTGTCCGCGGTGATCCGCTTCAGGAACTTCACGGTCAGGTCGAGCGAGGTGTACCCCATGCCCGGCGGGAGCGTGGACTGCACGGCACACCCTGCCGCCGAGTCGAGCAGGGTGGCATAAACGCCGCCGTGCACGCTGCCGATCGGGTTGTAGTGCTCCTCGCCCGGCGTCATCGAGAACACCGCCTTTCCCTCGTCCACCTCGTCGAGTGAGAAATCGAGGGTCGCCGCGATGGGCGGCCCGGGCAGTCGACCCGCCTGCATCTCGCGCAGGAACTCCAGGCCTGTGGCGCGCCCCACGGCTGCGGCGCTGATCGAAGGGTCCTCCCACTCGTACGTGCGTATGCGTCCCATGTCCTGGCGTCCTCCCGGCTGACTTCGTTGGTTGAAGCTAGCTCGATGCTTCCCTGACTGTCAAAGGTGAAGCCAGCGCTTAGAATGGCGGCATGGAGTGGCTTGAGGTCAGCACGGAGAACTGTCCCGTCCAGCGCACCCTCGATCTGGTCGGAGAGAAGTGGACACTGCTGATCCTGCGGGATGCCGCCAACGGCGTACGCCGGTTCGACGACTTCCGGCGTCACATCGGCCTGTCGGAGGCGGTCCTGAGCGATCGGCTCCGGAAGCTGACCGGAGCCGGCGTCCTGATGACCGTTGCCTACCGGGAGCCGGGCAGCCGCTCCCGCAACGAGTACCGGCTGACGCGCAAAGGGTGGGACCTGTGGCCCGTACTGGTCGCTCTGCGCCAGTGGGGCGATACGTACGCCCCGGATCCCGAAGGCCCGGTTCTGGACATACGCCACGCCGAGTGCGGAGCACCGGTCCGCGTCGTCGTCGAGTGCGCTGAGGAGCATGCGGCCTTGACTCCTAAGGAGGTCACCGCCCGGCCGGGACCCGGTGCGCGGCGTCGGGCGTGAGACCGCTCGCGCATCGGCTGGTTCTCGACCCGCTGCCACGGCGGAGGCCTGCGACGCGGTCACCGGCCTGCGACGGATGCACCAGGGCACAGGACGCCACAGGGCTCGAAGGCGGAACTCGGCTCGGACGACCGCGAGTTCGTGAGGACCGCACGTTCCATGCCGTGATGGTCCTGAGGCACCGAACCTGTTCGCGGGCTCTGCGAACTGCTCGATTTCTCCACCCATGGGCGCCGCTGCCTGGCCCCACTGCCGGCCGGGCCGTTTCTTTCCGCGCCGGGCTTCGTATCGCCGGCATCTTCATCTGGTCCTCCCTCTGATCTCGGGGAGTTCCCGTCTGACGAATCGGCAGCCACACAACGTCGGGGCACTCCCAGCACCAGGAGCAGGGAGTGCCATCCGGTGAACCCTCCGCCTTCTGCCTGCAGTTCGGCCCATGTCGTCCAGGTCCCGTTCATGCATGATGACGGAGCCCTTTTCGTCGTCATCGTGCTCATGCTGGTCACGGTGGACGTCGGGGACCCAGAGATCGACGAGGGCGAGGCTCCAGGTAAGACAGCAGTCGGTCAAGATCCGATGCCCCGACCGGGAGCCTCGCCGTGCTGTCTTACCCCGCCACGATCCCGCTGTCCAGCCGAACCCTGAACCACCTTGCCGAGCGCATCCGCAACCACAGCAACCAGCGTCGATCCCGGTGGCGGCGCCTCGACCCCGGCCGACAGGCCCTGCTCACCCTCGCTCACCTGCGCAACGGCGACACCTACACCCGCCTGGCAGCCGCGTTCGGCATCGGCGTCGCCACCGCCTGGCGCTACGTCCGTGAAGCCGTCGACCTGCTCGCCGCAGCCGCGGACGACCTGGCCACTGTCATGGACCGTATCCGCAAGCTGGCGTACGCGATCCTCGACGGCACACTGATCCCGATCGACCGTGTAGCCGACCAGAAGCCCTGCTACTCCGGAAAACATAAGCGGCACGGCATGAACGTGCAGGTCATCGCGGAGGCAATAGGTCGCCTGGTCTGGGCCTCGCCAGCGCTGCCCGGCGCCACCCACGACCTCAGCGCCGCCCGCGCTCACGGCATCATCGACGCGCTGACCAGCGCCGACGTGATGACCTTCGCAGACAAGGGCTACCAGGCAGCCGGTGGGAGCGTGCGCACGCCGTTCAAGCGCCACCGGTACCGGCCGAAACTGTCCCGCCGGCAGAAGGCCATCAACCGCGCACACGCCCGCATCCGCGCCCGCGGCGAACGGGCCATCACCACGCTCAAGACATGGAAGATCCTGGCCAAGCTGCGCTGTTGCCCCCGCCGCACGACCGCGATCGTGCAGGCCGTCCTCGTCCTGCACCACGTCGAGACCAGCCGCTACTCAGGATGAAGACGGCACAGTGATTCCTTGGCGGCGCTGTTCGAGGTGAACCGGCTCCTACTCGCGGCAACGTACCGGATGCCGGGGCTCGCAAAGCAAGGCCGAAGCCCGATGCAAGAAGCTGGTCAAGGCGGGCGACTTCAGGTCAGCTGCACCATCCGACGAGTGTGAAAGCATGCGACGATGCCAAACGATGCTCTTCACGGGGGTCCCGTCCAGGTCGCTGCCCGTCTCGTGGCCACCGCCGCAGCCCCGCTCGACCCCGCATCGGCGGACGCCCCTCAGGTGCTGCACTGGCCCGGGCGCAGGCTGCTGGTGCAGCGCGGGGACACCGAGCTGGCCGTCCGCGACCTGGACGGGGAGGGGACAGAGATCCGTTTCCCCGCGCCCTGGCCTCGCCGGTACGGCTCGGTGACAGTCTCGCCCACGGGTACTGTTGCCGTGTTCGCCGGCGTGCACGCGTTGCGGGCCGTGGATTCGACCGGTGCCGTGCGGTGGGAGATCCGGCACGGTTGTTGGTCCCCCGCCGTGTGCACCGGGGCCCATGCCTCGTTCTCCGAGTACGCCGACGACTACCACCACGGCCACGCGGACGTCGGCTCGGCGGCATTCTCCGCGGACGGCAAGCTGCTGTGGGCGCACGTCCGCAACCGCGCGGGGCGCGACGTCAACGAGGAATGGCTGATCCTCGACCCCGCCGACGGCACGGTACTGACCCGGGCCGACACGATGACCGTGGGATCGGGCTCCCTCCACTTCCCCCATCCGAACCCGGCCTACATGGGGCTGACGGTCGGCGAGGGCGAGGAGAACTCGCCCGTGCTGTGGGGACACTGGGACGGCGCGAACCTCACCGTCCAGCGGTTCATCGAGGAGGTCCTCCTCGCAGTGAGTCCGTCCGGGGAGCACTTCCTGACCACGGACCTGGGGCAGTGGACCCTCTACCTGCACCGGGCGGAGGACGGCATCGAACTGCGGCATCTGGACGCCGACGAAGCCGTGCCCCTTCCCGCAAGCTCGGACGACGACCGCGTTCTGTGGGACTACGAGGCGGCGGCGTTCCCCTACGACGACACCGCCGTGGTCGGCACCGAGGACTCCGCGGAGGACCCCCGCCACTGGTTTGTCGACCCGCACACGATGGCCCTGCGCGGCCGGATCGCCTACCCCTTCCCTGTCTCGGGACCTCCCCGATCGGCGGGGCAGGGCGCCTGGTACACGGTCTCCAAGGACAAGACCACCCTCCACCTGTGGAACGTGCCGCACCGGGAATGAGTCAAAGGCCTCCACGCCACGGCCCTGGAACTCGGCGAACGCACCGTCGCCACGCTCAAGACATGGAAGATCCCGGCCAAGCCGCGCTGCTGCCCACGCCGCGCGACCGCGATCGTGCAGGCCGTGGAGCGCCGGCAAGACCAGGACGAAAGTCCCGGCACAGCGCGGTGAAGCAGGAAGCCCCCGGAAGGGTCAGCCGACCCCGACTGGAATCCCTGGACTTTAAGCCAGGAGCACGTCAAACCGAACCCAGGCTTGCTCTGGGAACGCACCAACGGGGTCGCACGCAGCTGGAACGTCATGGCCGACGGACGCTGCTACGCCTCCCTGGAAGACCGGGCCAGCGAGATCGTGCCGGAAGGTGCAACGGCATGAGGTTCGACGAGTTCCGGGAATGGCGGCAGCGGCAACTCAGTGCTTCCTCGTCGCTTCTGGACGCCGCCGAGACCAACGTGTACAGGGCGCTCGCTCCGATGCGACCGGAACCGCCGACCGACATGAGGACGGTGCACCGGTGCGATCTCGTCCGTGCCTGGCTGCGGCGTTTCGAGCTGCCGGAAGAGTCATCCGGCCGCGCCATGGTCTGTCGAGGGGTCCGTCACGGGCTCGGCGTGGTGTTCCACTGGCTGCGCGCCGTGCAGGCGCGGTTGTGGCTGCCCAGTGACGTGTACCCGGTCTACTTCGACCTGGCCCGGGCTGCGGGCCTGGCGCCCGCGTCCTACCCGACGCTGCCGGCGCCGGCCCTGCCGAGGTCGCCGGCGGACGACCGGCCCGAATACCTGCTGCTCTCCAACCCCAGCAAGCCACTCGGCCGGTACCTGTCCGATGCCGGGTGCGCCGCGGTGATCTCGTGGTTGCGGGAATCACCGCACCGCCGCCTGCTGATCGACAGCGTCTACGACCTGGGAGTCCCGTTCGCCGCCGGCACACGGCGATTGTGGGACACCGGTTGCGCGGTCCTGCTGCACTCGGTCACCAAGGGATGGCTGTGGCCACGCACGTTCGGCGTGGTCCTGCTGGGCCCGGCGCAAGCCGAACTGGCCGAAGCGTTCCGGGCGGATCCGCCGACGCCGGCTCAGCTGAGGCTCGCCGATCGCCTGCTGACCGAGCACAGTGACGTGCCCCGGCAGGTCGTCGACGAACTGGCCGCACGGGCTGAGCGGTTGTTCGAACGGTTGCCGGACGAGGTGCTCGGGGCGATCCCGACGGCCAGCCGGACCTGTTCCGGCAACTACTTCTTCCCGGTTGAGATGCCAGCGGAGACGCTCCGGCGTGAGTGCGGCGTGCTCGCCATACCGGTCAGCGTGTTCGGGGAGAGCAGTTGGTCCGGCTCCATCCTGACCAGCCTTGCTGACGCTTTCGGTCCGACGCCGGCGGTGGCGCGATGAAGCCACTGGAGGACCTGGGTGACCGTCAGCGGGCCGAGGACGAGCGACTGCCGGTCGAGTGGCTGGAACAGGACAGTGCCGGCTCCCCGACTCGCCCTACCACCACACGTCGGTCGTGGACCGGGACGGGGCATGGCTCGACGTGCGGGCGACGACCAGCTACGACGCCGGCGCCCAAGTGCTGCGCTCAACGCTGGACTACCTACGCGAGGGCGCGTGCGTACGCACCAAGAAGGTACTGCGGAAGGTTCGCTTCGGCGCCCGACAACGCCCGCGCTGTGGGGTCGCACTGTGGCCAGTGCCGTGACGGGCAGGTTCACCCGGCTAGGCAGTTTCGTTTGGATCACCTAGCGGACCAGAGGAAGATGCCTGCCATGCGATCGCGTCGATCACCCCGCGATGATCCCGCCACCGGCCACCACGCTTCGGCGTCCGATCCGGAAGCAACGTCTCAATCCGCGCCCACTGCGCGTCAGTCAACGGCACACCCGGACCAACGATCAGCCAGATCTGGAGTGAGCGGCTACATGCTGCCTGGGTCGTCGGCTCGGCCGACAGCTGTCCACCAGGCGATCACTCGGGCTGCCATCGCTTCCGGCTGCGAATCCAGAGGGTCTAGGCCGAAGTGATCCTCCAGTTCGTGCCGCAGAAAGGCACCGATCTCCGTCTGGTCACCGCGCTCACGGAGCCGCTGGAGCAAAGGGGCGAGCATGCAGTCGTACTCATCCTGCACATCGTCGGCTACACCGATCGGGTCCCACTCATTGAGCAGGTGCCGCAAATCGTTCTCGGTGGCGGGGGGCCCAGGTTGCATCGCTCAAGAGTGCCACCCGGGAACGACCGCCGCCATCACTCGCCGCCCACCTTGATCCAAACGGAACCGCCTAGCCGGGCGGCGGGCCCAGTGGCTCGACAGGGGTGCCGCCGGCGGCATCGCGGGCCACCTGGCGGGCGCAGGCCTCGTGTGGGGCGGGGCCGAAGCGGGTGTTCCAGCCCGGTGGTACGGCGCGCCAAGTGGGCCACAGGGACTGCTGTCCTTGGGCGTTCTCCAGTACGAGGTGGGTGTCCTTGCCGTCGGGGCCTGGATCGAACGGTCCGGCTTCATAGCTCATGCGTCGAGCTCCTTGAGGCGCGCCGCCAGGAGGGCGGCGATGTCGTCGAGGTGGCCGTCCTGCAACAGTTCAGGATGGGTGCAGTCCAGGTCGTGGTTGACGATCGGGCCGCTGACGTGGGGGTGCCATGCCTTCCAGGTGAGCCAGTCCTCCGCCCGTGGCGCGGCTGCCGTGAAGAAGAACAGGTCGCCCTGGAAGCAGCGGTGCTGGTGCTCACGCACCATGCGCGCGTGGTGGGGCACGATTTCGATGATCCTCGACAGCGTCCGGTCGGTGAGACCGGCGAGGGGGCTGCCCACCCGGCGCAGCGTGGTCAGAACGTCATCGCGGGTGCGCTCGTCGGTGCGGTCGTAGCCGGCCATGCGCAGTATCGCGGTGAGGGCGTCGCCCTCCTCGGGCGCGGGCCGCTCCCGCCACTGGTCGGCCGGAAACGCGTCGAACAGCGCGAGGAGCTCGACCTCCTCACCGGCTTCCTGGAGCACGCAGGCCGCGGTGTGCGCGAGGATCCCGCCGAGAGACCAGCCGGTCAGCCGGTACGGACCATGTGGCCGCACCACGCGGAGGCACTCGACGTAGTCGGCCACCTGCTCCGGCAGAGTGCGCGGCAGCGGCTCGTCGCCGACCAGGCCGCGTGCCTGGATTCCGTACAGGGGCTGGTCCGGACCGAGGCGGGATGCCAGGCCCGCGTAGCACCAGGAGATGCCACCTCCGGGGTGGAACGCGAACAGCGGGGGCCGCTTGCCGTCGGTACGCAGCGGAAGGAGGACGTCGAGGGCGCCTTCGGCCGCGTTTCCTGCGAGGCCGGCGCCGTGTGGCGGCCCCGTGGCCTCGAGACGCGCGGCGAGAGCGGCGGGGGTGGGTGCCTCGAACAGCGAACCGATGGTCAGCTCGGCGCCGCATTCCCGCCGCACCCGCGCCACCAGCCGCACCGCGGACAACGACGTGCCGCCCAGGTCGAAGAACGCGTCGTGGGGACCGACCCGGGCGACCCCGAGCACCTCCGAGAAGAGCCCTGTGAGCACCTCCTCGAGCCGGCCGGACGGACGACTGGTGTTGCGCTCGCCACCGGTGACGACAGGGGCGGGCAGTGCGCGGCGGTCCAGCTTGCCATGGGCGCTCAGCGGGAACGTGTCGAGGCCCACGACGGTGGCGGGGACCATGTGTTCCGGCAGGATCCGCGCCAGCTGGGCCCGTACGGCCGCGGGGTCGGCGCCACCGGTCACGTACCCGACGAGCCGATCCTCCCGCACCACGGCGCACGCGCCGTCCACGCCGGGCTGATCCGCCAGCGCGGCCTCGATCTCGCCCAGCTCGATGCGCTGCCCGCGCAGCTTCACCTGGTGGTCGGTACGGCCGAGGTACTCGAGCTCGCCCCGATCCGTCCAGCGCGCCAGGTCGCCCGTGCGGTACATCCTGCCGCCCGGCGGCCCGAAGGGGTCGGCGACGAACCGGGACGCCGTCAGCGCAGGGCGGTTCAGATAGCTGTCGGCCAACTGCCGTCCTGCCAGGTACAGCTCACCTGCAATGCCCGGCGGGCACGGCTGGAGCGCCGCGTCCAGCACGTAGAGGCGGGTGTTCCACACCGGGCCGCCGATCGGCACCGGGCCACTGCCGTCCCGTCCACACGCGTGGTACGTGACATCGACGGCGGCCTCCACCGGCCCGTACAGATTGTGCAGTTCGACGTCGGGCAGCGCCCGCACGAAGGCGCGCACCGTCTCGGGGGGCAAAGCCTCACCGCCGCAGAAGACCCGGCGCAGCCCCGTGCAGGCGGCCGTGTCGGCCCCGGCAAGGAAGACCCGGAGCATCGACGGCACGAAGTGGCAGGTCGTCACGGACTGAGCGCGCATCAGGGAGGAGAGCGCGACCGGGTCCTTGTGGGCCCCCGGCTCGGCGACGACGACCGTCGCGCCCTCGCGCAGCGGCCAGCAGAACTCCCATACGGACACGTCGAACGACGGCGGAGTCTTCTGCAGTACCCGGTCGTCGGCGGTCAGCGGGTAGGAGTGCTGCATCCAGCGCAGCCGGTTGTCGATCGCCCCGTGCGAGACGACGACGCCCTTGGGGCGGCCCGTGGAGCCGGAGGTGTACATGACGTACGCGGGATGGGCGGGCGTGAGCGCACGTGCCGGGTCGGTCGGTGGGTAGGGGGACACGTCGAGTGCGTCGAGGGCGACCACGGGGGCTTCGACGTCCTCGGGAAGGCGTCCCGCGCGGTCGGCCACGGCGCACACCGGCGCCGCGTCCTGGATCATGTACGCCAGTCGCCGAGCCGGATACTCCGGGTCGAGCGGCAGATAGGCGGCACCCGACTTGAGCACGGCGAGTACGGTGGCGACCAGCTCCAGCGAGCGCGGCACGCAGACCGCGACCACTGCACCCGGCCGGGCGCCGAGGGTCTGCAGATGCCAGGCCAGCCGGTTGGCGTGGGCGTTCAGCTCCGCGTACGTCAAGGAGTGGTCCCCGTACACCAGCGCGGTCGCGTCCGGGGTGCGCGTGGCGCGTGCCTCGATCGGGCCGATGAGCGTGGTCGCGGGCAGTGCACGTGCTGTCTGGTTGAACTCGTTCAGGACCAGAGCCTGTTCGGCGGGCGTCGCGATGGTGTGAACAGCGAGCGGCTGCCGAGGGTCGGTGCCGGTGAGACGGGCCAGCAGGTGCACGAAGCGCTCCTGGTGGGTGGCGAGTTCGGCGCCCTCGTACAGCGAGGGGTTGCCGTCGTGGTCGATTCCCAGGCCCCGGCCGTCGGCGCGGTCGTAGACGTTGACCCTCAGGTCGTCGACAGGGCCTGCGGCGAGGTTGCGCGCCCGCGCGGGGGCACCTGCGAAGTCGACGCCGTAGTCGAAGGGCATGATGTTGATGACCGGGCCGATCAGGGCGTGGCTCTCGCCGAGCAGTCCCAGGTCGCGGCGGATGTCTTCGTAGCGGAAGCGCTGGTGGCGTCGCACCTCGCGGATGCCGAGCACGACCTGGTGCACCAGTTCGGCGAAGGTCGCGTCGGGGGCGACGGTCAGCCTGAGGGGGAGCACGTTCATCACCATGCCCGGCACGCGCAGCGCGGCCGACCCCATGCGGCTCATCATGGGCAGGCCGAGCACGACCTCGGACCGGTCGGTGGCGCGGGAGGTGTAGAGGGCCTGTGCGGCGACCAGAATGTCCGGCCATGTCGCGCGGACCCGGGCGGCCAGTTCGCGCAGACCTTCGGTGGTCTCGGGAGTCAGCCGAGTCGTACGGCGACGGAACGTGCGCGAGGGCAGCGCGCCGCGGCCCGCGAGCCGGGGCGCCTGGGGCCGGTCGGCGAACGCCTTCGTCCAATGGGCCCGGTCGGCCGCGAAGGCGTCGGACGCGCGGTAGGCGGCATCCTCGTCAACGAGGTCGGCGAGGGCTCCGAAGGAGCGAGGGGCGGGTTCCTCGCCCCGGGCGAGCGCCGTGTATGCCTCGGCGGTGCGTCGTACGAGGAGCGAGTAGCCGAAGCCGTCGATGACGAGGTGGTGGATGCGCTGGTACCACAGCCATCGCTGCGTGCCGACCCGGAACAGGGCATGCCGGAAGAGGGGTCCGGCCGCCAGATCGCAGGGCTTGGCGAGGTCGGCGCGCATCCACGCCTCGGCCTTCCGCTCGGCACCGTCACCGTCGCGCAGATCGAGCACGGTCAGTGGCAGCTCGACGGTGGCGCGTACGCGCTGGCGAGGACCCTCCGGGCCGTTCTCTATGCAGACCCGCAAGGCGTCGGCCTCGGCGGTGACGCGGCGCAGGGCTGCGGCGAAGAGGTCCGGATCGAGCGGTCCGTCGATGTCCAGGCACTCCGCGGTGTTCTGCGCGGGGCTGAGAGGATCGAGGGCCTGCGCGTACCACATGCCCGACTGGGCCGCGGTGAGCGGCAGCACGGTGGCCGGGGTGCCGGTGGTCGTGACGGAGGTCATGAGGCCCCCAGCAGTACTGCCCAGGCCTTGAGGACCGGCTGCTCGGCGAGGTCCGCGAAGCCCGCTTCGACGCCGTGCTCGCGGCGCCATCGTTCGAGCAGTGTCATGATGCGGACCGAGTCGATTCCGTAGTCCACGAGGTTCTCGTCGAAGGGGATGTCCGCGGGATCCTCGCCGAGACAGTCGGCGACATCGCTGCGGAGCTGCTCCAGGGTGAGGGCCACGGTGCTCAGAACTCCTTGAAGAGCGCGTCCGTGGTGGTCACGAACGCGCAGCGGCCGGCGGCCCAGCGCAGGGCCATGTCGTGGTCGTCGCGGGAGAAGTCGGCGACGGCATCGGCGACGACGAACGCCTGAATATCCTGCATCCACGCGTCGCAGGCGGTCACCAGCACGCCGATGTGCGCGTACACACCGATGACGACCAACTGGTCGCGGCCCGTCTCACGGAGCAGCCGCGACAGCCCGGTGCGCACGAACGCGCTGTACTTCCACTTGGTCAGGACCGTGTCGCCGGGATGTGGTGCGACCTCGTCCGGCACGGCGAGCGCGTCGGCGTCGTCGGCGACGCCGGGGCCCCAGAAGTCGAGCTGGAGCCCGCGCTGGCGAGGCGTCTGGCCGCCGCGCTGCGCCGAGTACACGACCGGCATGCCGAGGCCACGGGCGCGCTCCAGCAGCCGGCCGGTGTTGCCCAGCATCCCCGTCAGCGGTTGTTCGCCGGAGGGAAACGCACCGAGGAAATGTTTCTGCAGGTCGTGAACGAGCAGCGCGGCGCGCGCGGGGTCCACGGCCCAGGCGACCCGGTTCTCCGGCAGCTCGCCCGGCGCCGGCAGCGGGTAGGAGGCGATGGCGGGAAGTGCCATGGCGGAGCCTTTCAGTGCGGCTCGGAGGCGGCCGCGGTGGACCGCAGCCCTTTCTTGCTGACCTTGCCGACCCCGGTCCGCGGGAAGGCGTCGACGAATTCGACGAGATCGGGGACCTTGTAGTCGGCGATGCCGCGGTCACGGACGAACCGCTTGATGGCGGCCGGCTTCAGCTGCTCCGCATCCTGGCGGAGGACGACGTAGGCGAGTGAGCGTTCCCCCAGGTACGCGTCGGGCACCGCGACGACGCAGACGTCGTGCACGGACGGATGGGCGAGGATGATGTTCTCGACCTCCTCCGGCGCGACCTTCTCACCGCCCCGGTTGATCTGGTCCTTGGCCCTGCCCTCGACGACGAGGTGGCCCGTCGGGGTGCGGCGCACGATGTCGCCGGTGCGGTAGAAGCCGTCCGGTGTGAAGGCGCGTGTGTTGTGGCCGGGGGCACGCCAGTAGCCGCGGATCGTGTACGGGCCGCGGGTCAGCAGGTGCCCGAACGCGCCCTCGGGGACGTCGTGCTCGGTGTCGTCGACGACGCGGATCTCGTCGTCCGGGGAGATCGGGCGGCCCTGTGTGGTGACCACGGTCTCGAAGTCGTCGTCCAGCCGGGTGTAGTTGACGAGCCCCTCGGCCATGCCGAAGACCTGCATCAGCCGGCAGCCCAGGGCGGGTTCCAGACGGCGAGCGGCCTCCGCGCTGAACTTGGCGCCGCCGACGAGCGCCAGCTCCAGACTCGTCAGGTCATGATCCGCCTTCGGACCCGCCTCGGTCCACAGGAGGGCCAGTGGCGGCACCAGCCCCGTCATCGTGATGCGCTCCTGCTCGACGAGGGGCAGGGCCGTCGCCGGGTCCGGGCCGGGGGACAGCACGACGGTGCCCCCGGCATACAGCGTGCCCAGCCAGCCCGGCGAGCTCATCGGGAAGTTGTGTGCGGCCGGCAGGACGACGAGGAAGCGGGTGTCGGCGTCGACGCCGCAGATCTCGTCGGAGCCCCGCAGCGAGTAGACGTAGTCGTCGTGGGTGCGCGGGATGAGTTTCGGCATCCCTGTCGTACCGCCCGACACCTGCAGGAACGCCAGCTCGTGCGGCTCCGGTCCGGTGGGCATGACGACCGGGTCGCACGGCACGTCGGACAGCGCGGTGTGCTCGCCCGGGTCGCCGACGACGAAGACGTGCCGCAGGCTCGGCGTGCGCTGTGCCACCCGCGTCGCGAGCTCGCGGTGGTCGAACCCCGCGTGACGGTCGGGGACCACATAGGCGACGGCCTCGGCGAAGGAGCAGAAGTGGTCGATCTCCGTCTCCCGATGCGCGGGCAGCGCGTACACGGGCAGCGCACCGATGCGGAACAACGCGAAGACGACCTCGATGAACTCGCCGGTGTTCGGCAGCTGCAGAACGACCCGGTCGCCCTTGGAGATCCCGCGCGCTGCGAAGCCGACAGCCAGCCGGTCGGCGCGCTCGTCCAGTTCCCGATAGGTCCAGGTGCGGCGCTCGGGCACCGGGTCGACGAGGGCGATGCGGTCGGGGTGGGCGGCGGCTCGCTCGCGCAGTAAGCCCCCGAGGGTCTCGCCGCGCCAGTAGCCCGCCGCGCGGTAGCGCTCGGCGAACTCCGGGGGCCAGGTGGGTGCGCCGATGCCCGGCGTGGTCGCGACGGGATCCCCCGTGCCGGAGGCTGGGGGAGGGTGGGCGGTCACAGCGAAGCTCCCACGGCATCGAGGAACGTACGGAACTTGGCGCTGGTCTCCGCGGTCTCGGCCTCCGGCGCCGAGGCGGCCACCACCCCGGCGCCCGCGAACAGCCTGAGCGAGCGCCCTGCGGCCTCGGCGCAGCGGATCGTCACGACCCACTCTCCGTCCCCGTCCGCGTCCTGCCAGCCGACCATGCCGGTGTACGGGCCGCGATCAAACGGCTCCGACTCGGCGATCACGGCTCGGGCCACCTCGGTCGGGGTGCCGCACACCGCCGGTGTGGGGTGCAGGGCGGATGCCAGCTCCAGGGAGGTGACGTCAGGGTCGGCCAGATCGCCCGTGACGCTGGTCGACAGGTGCCACATCGCCGCCGTACGCATCAGAGTGGGCCGCTCGGGCACCTCCAGGCAGGTGCAGAACGGCGCGAGCGCCTCGCGTACGGCGTCGACGACGACGGCGTGCTCGTGCAGGTCCTTGGGCGACTCCAGGAGTGCCGCCGCGCGTCGGACGTCCTCGGCCAGGTCGGTGCTGCGCGGCGCGGACCCGCCCAGGGGGTTCGCGGTCAGGCGGCCGCCCCTTCGGGCGACGAGCAGTTCGGGGCTGGCTCCTATGAGCGTGCGACCGGGGCCGCTGGGGACGGCGAAGGTGTATCCGGCGGGGTCGCGGCGGGCCAGGCGGCTCAGCATGGCTGGCAGATCGGGCTCGTCGGGTGAGGTCAGCTCCAGTGTGCGAGCGAGGACGACCTTGGTGAACTCCCCGGACCGCATCCGCGTCACCGCGTCGGCGACCACCTGGCCGTACCGCTCGGGCGCGGGAACCTCCCGCACCTGCCAGTCGGCGCCCTCCTGCGGGAGTGGCGCGGGCAGGGTGATGAGCGGGTCCCCACTCAGCGGCGGCGCCCACTGGACGGACCGGGGCGAGACCAGGGAGTGCGGGGCGTCCAAGGCGAAGGGGACGGAGCCCACGACGATCGGTGCCGGGGCGCCCGCCCGTCTCCGGGCGTCCAGGACGGCACGCACTCGCCATGTCAACGGCCGCGTGTCGTGGGGTACGTCGGCGGCGGCTCCGTTGCCCAGCAGGGTGTGGTGGGGCGAGGCGAGGAACCGGTCGGTGCCCGCGCGGTAGGCGTCGAGCAGGGCGGTTGCCGCGCCGGGAGAGACGAGGGCCGTGGCAGGGGGTTCGCGCAGAGAGGCGGACATGGATGTCTCCAGCGGGGGAGGCACGATCCGTGGTCGGCGGAGCCGCTGTGGGGCGAGCGGGTTCAGGCCCGCAAGGTGGCGCCGCCGTCGACGTACAGGTCGTGCATGGTGATGTGACGCGCGCGGTCGGACACGAGGAAGGCGACCGCCTCGGCGATGTCGCAGGGATCGGCGAGCCGGCCGAGCGGGATGCCGGTGCGGTGCGTCGCGAGGTCTCCCTCGACGACGCGGCGCGCGGCGGCCGCCGGGTCCTGGTTCTCGTGGTCGGTCCACAGGGCGCGCTGCATGTCGGTCAGAGTCGAGCCGGGGGAGACCGTGTTGCAGCGGACGCCCCGCGAGGCCACCTCCAGGCCCAGGCATTTGGTGAACATCACGGCGGCGGACTTGGAGGCGGCGTAGGCGGACAGGCCCGCGCGGGGGATGCCGGCCGCGTTCGAGGCCACCGTAACGATGCTGCCGCGGCCACGCTCGGCCATGCGGCGGGCGGCCGACCGTGAGACGTGGAAGACGCCGCTGGTGTTGACGGCGAAGGTGGCCGCCCAGTCCTCGTCCGACAGGTCCACGGCCTGGGAACTCCGAAGGATTCCGGCGACGTTGACCGCTATGTCCATCGCACCGAGCGCGCGCTCGGCCTCGGTCTCTGCCACGAGGGCTTCGACGGCTCCGGCGTCCGTGACGTCGAGCGGGCGGGCGGTGACCTGCTCGCCGTAGGTTCCGGCGAGCGCCTCCACGCCCTCGGGGTCCAGGTCGGTGGCGAGTACCCGGGCGCCGCGTTCCACCAGCACCGTCACCACCGCCTTGCCGATGCCCCTGCCCGCGCCCGTCACGAGGGCGAGCCGTCCGGAGAGTTCAGGGTCAGCACTCACGTGACCATCGCCTTTGGGAAGTCGTCGAGCAACGGGGCCGCCGCCTCCACACCTCGCCCCGGCGCGTCCACGTGACGCCGTCCGGCACGGTCACGCGCTTGTCGGGCTCGGCGTTCAGCTGCCGACAGGCAGGCTTTTCGGCCGGCTCGTCGAGGAGGTCGGCGCATCAGCCGGTCGAAGGCAAGGTGCCGATGTAGGGCGCCGATGAACAGCCGGCCGGCTCGTCGAGCTCCTCGAATGTTCTCCTCGCTGATCGGCGTCGAGTGGCTCTCGCCCTTCTCGCTCGGGCACGCCGAGCCGCTCGAAACCGACCTCCTTGAGGATATCGCCGATGACCACGCTCTGCCGCCTGACTGCCCTGCCGTTCGCCGAGCAGCGGCCACGGACGCGTCGCCGGCGGGCAGGTCATCTGGTCGGTCTTCTCGCCTGCGTCGAGTTGGGCCAGGACCAGGCGGAGCCGGTGCCGGCCGAGCGATCAGGGCGAAGCCCTGGCTGCCCGCCCGACGACGAACCCCGCCCTTCCGCGCCGGAAGGACGGGGTTCGTCGTCGGGGAGGTCACGTTCGTCATCCGCCCGCGGCGTCCTCAGCCTCCCAGCGCAGCAGGTCGCCCGGCTGGCACTCGAGCACCTCGCAGAGCGCGGCGAGCGTCGTGAAGCGCACCGCCTTGGCGCGGCCGTTCTTGAGCACCGCCAGGTTGGCCGGGGTGATCCCTACGCGCTCCGCGAGCTCGCCCACGGACATCTTCCGCCTGGCCAGCATCACGTCGATGTCGATGGCGATCGGCATCAGATGACCTCGTCCAACTCGGCCTGCATGCGCGCCGCTTCGACGTCGCGGGCGACGGCCTGGGCGAGCAGCATCCGCAGCAGGAGCACGATGAGCGCGACCCCGAGGATGGCCACGCCGACCCCGCCCATGATGACGGTGACGCCCGGGTCCTCCCGCTGGCCCGGCGCATTGATGCCCGTGACCGCGAACCACAGCAGGGCAGCCGCAAAGATCGCGCCGATCACGCCGTCCACGTACCGGAAGGCGGCGTTTGAGAACACGGTTCCGCGTCGCACCATCGTCACCAGCCGCCCTACGCAGACCACGGTGACCTGGACCGACACCATACCCAGGATCGTGATCACGCGCAGCGGGGTCAGCGGGAGCGACCCGTCCTCCGGGTCGGTGGCCAACGCCCACACCATCCCTGCCTGTACGAACACGGTGCCGACGAGTACCACCACGAGCACGGCGCACAGCGCACGCACTGCCAGCTTTCCCACAGCCCCTCCTTCCATTGAGTTACGATGGAAATCTATCGAGATTCGATAGGTTGATCAAGGGCTGGAGTGGAGGTCGGCGGCGGTTTCGCCCGTCGGCCTTGTCCACCCAGCCCGTCGCCAGCTGCGAATCCTTGCTGGAGCACCCGATGCAGTAGTTGGCTGCGGGTGAGCCGGGCCGCTGCCGCCGGGGTAGGTGCCGCATCCAGAACCGCCGGGCGTGATTGGAATCGAGGCCCAGCGTGCCGGAACCGTGAAGAAGCCGGTCTGACCTGAGGGATCACAGTCCCGGAACGGCGGCAGGATTCCACCTCACACAGCGGGCCCTTGCGCTTCCGTACTCGGCCTCACTGCTTAGCCATTAGATCTACCTCACGGCAGACGGCCGATGCCGTCCTCTGGCGTTCGTCCTCACCCCCGGACAGGCCGGGGACGCGCCTGTCTTCACCAAATGTGATGGCCCGTCTGCGTGTTCCTCGCCTCCACGGACGGCCGCGCAGCACCCCGGACATGCTGCTGGCTGACAAGGCGTATTCCTTCCGCGCCATCTGCCAGTACCTGCGCAGGCGCGGCATCTGCACGGTCATCCCGGTTCCGGCTGACCAGCGCGCTCACCGCCTACGTCGAGGGAGCCGGGGAGGCAGGCCACCCGCCTTCGACCGCGCGGCGTACCAGCAGCGCAACACTGTCGAGTGGTGCATCAATCGCTTGAAGCGGTGGCGTGGCATCGCCACGGGCTATGAGAAGACCGCGACCATCTACCTGGCCGGTCTACGTCGCCGGCTTCTTTCTTTGGTCTGTCAGGCCCACGGCTCCGGAGCAGGAGCGGACCGCATCGTCCCAGGCACCGGGACTGCGGTAGTGGTTCTTGTGCCCCGCGGCGAGTACGTGGCGCAGTTCGGCAAGGTGCTGGGTGTCCGTGGGGAGGTCCAGCTGGTCGAGGAGGGCCAGTGCGGCACGCGGTTCCAGGTCGCCGTAGATGTCGTGGAAACCCGCCCGAAGACCCCGGCAGAGGGCTGAATGCAGGGCGGGAAGCCGTACGGCGGTGCGGTGCGTCGGCTCCTTCACCGTCCAGCGCACCGGGCCTGAACACTCCAGAACCCGACGGGCTCGGCGGAGTCGGGCTTCCGATTGCTCGGCCACCACTCGGTCGATGTCATTGCCAAGGACCTCGGCGAAGGCCGTCGCGGAAGTGGTGTGGTCCTCGAACCAGTCCACCCACAGCGAGTAGGTGACGGCTTCGGCGTCCCGGTCCGCCTCCAGCCGCTGACGGTAGCCGTTCCACAGCTGTCGGCCAGCAGGGGACCGTCCGTGCTCTCGTACGCGAACCGCATCTCGCACGTGACCCAGTAGTCGTCGAGGAGGTCCAGCAGCCCGAAGGCCAACCGCAGCTGGTCGGCTGCTTCCAGGTCTTCGGCGAACACATCGCCAGCCCAGGAATGCGCCACTTGGGGTGGTGAGCAGCACGTCCGGCCTCTCGCCGCTCACCCACCCGTCGCGCCGCCTGGCGAACGCCCTGATCAACAAGTCAACGCCGTGCCGCCTCCGCAGCTTGCATCTCCATGCGGGAAGTATGACAAGCCTCGCGAGATCCGAACGAAGCAGCCTAATCCTGCCCGGCGAGGGGATGCCTTCACGTCTCGGCGCGGCGGAACTTACGGTTTGTGGGTTACCCAGAGCAGTTCCGCCGGCCAGCGGTGTGCCCAGTCGGGTGGGTCGGTTTCGTTGTAGCCGTTGGGTGTTCCGAGTTCGGGCCGCGGCTCGATGAGGTCGTCGATGATGAGACCCGCGCCGCGCAGGACCTTTACCCAGTCGCCGTAGGTGAGTTGATAGCTGGTCGCGCCGTCGTCTTCGGCGATGGTGTTCAGCCCGAAGTAGTCCTGCTGCAGCGTCGTGGTCACGCGGCTGGCGGCTTCGTCGTAGCAGGCTTCGAACCATGGGCTGGCGACGTTGAACACCAGGCGCCCGCCTCGGCCCAAGACGCGTGCGGCCTGCGGGACGGCCAGGTGCGGGGGCGCCCAGCTGAGCCCACCGAAGTCGCAGAACACCAGGTCGAAGCTGTCGGCGGCGAAGGGGAGTTGTTCGGCGGCACCTTGTACTAGCGGGTAGCGGGCCGCTCCCATCGCGCGGGCCGCTGCGGCGAGTTGGGCTTCGGACAGGTCGAGCCCGACCACGGTGGCGCCCTCGGCGGCGAGCGCCCTGGACCACTGGCCGGCGCCGCAGCCGAGTTCGAGGACGCGCTTGCCGGTGACGTCGCCCAGGGCGTGCAGGTGCGCGTCGGGGATGGAGTACATGCCCCACAGCCGTGGTGTGGCGCCGATTTGCGGATCGTGCTCGTGCTGGTAGGCGCTGCTGATCTTGTTCCAGAGCCGCCGGTTGGCGGGGATGCTGTCCACGTGCCGACTCCAGCATTGCCTGCCGGGGGCGGTCAACACGATTAGGGCACTGGCCGGCCCTCGCCTCGGTCCGGGGGTCTCTCAAATGAACGGTGTAACCGAGGTGTTGGGTTACTGACGGGCTGCTGAGAGTCGGCCGTCGAAGGTGATGTCGAAGGCGTTCAATGCGGTCTTCCAGCGCATGGTCCAGCGGGCCTGGCCCTTGCCCGTGGGATCGAGGGACGTGATCGCCATGTAGACGCACTTCAACGCGGCTTGGTCGTTGGGGAAGTGGCCGCGAGCCTTGACCGCTCGCCGGATCCGCGCGTTCACCGACTCGATCGCGTTGGTGGTGCAGACGATGCGGCGGATCTCGGTGTCGACTCGCAGGAACGGAGTGAACTCCTCCCAGGCGTTCTCCCACAGTTTCACGATCGCCGGATACTTCCTGTCCCAGGCGTCGGCGAACTCGGCGAACCGCTCCAGGGCGGCTTCCTCGGTCGGCGCGGTGTAGATGGGCTTGAGGAGGCGGGCGATCTTGCCCCAGTCCTGGCGGGCGGCATAGCGGAAGGAGTTCCGCAGCAGGTGCACCACACCGGTCTGCACGATCGTCCTCGGCCAGACCGTCTCCACCGCCTCGGGCAGGCCCTTGAGCCCGTCGCAGACCAGCAACAGCACGTCACTCACGCCGCGGTTCTTGATCTCGGTGAGAATGCGCAGCCAGTGCTTGTCGCCCTCGCCGCCGTCGCCCGCCCACAGGCCCAGGATCTCGCGCCGGCCCTCGCCGGTGACGGCCAGGGCCACGTAGATCGGCCGGTTGGCGACCGCGCCGTCGCGGATCTTCACGTGGATGGCGTCGATGAAGACCACCGGATAGACGGCGTCGAGAGGCCGGCTCTGCCACTCGGCCATGCCCTCCAGGACCTTGTCGGTGATGGTGGAGATGGTCTGGCGGGAGACCTCGGCCAGGTGGGCCTGGACCTCACCGGTGGTCAAACCCTTCGCGGCCAGTGAGATGACCATCTCGTCGACACCGGTCAGGCGCTTCTGCCGCTTCTTGACGATCTTCGCATCGAAGGAGCCGTCCCGGTCGCGGGGCACGGCTATCCGGGCGCCCGGTACGGGATCCTGAGCGGGTTCGAGCCCGGGACGCGCACGCTGGAGGCGCACTTCCAGATCGCGCCGCCGTTCAAGCCGCTGCCCGTCGACATCGTCCTCGACAAGGACGTACCGGTAACACCCTCCGTGACGGTGTCACGATCCACGTCGACGTCTTCCGTCCCGCCGGGGCGGAAAAGGTGCCGGTCATCGTGGCGTGGAGCCCGTACGGAAAGGGCCAGGGAACGTCCGCCAGCGTGATGAACATCTTCGGCATGGTCGGGCTGGACAACGGCATCGTCTCGGGTCTGGCGAAGTTCGAGGGTCCCGACCCGGCGTACTGGTGCGCGCAGGGCTACGCGATCTGCAACCCGGACATCCGGGGCGTGGTGGACTCCGAGGGCGACAGCGTCGTGTGGGACCGGCAGGAGGGCCGGGACTGCTATGACCTGATCGAGTGGCTGGGCGTCCAGGACTGGTGCACGGGCAAGGTAGGGATGAGCGGAACGTCGTATCTCGCCGTCTCGCAGTGGTTCACCGCGGCCGAGCAGCCGCCGCACCTGGCGGCGATCAACCCGTGGGAGGCGTGAGCGACGTCTACCGCGACCTGGTGCTGCGCGGCGGCAGGCCCGACACCGGCTTCGCCGAGCAACTCCAGAACAACAGCTACTAGGGCCGCGGCCAGAGGGAGGAGTGGCTGCGCATCCACAACAGCCAGGAATGGCCCGACTACTACGACGAGGCGAACACGGAGGACCTGCGCCGGTTCTTCGACCACTTCCTCAAGGGCGAGGACAACGGGTGGGACCAGACGCCACGCGTGCGCTACTCGCTCCTCGACCTCGAAGGCGGCGACCGGGTGAACATCCCGGCGGACCAGTTCCCGCCGGCGGATGTTCAGCTGACGAAGTACTACCTCGACGGCCGCTCACACACCCTGGGGACGACAGCGCCCCCCGACGAGGCGACGGCCGGCTACACCGTAGGGGCCAACCCGGACGTGGTGTCGTTCGTGACGCGCTTCGACCAGGAGACCACGCTGGTCGGATACCCGAAGGCACACCTGTGGGTCGAGGCGAAGGGCCATGACGACATGGACCTGTTCATCCTCGTCCAGAAGCTCGACGCATACGGAACGCCGCTGCAGCAGTTCACCGTGCCCAACCAGGGCGCACTGATCCAGGACGTCACCGAGCGGGGCGCCTCGATCCTGCGGTACAAGCGTTCCGACGGACGACTGCACATCTCGATGCGCCACCTCGACGAGAAGCTGTCCACCGAGGCAATCCCCGCCCACAGCTTCGACCGGGTCGAGAAGCTGTCACCTGGCGAAGTCGTCGACGCCGAGATCGACCTGCTCCCCGTCGGGCTCACCTTCTACCCGGGCGAGCAACTGCGCCTCGTCATCAGCGGCCGGTCGCTCTTGGGCACGACGATGCCCGGAAACCGCGAGCACACCCCCGCCAACAAGGGACAGCACATCGTCCACACGGGAGGGGAGCGCGCCTCCTACCTGCAGATTCCGGTAAAGCCCGCGTGACCTGCGGGTCCCGTCGGACAGCGGGAATCCGTCAGAGCATCCAACGCGGTGAACGATCAGCAGGAATGCGAGGCGGCTGGGCGCGCGACCGTACCTCGTCGATCGTAGGCGCATCCAGGTCCTGAGCGCGCCTTCGACACACACGGGAACCGGGGGACTGGGAGCCCACACGCGCTTCTGTGCGTTCTCTGCTCTCCGAGTTGTGCCCGGCTTGCCAAGACGGTGTGTGAACCGGCCCTCAGGCGGAGTGGCGAGGTTTTGGCGTACCTCTGTCCAGTGGCATGATCGATTGGCTGTTCGAGACAACGAGTTGGAGGGGGACAAGGTTGTCTTTCGATGAAGAGTGGGCCCAGTTGAAGGCTGACGCCCTGACGCGTCAGCAGACCGGCATGCAGATCGACCAGCTGCCGGCAGACGGTGGCGGAGGGTCTGGTATCCCAGCCGCCGGTTCCTTGGTGGCCAAGGCCGAATCGATCAACGGAAACGCGAATCTGCTGATCGAGATCGCGGGCTTCCTCCAGGAGGGCCGTCCCGACGCCGAGCTGACCACCATGGCCCGGGAGCCGCGGACGCCCGAAGACGTGGCCAAGCAGGTGGCGCGCTTCGCCGGCTTTGCCGATGACCAGTACCTGGACGCGGTCGCCCTGTTCGCGGCGCTCTCCACTCGCCTGAGGACAACCGGCGGCGACTTCGTGAAGATCGATGACGACACGGCTCAACGCTTCCTCGACGATGTTCTCGAGTACGGTCAGTACGTCGCCCCGGAGGCTCGATGAGCAGCGGCATAAGCCACCGCAAGGACATCGAGTTCCTGGAAAGCTGCAACCCGACCCTGGTCGAACGGAACGCGGACGAGTTCAAGCGCCTGCACGACATGCTCGTGTCTGTCGACCCCTCCGCCGAACGGGCGGAGAAGCACACGCAGTGGAAGAGCAAGGGCAGTCAGCACTACGAGGCCCGGCTCGCCGAAGGGCGCAAACTCATCGCGCAGCTCGCGGAAGGCTATGCCACGGCCGCCAGCGCCCTGAGCAGCTACGCGTTCGCGCTGGAGGTCGCCAAGGCCCACTACTCCCATGGCAAGGCGAACGAGCGATTGCTCGCGAACCTGATCCACACCAAGGGCACAGCGATCACCCGTGAAGCCCAGGAGGCGGAGCCGATGCGCCAGTGGGAGGACATGCGAGCCACCACCGGCGTCATGGACTTCTTCGCTGAACTGACCATGGACGTGGACGACATCCGCGACGACGCGAACCGGTTGCACGACGCCGCCGGCGGGGACTTCTACCTGGCCAAGACCACGGAGCACGAGGCGCGGGAGATCTGCGTGCACGAGCTCAAGCAGGCCTACGACCTGCTGCCGGACTTCCGGATGGGTTTCATCCAGCGTGTCGACATCGTTTCCGCGATAGCGGAGCTGCGGCAAGAGGCGGCCGAGGCGCGTTCGAACCCGTTGACGCGGCTGCCCGGAAGCGGTCCCAAGCAGGACTACTACCCCCTCGCAGGGGACGACATCGTGTCCCCGACCTTGCGGGACATCCGCCTCCAGGTCGCCAACCTACCTGGAGCGCAAGACAGCTACTGGAGCCCGCCGTCCAATGCCCAGGAGCGGGCCGAGTGGATTGCGGCGAACAAGGAGATCATCAAGGCTGCCGCGCGGAACTCGGGGCTGCCGCCGGACATGGTTGCCGGTATCGCGTGGCAGGAGATCGGCGGACAGCCCGGCATTCTGGACGACATGACCGACACCATCCGCGAGCAGGCGGACTCTCCCCTGAGTCCGATCGCCCCTGAGAGCCTGCCGTGGCGCCTCGGCGGTGACCCCGACAACACGTCCATGGGCCCCATCGCCATCCAGGTGCGACGCGGCGCCGAGGTCCTCGGTTATGACCCCGAGCACCTCACCGACCAGCAACGCGGCATGGTGGAAACAGCACTGCAGGACCCAGCACAGAACATCTTCATCGCCTCGGAGTACTTGGCCCAGCTCAAGGCGGAGAGCGAGTTCGCCAACGTACCGGCCGAGGAAATGACGTGGGTCCAGTACCAGGAGCTTGCCGCACGCTACAACGGCGGCCCGTACTGGGAGAGCGACGACGCCCAGGCCTACGGACGTGGGTTCACGAACAATCTGGACGAGGCAAGGAACGCACTGCGCTGATGACCAGTCCTTCCCATGTGAACGACGACCGCGGCTGCCTCCGCCTGGTCCTCGCCGTACCGCTCGCCCTGCTTACCCTCATTGCCGCGTACTTCTGCTGGACGGCGTTGACCATCCGTCCGTCCGGCACCTGGGACGACGACGCGTACGCCGGAATCGTTCTGTCGTGCGTCCTCACCATCGGGGCGGCCGGTGCCGCGGCCGCGTTGTGGCTGGTGCCGTCGGTGCGGCGGGCCGTGCCGTGGTGGTGGATATCTCCGGCTCTGTTGCTGGGGGCGGTTGCGGGAGTGCGATGGGCCGTGGGCGGTTAGGACCACGATCACCATCGCTCTCATTCACCCGGGTATGTGTTACATCCGTCGTGTCTTGCGAGACGAAGTTCCCGGCCTACTTCGAGTAGACACCGTTCTTCGGCGAGTGGTCCTGCAACCGGCTGCACGAATTTCGGCTTGACGACGACGGGAACTAATCAAGATCAACGACTTCCTGTCGAACCTGAGCTTCAAGTCCCGATGGACATGAAGTTCGCCCCCGACGCGGCGATGTACCTGCTGGAGTGGGGAAACGATATGCAGGAAGTGCGGTGCGCGGATGCGCCGTTGGCCTCGTTCTTGTTCCCGGTGTCCTTGCCGGTCGGGAGCGGGGGGATGCGGCCGCGGACGCTGCCGAGCTGGCCGTGGAGACAGGACTGCTCGGGTGGGTGGGGCGAGGAGTCATGAGCGTTGTGCGGCTGGTATTGCGCGCGGTCGATTGACCGCCCCGTGCAGACGCCCCCCGAGGGCTTTGCCGCTGTCCGTCCGCGTTGCCCGGCCGGCTGTCCGCGGGCGTTGTGTCTCCCGGCTGCCGCGCCTGAGCCGTGGGCGGTGAGGACACCACGGGTGTGCCCGTTCGGTTTGGGTCCGCCAGCAGACACCGATACGACTAAATCGGCACCAAAAACCGGGACCTTGGCCAAGTAGGTGCGAGCCACTTCCAAGGCATCCTGAGTGGCCGCCGGCCGCAGATCCCACTACGGATGCCAGAAGCCGTTGTGTTACACGTCGAACAGCACACCATGGGTCGGCGAATCCAGCCGCTCCGCCAACTCCACCGCGTCGCCATCCCGTCAGTGACATCGGCATCCTCAGCATGGGAGGCTGCGATTACTCGGGTGAATGTGGTGCGGTTGTGATGCGGCGCGGCGGCACCATGTCCAGCGTTCCCGCTAGGGCGCGTATCGGGTCGTGATCAATCTGTCGATTCGCCCTCGTGGTGAGGTCTGCATTGGTAGATCTTCTTCCGTGACGCGAGTGCAACTGAAGAATGGGGAGCGGGAGTTCATAGGGCCGTACCTGCCGATCGGCGAGTACGGCCCGTATCCCGAGCGGTTACGGCAGCAGTTCGAGGGTGTGATCTGGCGGTTCAAGACCGGCGGGGCAGTGGCGGGAGATGCCGAGGGAGTTCGGTGCCTGGTCGACCGTCCACAACCGCTTCCGGCAGTGGCGTGACGCCGGTGTCTTCGAGGCCCTGCTGGAGGGCCTGATCGCGGAAGCGGCGAACCGGGGCGAGGTGGACCTGTTCCTGGTCAGCATCGACTCCACCACCGCGCGTGCTCACCTCGACGCGGCCGGGATGCACCTGGGCGAGGAGGTCCTCGGCGCACTGGAGAAGGCTGCCGCCGAGGCGGAGAAGGCAGGTCAAAAGGGGCAGTCTCAAAGAACAAGACGGACGGGAAGCCGAGATCGATCCCAAGCGGGAGGAGCGACGACGCATCCGGCGCCGACGCAGACTCCGGCTGAAAGCCGCCCTCCTGGGACGCTCCAGAGGCGGCCAGACCAGCAAGATCCACCTCGCCACCGACCGCAAGTGCCGCCCGCTGGCGTTCGTCCTGACCGCGGGCCAGGCCGCGGACAGCCCGCAGTTCATCCCCGTGCTGGGGAAGATACGGGTCCGCGGTCCCCTCGGCCGCCCCCGCACCCGGCCGGACGCGGTCGCCGGGGACAAGGCCTACTCCTCCTGCGCTCAACGGGGCCCACCTGCGGAAACGCCGCATCAAGGCAGTCATCCCGGAGAAGAGAGACCAGGCCGCCAACCGGAAGAAGAAGGGCTCCGCGGGCGGCCGGCCGGTCAGCCACGACGCAGACCTCTACGAGGAGAGGAACACCGTCGCGCGCCTGATCAACAAGCTCAAGGCCTGGCGAGGCATCGCCACCCGATACGACAAGACCCCGGACAGCTACCTCGCCGGCCTCCACCTGCGCGCCTCGATGACCTGGATCAAGGACCTCACCCGGACCACCAATTGATCACGACTCGATACGCGCCCTCGTAGTGCTTCGTTACGTTGAGTGATCTCGGCTGTTCGTGGGCAGCTGCCTGGGGTGAGGTTGGGGGAAGTGGACCGACTGCGGGGCGAGTGCTGTCTGCGGGGCCTGATGCCGGACGGGCGTCGGAAGTCGATCCAGCCGATGGCCGAGCGTCTACCGGACGGGAACATGCAGGCCCTGCAGCAGTTCGTGAGCCAGTCGTCGTGGGATCCGCTGCCGGTCAGGCAGCGGATCGCCGGGTGGCTGTCCGGAGTTGTCGGGCCCAATGTGTGGGTGATCGACGACGTGTCGTTCCCCAAGTGGGGCAAGGCGTCGGTCGGGGTGGCCCGCCAGTACTGCGGAGCGATCGGCAAACGGGCGAACTGCCAGGTCGCGGTGAGTGTCCATGCCGCCACCGACACCGCCTCGTGTCCGCCTGAGTGGCAGTTGTCTGCCGCGTGAGTGGACGGACGAGCCGGACCGATGCCGCAGGGCAGGAGTCCCCGACGAGGTGGTGCACCGGGAGAAGTGGCGTCTCGCGCTCGGCCTGCTGGACACACTTGCCGAGTGACAGGTGAAGGCGCCGGTCGTGGTCGCCGACGCCGGCTACGGCGTCAGCACCCCGTTCCGGCTCGGTCTCGAGGAGCGAGGGCTGTCCTATGTCCTGGCCCTGAACAGGAAGGAAGTCGCCCACCCGGAGGATGTCGAGCCGCACCGGCCTGCCTATGGCGGGCTCGGACCGCCACCCTTCCCCGCTACCGCACCCCGCCGTGAGCCGTCTGCGTCCTCGCAGCGGAGGCGGGTGCGGAGCGGTTCACCGAGGTGACCTGGAGGCAGGGCAGCAAAAGCGCGATGACCTCACGGTTCGCGGTGCTGACAGTGCGGCCCGCGGGCAAGCAGCCCCTGGCCGCAGCCCAGGAGGCGGGCGGTGGCCGCAACCGGTGGGACGGCGTCCTGCCCGTCCAGACACTCCTCGTCGAATGGCCGGACGGCCAGGACACTCCGACGGACTACTGGATATCGAACCTGCCCGCGACCACACCGGCCGCTGACCTGGTGCGGTGGGCCAAGATGCGCTGGCGGATCGAGCATGATTACCGCGAGCTCAAGCGTGGCCTCGGACTGGACCATTCCGAGGGCCGCACCTGGCCCGGCTGGCACCACCACGTCACCCTCGTGACCGCCGCCCAGGCATTCCTCACCCTCAGGCGGCTCGACCCGAAAGTCCGCACACCGGCCTGACCCTCTACCAGGTCCTCAACGTTCTTCAGGACCTGCTGAGGTGCTGGACCGGTACCTGCACCACCTGCGGACGCCCCCTGCCCAGCCCTCGGAGCAGTCACAGACAGCCCACAACTTGACGAAGCACTACTAGCCACCGTGACAGCGACACACTCCCCGCATCTGCGGGTTCCGGCACGGAGAGTGTCATCCATTCACGGAGCGTAACGTATATGGAGTGGGAACCGAACGAACACTCACGCGTCTGATCGGGCTGTGGGCCGGGCTGGACCGTGAGCCGGAGCGGCCGGCACACATCGATTTGCCGAAGATGAGCCAGCACCGCATCGTGCTGCTTGCCGCGACGCTCGCCTTCTATCTGGCGATCGTCCGGGGTGTGGTGATCACCTCATGGCTGGTCCGGCTCGGCTGGCAGCTGATGTTCTTCCGGCCGTACCAGCAGTGGCCCCAGATCCACGCCTTCGCCGACTACTACGTGGTGCTCGGCCAGCGCGGCCCGACCGCGGTGATGGTCGCCGCAGGGCTGGGCTGGCGCTCGTGGCGGCAGCGCGTCTTCCGTCCGCTGTCGACCCTCGGTGTCTCGCTGGTGCCGCTGAACGTCACCGTCGGCGCCGCCAAGATCGGCATGGGGCGGCTCGGCCCGCACAACGCGACCGTGATCGGCTCGAACGAGATGGGCCTGGGGGCCGATATCTTCCCCAGCGGCCACACCGCCAACGCCGTGGTGACCTGGGGCATCCTCGCGTATCTGGGTTCGACGCCCAGAGTGCGGCGCTGGCTTTCTGCCCTGTCGGCGGCGATGGCGCTCGGCGTCGGCCTCACCACCGTCTACCTCGGTACCCACTGGCTCAGCGACGTCCTACTCGGCTGGGCCGCGGGGCTGCTGATCCTGCTGGCGCTGCCGTGGTTCGAGCCGCTGATCGACCACGCCGAGGTATGGATCCTCGACCGGCACGGCCGGTTGCGCGCCTGGTGGCGTGCCCGGGACGGACACCGCGCGCCCGCGCCGGCCGGTTCGCCCGTGGTGCTGGCGCGGCGTTCCCCGGCCGCGGAATAGGCCCCGGCGCGACACGGTCTCCCGTCGGTGGCACCCTCGCCCGGCGCGCCGGTCCCCACCTGCCGGGCCCGCGCACGGCCCGGCACGGAGCGCACGCCGGTCACGTACGTCGGTAGTCCGAGGCCACCGCGGGCCCGCGGCATGCCGCGCGGGACGGCCTCGGCGGCCCCCGGCCCCTTACAGGCGGCTGAGCGGCACGCACACCCCAATCGCCCTCCATACGAATGCCCGGCTCCTGAGCAGGAGCCGGGCATTCGTCGACGGCAGGCTGCCGCATCAGCCCTTGCAATATCTGGTCGCTGCTGCAACCGGACTCATCGACGCACTTGCCCAGACCGGCCTGACCGCGAGGGCATCAGGCCGGCAGGGTCCGTAACCGGCGGCTGGCGCCGGGTAACTTCATCATCTGGGTGGAGGTTCGGCAGCGGAGAGCGGCTCACCCTGATCTTCGACTGGCCGTGGGGCCGCTTCTCCCAGTCGTCCATGAAGGTCCCGTGCAGGCCGTGCTTGCGGGCCAGAGACAAGAGGGTCTCGGTGCGGTAGTAGAAGTCCTCGGAGAGCACCTGGTGTTCCGTACCTTCGGTGCGGTCGAAGGTGAAGTCGAAGAACCCCTTGTCGGTCAAGACGCGGCCGACGTGGGCAAGGCACTCCTCGATCACCTCCAGCGGCGAGTGGGAGAAGACGCTGTGCGCGTGCACGACGTCGAAGTGGTCGCCGGGCAGGAAGTCAAGGGTGAGGTCGCCGGTGATGGTCAGGTGCGGCAGCTTGGTCTGGAGCCCACGGTCGACGAGGGTTTTCTTGGCGGCGATCAGGATGTCCGGCGAGATGTCGATGCCGTAGTAGTTCCCGGTGTCGAGGTAGTCGATGAAGCGCCAGCCGCCGCGCAGGTTGCCGCAGCCGATGTCGAGCATCCGGTACTCGGGGCGCACCCCGTGCTCAATGAGGTAGTCGAACTGCATCTGCCCAAGTGCGAGCCAGCCCTCGTGGGTCTGGCTGCCGACCGCCGCCTCCGGGTTGCGGCGGGTGTCGGAGGCCATGACCGCGCGGTAGTAGCTGACGTGGTCGGGGTGCCTGAGGCTCAGCCAGGTGTCACGGGTGGCGCGGCGGAGGTATGGGGCGACGCGGCCGGGGTGGGTCAGCGCGTAGCCGACCTTGTGGGTGAGGGTGGAACGGTTGCGCAGCAGCTTCTTGGGGGACTTCGCGTCCTGGGCCATGGCGGTGACCTCCGTATAGGCGTCCCCGATGCGGGGAGCAGCTTCTGATAGGGGGTGAAAACGTGCGGGTGACCGACCGAGCACCGTCCCGGGTGGGCCGTCGGCCAATGTAGAGGGCCACGCCACGCGGCACGCGCCACCATGTGCGCAAGGGCCGTCCAAGGGCCTGGGCCTGTCTTTCCGGATCAACCGGTGGCTGCGGGTGCGGCACGCGCTTTCGCGGCATTGGTCTCCGGTCACTGAATCCGCGGTCGAACATACTCGCGCAGGGGTAGCCTTCTTGCCCCTATTTGATGGGTATCGCTGGACGGTGACGGGCGGCGGTGGCATGGTCGGGGGTGATCGGCTTGACGGCCGCGGCCTCCTTGCTCGGGTAGGTGTAGGAGGCGCCTTCCAGGCGGATCTGCTGCGGGGGCTTGGCCCGCGCGGTGCCGCGGGCCGTGGTCATGGTGCGGACCTCGTCGATGAAGTCGTAGTAGTCGGAGAGGTAGAGGCCGTGGTGGAACATGACCGTCGAGTACCGGATGATCGAGTTCAGGGCGCGGCCGGCGGTCTGTGAGGCGACGACCGCGGTGTCCGCGACCGCTGTCGTCATGGCCCCGGCGAGGACCAGGCCGGCGAGCGAGGCCCACATGCCGAGGGTGAACAGGCCGCCGAGCGAGGCGGCCAGCAGCGTGATTCGCAGATAGGGGCGCGCCCCGGCGACCTCCCGCATCTCGACCCGGTCACACATGGACCGGTACCAGAAGTGCAGGTAGCCCCGCATGGTGTTGGCGCGGAGCTCGTCGGCGAGCTCGGCCGTCGTCAGCCACCAGCGCATCATGCCGCGGACGTTGCGGGCGGAGATGGTCTGGTCGTGGACGCGGTAGTCGACCCGGGCGGCGATCACGCCTCCGAGTCCGCGGGGGACGACGGACAGCAGCAGCACGCCCAGGAGCAGGGGGTGCAAGGTGGTGAGTACCACGGCCGCGGAGGCGAGCTGGACGAGTCCGTTGGTGAGGGTCTTCGCGTCGTCGGCGAGGTCGACGGCTCGCAGGGCGCCGATCTCCGCCGCCTGGCTCCGGTCGCCGAACCCTTCGGCGCCGTAGGCGGCGAGTTCAGGCGTCGGGTCGCCCAATCCGCGAGGATCCACGTGGCCGCGCTGGTGGCCATCGCGACGACGGCGACGGTCAGTGCCGGCCACGCGTGGGCCAGGCCCTGGCGGGGGTCGTCGACCATCAACTGCGGCAGGGCCTTCGCGACGGCGGTGAGCATCAGGGCCGTGCCGATGCCAGACAGCAGCTGGCACACGACGATCGTCAGGGCCATGCGCCGGTTGACGTTCCAGGCCAGGCGGGCCGTCTGGGTCAGGGCCGCGGGGATGCGGCGGGCCATGTCCCACGAGGTGGCGTCGTCCATCGCGCGCCGGTGTTTGCGCCCGTTGTAGTCGAGCTCCGGCGGCGCCAAGGGCTGCGGAACGCCTGTCCGCGCGGCCGGAAGGGACGCCGCCTCACCGACCCTGTGTGCTGCGTCGACGGCCGGGGACTCGGTCCGGTTGTGCGGTGCGGTCATGCGAACACCCCCGCCGTCAGCCGGTCCAGGGTGCGCCGTCCGCGTGCGGTGACGTGGGGGTCGTCGAGTTTCGGTCCCCAGACCAGGCAGCTCACCGCGTCGATCGCCGCGAGGCACTTCAAGGCGTGCTGCTCCTCGACGGTGAGGTTGCGGCCGTAGCCCTGAAGGCACGCGGCCCGCAGGTCCGGCCGATCGGTCCAGGTGGAGCAGGCCATCAGCACGAAGTCCTGCACGGCGGTCGCGGCCCGGGAGCGCTCGAAGTCGATCCATCCGGCCTGCTGCCGGACGGTCGACCACATGAGGTTGCGGTCCCACGCGTCGCCGTGGATGTACGCGAGCGGCAGCGGCGGCAGGTTCCGCAGCTCCTCGGCCAGCTGACGCACGAGCTTCTGCTCCGGCGCGGTCAGCAGGCCCCCGGCCGCCGCCAGGTGAACCTCGGCGCCGTCGGCCGCGGCCTGCAGCGCCTGCTCCGCCTCGGCTCGTCGACGACCGGACAGATCGCCGGCCGCGTGGAGGCGAGCCAGCAGGGCGCCGCCGTGCCGGTGCGCGCGGGCTTCCTCCACGGGCGAGAGCTCCAGCTGCTTGAGCGGCCGTCCTGGGACGGCGGTCAGCAGCAGTGCCAGATCCTCCGCGCTCGAGGCGCGCAGTTGCGGCGCACCGCCGGCGCCGAGGGCCGGTGCGGCAATTCGGAGCGTGAGCGTCTCGCGCTCGTACATCACGGCCTTGGGGGAGATCTTCAGGTAGAAGCGGAGCGCCCCGGGCAGGTCGAGCCTCCAGACGCGGGAATCCTCGCGCGGATGGCTGACGTCCTTTACGGCGGGACGGGCGCCGAGTGCCCGGCTGGCCCACGCGAACAGTGCAGTGGGCGGAGTGGTCGGATTGGTCATGCCCCCCACCCCGATGACGGTCGTGATGCTGCGGCGAACAGGACGCGGCGGACGTCGACGGGCCGCCGGAACGCGAGAGCCTCGGCGGCCGCAGCAGGAGGGTTCTCGCGAACAGGGTGAAGGGTGACCAAACGGACGGGATTCATGGTTTCTCCTCGGTTCGGAACGGGGGCAGAGCACCCGGACAACGCACCTGATCACAGGGCCGCTACGGGCAGCCGCGGGCGACGAGTCGAGTGAAGGTTCGACGCAGGGGCGCGGACGGCAGGCGCCGTCTGCGTCGGCGACTCCTCTCGCTTGATTCGATTCACACGTACGGGGAAGGCGGCGGGACGGCCGCCCGAGCGGCGGATTGCATGACGCGTCGACAGGACCCGTTTCCTTCGGTGTGGTGTGGCTGTGCTCTGCGGACGGACCCTCGCCCACGCCACTGACAATCCGCGGCCACCGGCACCGTGATCCGGTCATCCCCGGCCTCCCCTGCCGCCCACCGCCACCCGCGTAGCGGAGTGCTCTGACCTGCGGTGGTGATGGGAGAAAGGATTCTTGAACTCTCCGGGTCGGCACGGAATCCGGCGCCCGCGAGAGTGGCTCGATCTGGTTCGCGGCCGGGTGAGCACCCGGAGCGTCCCGCCCCTGGGCGGCCGCGTCGGCGGCTAGCATCGGCACCTTCGACGCGGCTGGCGCACGTCCGGGTGGTGTTCTCGCGATCTGTGCCCGCGCCCGCAGATCGGCCGCTACGTTCGAACGCGCCGTCCCCCGCTGCACCCCCTGTGGAGCTGCGCCGCGCACGAGGTCACCAGGAGAGCCATGACCGTTCCCGCCCCGCACCTCCAGGACCTCGTCACCGGCTACCTGCGCGGGCACCCCGACGAGCAGCCGCTGCTCCCGCCGCTTCTAGACCGTCTCGCTGCCGGCGACAACGTTACCGACCGCCAGCAGTTCGACGGCCACGTGACCACCTCCGGCATCGTCATCAACGACGCCGACGACGTCCTGCTCATCCACCACCTCGCCTCCGGCCGCTGGATCCAGCCTGGTGGCCACCTGGAGAGCTCGGACCGCACGCTCGGGGAGGCGGTCCGCCGCGAGATCGCCGAGGAGACCGGCGTCACCGGGCTGGAGACGTTCGGCGACGGCACGCCCGTGCACATCGACGTCCACATGATTGAGGCCCGGCCGGACAAGGGCGAGCCCGCCCACGTCCACTACGACGCCTGCTACCTGTTCCGTGCCCGCGGACCGCTCTCACTGACCCTGCAGGCCGAAGAGGTCGGCGCGGCGCGGTGGCGGCCGGCGTCGGAACTCGGCGACCCCGTCCTGCGGGCCCGGGTACTGTCGAGCCTGGGCCGGCCGCGTGAGGACCGCCCGGCGGACGTGGACCCGTACTGCGCCCTCGTGGTGATCACGGACCTGGCCGCGACCAAGGTGCTGATGCACCTGCGCGATGACAAACCAGGCATTTGGGCGCTGAGCACCTGGGCGCCGCTGAGCGGCGGCGCCGAACCCGACGACACCGGCCCGCACGCCACCGCCCGCCGGGAGCTGAGCGAGGAGATCGGCCTGGAGGACGTCCGGCTGATGCACCTGTTCTCCACCCACACCGACGGCTACCCGCGGCACGTCTTCCACGGCGTCTGGGACGGGGACCCCGGCACGCTGACTCTCACCGAAGGCCGCAAGCTTGCCTTCATCCCGCGCGGCGACTTCGACCAGGTCCCGATCCATCCGGCCACGCGCCAGGACACCGACCAGTGTCCTGGAGCTCATCACCCCACGCAACCGCCCTGCGGCTACGCCACCTTGGCCCTGATCGCCAACCGGCGCGGGCAGCTCCTGATGCATCTGCGCGGCGACAGCCCAGGAACCTGCTGGCCGGACACCTGGTCACCCAACGGCGGCAAACCCGAAGCCGCCGATACCGGCCCGCGCGGCACCATCTGTCGCGAAGTCCACGAAGAGGTGGGCCTCGACGAAGCCGCCGTCAGCCTCTCGCACCTGGCTGGCCAACTACCCTGCCGTCGGCCTGAGTTCCGCCGCCCGTGCGGGCCCACGCCAACTCGGCGCCCAACCCGGCGACAACATCCTCGAGATCTGTGCCGGCACCGGGTACAACGCCGCACTTCTGGCCGAGCTCGTCGGCGGCGGGAAGGTCACCACGGTCGACATCGACTTTGACGTTGCCCTGCACGCCCGTACCGCCCTCAACGCGGCCGGCTACGAGCGCGTCAAGCACATCGCGGGCCACCATGCCTACGCGCGGTCCCTGGCCGAACTGGGCCGCGGATTCTGCCCACGCTGCGGAAGCCAGCTCGTCTCCGTCGCCGAAGGCTCCGACATCATCATGGTGACCGCCGGCCGGTGTGACTGAGGAGAAATCCGTCGGACTGTGGGACGGTCGGGGCGACGCGCCCGAAGACCTTGTCGGCCGCTTCCGCGAACCAGCGGATCGACTCGATCGCCGCGGGCACGTCGCCCGTGCTCGAGCATCATCGCGACGACGGACGGCACCGACGCGCAGGACAGGGGCAGTGGCTTTGCCGGGGTTGTCCTTGATGGTCACGGCCTGGTCTGTGTACGCGTTCTCGATCTTGATGCCGGGGAGGAACGCCTCCCGGGGCACTGTCCGCATGGCCCGTTCGACGTCCCCGTGGCGCACGCCGCGCGCCACGATCGCCGGGTACGCACGGGCCCGGGACCTCGCCGCGGCGCCGACCTCCAGTTTGCCCATGCCGCTTCGGGCGATGGCGCTCGGCGCTGGAGGCGCTTCCGTCAGGCGTCGGCGGTCCATTAACTCGCCCAAGGGTGTGAAGCAGTGAGCGGCAATCAGCCGGGGCCGTGTCTTGCGTTCATGCTCGACTTCGTGCTCGTCAGTTCAGGACCGTCAGGCGCTTGAGCGGGTGACCAGGCGCGTGGGCAGGATCAACGGGGTGGGGTCGTGTCCGTTGATGACCGCGACGAGCATGCGCGCCATCTCACGTCCGAGAGCCGTTATGGGCTGATGGACGGTGGTGAGGGGCGGATCAGCGACCTGGGCGACGGTCAGGTCGTCGAAACCCACCACAGCGATGTCGGCGGGGACCGCCCGGCCGGCCGCGCGCAACGTGCGCAACGCCCCCGCTGCCATGTTGTCGTTGGCTGCGATGATTCCGTCCAGATCGGGGTGCTGCTTCAGCAGGACGGCCGTGGCGGCGGCTCCGCTGGGCTCGGTGAAGTCCCCCTCCTGCGGCGGCAACGGATCGAGGCCAGCCCCCAACAAGGCGTCCCGGTAGCCGCGGTACCGGGCGCGTCCGGCCTCGATGTCCAGACGCCCGCAGATCGCAGCCACGCGAGTCCGGCCGCGCGAAATCAGGTACTCGGTCGCCTCGCGCGCTCCGCCGACGTTGTCGACGTCCACATACCACCGGGGAGCTACACCGACGGGGCGTCCCCCGAACACGACGGGCATCTCCGCCTCTTCGGCCATACCGGCCAGCGGATCGCCCTCGCGCAGGGCCATCAGCAGGACACCGTCGGCACCCTTGCACCGGAGCAACTCCTCCACCCGCTTGCGACCCCGGTCGGAAGCGGCCAGGCACAACATCAGATGCAGATCGGCGTCCTCCAGAGCGGTCGACGCCCCCACGATCACCTGAGCGAAGAACGGATCCGCGAAGATCGACGGATCCTCTCCCGAGACGACCAAGGCGGCCGCTCCCGTCTGCCGCGTGGCCAGAGCACGGGCGGTCGGATTGGGCACATAACCGAGTTGCCGGACGGCCCGTTCAACCGCCTCCCGTTTGGCAATGCTGACATGCGGAGCGTTGTTGAGGGCACGGGAGGCCACGGAACGGGAGACCCCGGCGCGTTCGGCCACCTCCTCGAGCGTCGGCTGCCGACGCGGCGCAACTGTCATGACCACGAGCCTTTCCCTCATGACCGGACGGGAAGCGTCTCACCCCGGACCATGACGCTGCCACCCTGGGAGACGTCGTGAGACAGACAAGGAGACCTCGACCTCCGCCAGCCTGGGACCCAGTCTGGGATCGCTTCCAGTTTCCTGACCCATGAGGCTTGTTCTCGCCATACGAGCATGGTGCATCGACCCTTGACAGCTCAACTACGGCGCAACACCATGCCCGAAGCCACCCCAACGATTTTCCAGTGCTTTGGGACCGCTTCCAGTGGGAGCGCTCCCAAGATCAGGTAGCAACACCGCTCTTGCTCAGGTCGCACGCTCGGGACCAGAGGGTGCGACGGACCCCTGCCAGGAAATCGAGGTCAGTCATGCGCCGCAGACTCCGCGCCTTGGCCGCAGCGCTCTTCGCCCTGCCGCTGGCGTTCGCCTTCGCACCGTCCGCCCACGCGGCCGACCCCACCACCATGACCAGTGGGTTCTATGTGGACCCCGACTCCAGCGCGAAGAGGTGGGTCGCCGCCAACCCCCGCGACGGCCGGGCGCCCGCGATCAACTCCTCCATCGCCAACACCCCGATGGCCCGCTGGTTCGGCTCCTGGAGCGGCACCATCGGCACCGCCACGGGCGGGTACGTGGGAGCGGCGGACCAGGTCGACAAGCTGCCCCTCCTCGTCGCCTACAACATCTACAACCGCGACTACTGCGGCGGGCACTCCGCGGGCGGAGCCGCTTCGCCGTCCGCCTACAGGAGCTGGATCGCCCAGTTCGCTGGTGGGATCGCCAACCGCCCGGCCGTCGTCATCCTGGAACCGGACTCCCTCGGGGACTACGGCTGCATGACCCAAGCTCAGATCGACGAACGCGAGGGGATGCTCACCGGCGCCCTAGCCGAGTTCAGCCGCCAGGCCCCCAACACCTGGGTGTATCTCGACGCCGGCAACCCGGGCTGGGCGAACGCGGCGACCATGGCCCGGCGCCTCCACGAAGCCGGCCTGCGGCAGGCGCACGGCTTCTCGCTCAACGTCTCCAATTACTTCACCACCGCCGAGAACACCGCCTACGGCAACGCCGTCAACAGGGAGCTGGGCGCCCGCTACGGCTACACCAAGCCGTTCGTCGTGGACAGCAGCCGCAATGGCAACGGCTCCAACGGCCAGTGGTGCAACCCCTCCGGCCGCCGTATCGGCACCGCCCCCCAGCTGGGCGGAGGCGCCGAGATGCTCTTGTGGATCAAGGTTCCGGGCGAGTCCGACGGCAACTGCGGCGTCGGAGGCGGCTCCTCGGCTGGGCAGTTCCTCCCCGAGGTCGCCTACAAGATGATCTACGGATACTGATCCCGGACTGCCGTGCCCTGGTACGCTCTGACCCACCATCAGGCCACGGCACCGCCCGCCACGCCCGGCCGAGTCGACCGCCCACCTCTTCCGCACAGCGGTCGACAATCGGCCGGGCTATGGGCATTCCCGCGGTGATCGAGTCGCTCCCGCCGGTGCCACCGCGCAGACCCCACGCCGCAGACGCCGTGCACGCGCGCTCCCGGGGCAGGCTGCGTAGTTGGGTTACGTGTCGGGGGTCTGGCGCAGGTCTAGGAAGCAGCGCAGCCGTACACCGGGCTTGCCGAGCTCCCGAGTCGTACGGTCCGCCAGCGCAATGGCGCACCGCGCGGCGAGTAACTCCTGTACCGCGAAGGTGGTCTCGGCATCGGCGGCCGCAACCTCCACGACGGCCAGGCCCGGCGCTGCCACGTGCGCTTCGTTGATCTGCTTCATGCCCGGCACCACGCGTTGGCGCCCGCTCAGGTTCTCCTGCCGGCAGGTCTTCACCCGACCGGGTAAGGAGTGTCGAATCAACGGTGGATCTGATGATCAAGGAGACACGTCTGATGACGGAGACCGCCGTGGAGAACGAGCAGGCCGAGCCGGTGGTTCAGGCACCGCCGAGTGCGGGGCGGATGGACAGCTCGTTGCGATGCTGGTTGACCGGGCCCGGAACGAAGGGCTGCAGCTGACGGGCGAGGGCGGGCTGTTGCAGTAGCTGACCAAGCGAGTGCTGGAGTCCGTCCTGGAGGGCGAGATCACCGACCACGTCGGCACGAGAAGCACGACCCGGCCGGGAAGAACAACGGCAACAGCCGCAACGGCACCCGGGCGAAGACCGTACTGACCGAGGTCGGCCCGGTGGAGGTGAAGGTGCCACGCGACACCGCCCGCACCTTCGAGCCGCAGATCGTCAAGAAGCGGCAGCGCTGCCTGACCGGCGCCGACGAGATGGTGCTGTCGCTCTCGGCGAAGGGCCTCACCCACGGAGAGGTCTCCGCGCACCTCGCCGAGGTCTACGGGGCGGAGGTGCCCAAACAGACCATCTCCACCATCACCGACAAGGTCATGGACGGCATGGCCGAGTGGCAGAACAGGCCGTTCGACGCCGCTTGACTTCTATCGGTGGTTGCGAACGCCCCGGATGGAGAGCGTTCGGATGCCGAAGTAGCCCCCAACAAGATGCCGAGCTCGGTGAAGAAGTGGTACTTCGAGTTGCTCAGGGAGGGCTACAAGGGTGCGGCGGCGGCCCGGGTGGTGGGGGTCTCCGCCAGCTGTGGTTCGAACTGGTTCATCGAAGCTGGGAGCATGATCGTCCCCGACGCCGGCCCGATATCGCCACGCTTCCTGACCCAGAACGACCGCATCGCCATCGCCGACGGACTCCGGCCTAAGACGCCGTTTCAGTTGGTGAGTCGGCGGTAGCTGATGAGGGCTGCGGCGATGCCGACGAAGGCCAGGAAGTGCTCGGCCTTTCGCTCGTAACGG
>NZ_JBIUBX010000027.1:0-153315 GCF_044548445.1 Streptomyces sp. NPDC052016
GGCGCGGACGCTGCCCGTGGGACCGCCGGAGACGGTGATCCACTCCTCGTCGACGGCGGGCTTGTCGATCTCGCCGGACTGCACCTCGTCCACGGCCTTGCGGCCCTCCGCCGGCGGCAGGTCGAACAGGTACGGCGGGTTGGCGGTCGCCTCGGCGAACGCCGCGGCCTCGGGTTCCAGCACCGGTCGAACCGGCTCGACGACGTCGGACATGGCTGTCTCCTGCTGTTATCGGTGTGCGCTGTCTTGCCCCGCCACGCTATTTCCGCCGGGCTTGCGGACATTGCCCGCGCGCGCACCGGCACTTTCCCCACAGCGCACTGACGTCCCGTGCACGGTGAGGACTTACGCAGTGCGCTCACGGAACACGGCGCGAACCGCGGGCACGTTCGGATGGTGGGTGAACCAACCGCCGTGCGTCGCACAGGAAGACGTGAATCAAATGATCGGGGTTACGGGATCACGGGGTTACGGATTCACGGGGTCACGGGGTCACGGGGTCACGGGGTCACGGGGTCACGGGAGGGATGTCACACCGGGACCTGGCCGCCCGCATCGGTCCGCGGCCGCCGGGTGATCGACGCCGGTCAAGGCCACCACGCTCCAGGGCGAGGGCCGGAGGACCTGCACCCGGCACTTCCTGCGCGAACGCAACCGCATCGCGTACCGCCGTTTCCCGCGGACACGGGCAGGAGATCGACGATCTCACCCGGTGGATCGAAAAGGCGCACCCCGAGGACGGCGGCGAATGGCTGCGCCTCAACGGGGAGGCGAAAACCTCCCCTGGGCGGCCGCCGATTTCCAGCACTTCACCCGGCCCCGGCCGGAACTCGCCGAACGCGAGCCAGAATCCGAGAAGGCCGTCCGGCTCCTCGTGGAGAACGCGCGCCCCCGTCCGTGCGGAACCGTCTCCGCCGCTCGCGGTCACCGCGGTGACCACGCACCGCGCCTCCCGGCCCGGACGCGTCGTACGCACGGCCGCGGAGGTGAGGCGCGAGCTCAGCGGCGCCCGGCGGCGTCCCGCCACTCCCGGGGCGACATCCCGTAGGCGGCGCGGAAGACGCGGCTGAAGTGGGTGGGGCTCGTGAAACCCCACCGGCCCGCCACCGCCGCTATGGTGCGGCTTCCCCGCCCGTACCGCGTCAGGTCGCGCCGGCACTCCTCCAGGCGGCGGCGCAGGATCCAGCGGCCGACCGTGGTGCCCTCGTCCTGGAACAGCTTGTGCAGGTAGCGCACGGATATGTGGTGCGCTCGGGCGATGGCCTCTGGGGAGAGGTCCGAGTCGGTCAGGTGGAGTTCGACGTACTCCATGATCCGGCCCAGTACCGGCGCCTGCCCGTCCGGTGAGCCCGGCGCGTGGGCGGCCAACTGCTCGGCGGCCAGGGTCGCCAGCATGCTCACGGCGTTCGAGGCGAGCATCTCGCCGACCGGCGGCCGGGCCTCGAACGCGGTGCGGGCGAGGTCGGCCAGCAGCGGCGAGAGCAGCGTGCCGAGCCGGGACGCACGGGGCACCGGCGTCCGCGTGATCCGCCGTGCGTCGGCGGGCGTCAGCGCCAGCAGGTCGCCGGGGACCAGGAACACCGTCGCCCGGAACCGCTCGGGGAAGTCGAGGATCGCCGGTTGGTGGGCGTCGTAGAAGCAGAGGTCGCCCGGCGCGAGGTGCACGGCGACGGGGTCGGTGCCGGGCGGGGCGGGAGCGCTCCGCAGGCCCACGAAGAGGTACGCGCCGGCGTCGGTCGCGTGAATCCGGTGCGCCGGGTCCGCCGCCCGGGCCCCCGGCAGCCGGCCGGGGCCCCGCTCACCGGTCACGATCTCGACGCCCAGGGGCGTCCGGCAGACGCGTGTGTCGATGGCGCTGGTAGTGGACATCCGCTGTTGCCTCCGGAACGACTGTCGGTCTCGTCGCCCGGACGGTAGACCGGGAGAAGTGCAAAAAGAGTGACAGCGCGGTGACCACCCCTGCTCAGGGCCCCGGAACACCGTCGGCGAGCCTCCGGAACGCCTCCCTCCGCGGCGGGTTCGACGGGCGGGCCGCAGGGGGGCCGTGCCGCGCGGAACAGCCCGGGCGCGGCCCGGTGACGACACGGGCGTCGCCCGGTTGCAGAAGGACGGACGGGCGCCGGCGGTTCGCGCGGTACGCAACGACCCTGCGCCGACCCGATGACCTCACGAGCGCTCGGCCGCCTCCGAGAGACGCCCGCCGGACGCGCCAACCAGCACCGGCACCCCACAGCCGCACAGGCCAACCAGTACCAACACCCCACAGCCGCCCAGGCCAACCAGTACCAACACCCCACGGCCGCACGGGCCAACCGATACCGTCGCCCCACGGCCGCGCGGGCCAACGCACCGGCGCCCCGCCGCCGGCGCTCCTCACCCGGTGGCCTCGACGCCCTCCGTCGCGGCGCGTTCCGCTGCGAACGCGCGCAGCAGGTCGTGCAGCGTGTAGTGGCCCGGCGCGTGCTCCGTGAGCAGGTGGGCGTCGGCGAGCTCCCCCAGGAGCAGACGGGTGCGGCGGACCGGCAGGCCGGCGAGCGCCGCGGCGGCGGCCGGGGTGACATCGGGGCCGGTGTGCCGGGGCAGCAGGCGGAACAGGTGGGCGCTCTCCGGAGGCAGGAGGCGGTAGGAGCGCAGGAAGGCGGAGCGGACGTCGGACGTGGTGGCGGGGGTGGTGCCGGGGGCGGAGAAGACGTCGAGCGTGCCCGCGGCGTCGCGCAGTTCCGCGGCGACGGATGCCAGGGACACGTCCCGTCGGCCGGTGACGCGGGCGGCGACGGCGGCCAGGGCGAGCGGCAGCCGGCCGCACCGGGCGACGATCTCGTCGGCGGCGTGGGGCTCGGCGGCCGGGCGGTCGAGGCCGATCCGCAGGGCCAGCGCCTCCCGTGCGTCCTCCGCGGAGAGCGGCTCGAGGCGCAGCGGGCGGGCGCCGGAGGCGACCATGCCGGGGAGGGCGTGGCGGCTGGTGACCAGCGCGAGACAGCCCGGTGCGGCGGGCAGCAGCGGACGCACCTGCTCGGTGCCGACGGCGTCGTCGAGAACCACGAGGACGCGTCGGCCGGCCAGCAGGGTGCGGTACAGGCCGGTCATGGCGGCCAGGCCGGCCGGCATGCGCGGCGCGGGGACGCCCAGCGCCATGAGCATCCCGCGCAGCGCCTCCTCCGGCTCCACGGCGGGCCCCGACGGATCGAACCCCCGCAGCCCGACGTGCAGTTGGCCGTCCGGGAAGCAGTGGGCGGCGCGGTGAGCCCAGTGCTCGGCGAGGGTGGTCTTGCCGACGCCCGCCATCCCGCCGATCAGCACGGCCGCGGGTGGTTCCGAACCGCCCGCCGCGGTTCCGGCCGCCGATCCCGCCTGGGCCGTCAGCCACTCCAGTTCGGCCCTGCGTCCGGCGAAGGCAGGTGGGTCGGGGGGCAGTTGGGCCGGTCGCGCGGCAGGGGGCAGCGCGGCCGTCCCGGGTACGGCGGCCACGTGGACCATGGGCGCCTCCCGTCCGACGTCCACGGTGGGCCCGGACGTCAGCCGCCCCACCTCCTGGCGCAGTACCCGGGTGTGCGCCGCCGCGAGTTCGGCGCCGGGGGCGATGCCGAGCTCCGCCGTCAGCCGGCGGCGGACGTCCTGGTACGCCGTGAGGGCCTCGGCCTGCAGACCGCAGGCCGCGAGGGAGAGGACCAGCCGGGCGTGGAGCGGCTCGTCGAGGGGGTCGAGTGCGGTGGCCCGGCGCAGGGCGGGCAGGACCTGCTCGACGCGGCCGCACAGCAGGGCCGCGTCGGCCGCCAGTCCCGCCGTGTTCAGGAGTTCGCGCTCGACGGCCGTGAACTGCACGTGCTCGCGCACGGTGGCGGGTATCCCCATCGCCACCGGCCCGCGCCACTCCCCCAGCGCCTCGGTGAAGCGCAGGGCCGCCGTCTCGGGCCGCCCGGTGGCCGCCGCCCGCTTGCCCTGCCGGGTCAGTTCACGGAAACGCAGCAGGTCGACCTCGTCCCGGTCCGCCTCCAGGAGGTAGCCGCCGGGGCGGCGGAGCAGGCGCCTGCCGGGGGCGCGGGGCGGCAACTCCGGCTCCAGCAGCCGCCGTAGCGCACCGGCGTAGCGGCGCACGACGTTCAGTGCGCTGGCGGGCGGGCGTTCGGCCCACAGCACGTCGAGGATCTCGCTCGTCGGCACGGGCCGGCCGGTGTGGGCCAGGAGCAGGGCGAGGAGGGCGCGTTGCTGGGGGAACCCGAGGTCGAGTTCGTGTTCCCCCCGCCACGCCCGAACCGGCCCCAGCACCTCGAACCGCATCGCCTCGCCCCGCTCCGTCGCCGGCTCCCCGGCGCCCGGTGCAGGAACGCGTCCCAGGGGGGTGCCACCGGGCACGGCGGTGGGGTCAGCAGGCGCCGGCACGGCCGTCCCGTCCGGTCAGGCGGTCCTCGACCCGCTCGGCGTCGGGGTGGCCGAGGCTCCGGAGCAGGGTGAGTGCCTCCGCCCAGGCGGTGCGGGCCCCGTCCTCGTCGCCCATGGCCCGGTGGGTGTCGCCCATGCGGGTGAGGATGTCGGCCTCGAGGTAGGGCACGCCGAGTTCGCGCAGGAGGGCGAGGGCGTTGCGGTAGCCGAGGAGGGCGTGCGGGTGGCGGCCGAGATGGTGGTGGGCGTAGGCGATGCTGTCCCAGGTGGCGGCCTGGCCGTAGCGGTCGCCGAGTTCCTGGAGCGTGGTCAGGGCTTCGAAGCAATGTGTCAGGGCCTGCCGGTACTGGCCGAGCAGGGCGTGGTACCAGCCGACGGAGTTCAGGACGCCGGCCTGCGCGGCGCGGTCGCCGAGGGTGCGGAACAGGCGGAGGGCGAGCTGGTTGTGGTGCAGGGCGCCCGGAAGGTCGCCGCGTTGCTCGTGCTCCCAGCCGAGGCTGCGATGGGTGTTGGCGCGGCCGGTGTCGTCGCCCAGTTCGGTGAAGAGGGCCAGGGCCTTGTGGAGGCGGGGGACGGCCGCGCCGTGCAGGCCGAGCCGGCCTTCGATGCGGGCGAGTCCGCGCAGCCCGCGGGCCTCCATGACGGGGTCGGCGAGCCGCAGGGCGGCCTCGAGGGCGGTGCGCTGGACGGCGAGCCCGTCGTGCCAGTGGCCGCGCCGGTCGAAGAACGGCTCCAGGGACCAGGCGAGATGGCAGGCGAGCCGTTCGTGCCCGCGGGCGGCGGCCGAATCGACGACGGCGAGCAGCGCGGCGTGCTCGGCGCTGAGCCAGGCCAGGGCACGGTGATCGTCGGCGAGCGGCTTGGGCTGCACGCCCTCGGGCGGGGGCGGCGGGGGCAGCGGGTCGGAGCTGGGCGCGAGCAGCCGGTCGGCGGCGTGGGCGGTGTGCACGTAGTGGTGGTAGAGCCGGTGCAGGGCCTCCTGCCGCTCGTCCTCGGTGTGCTGTTCGGCGACGAGTTCGCCGGCGTGGGCGCGCAGCAGGTCGTGGAAGGCGTAGCGGCCGGGACTGTGTTCGGTGACGAGGTGCAGGCCGGTGAGCTCGGCCAGCAGCGGCCGGGTCCGGCGTATCGGCACACCGGCCAGCGCGGCCGCCGCCGGCAGGGCGAAGTCGGGGCCGGGGTGCAGGGCGAGCAGCCGGAACAGTCGGGCGGCCTGGTCCGAGATCTCCCGAGAGGACCAGGAGAACACCGTGGCCACGTCGACGGAGGCGTCGGAGCGGGCGAAGGCGTCGAGGCTGCCGTGGGCCTCGCGCAGTTCGGCGGCTACGGCCGCGAGCGGGAAGCCGGGGTGGGCGGCGGCGCGGGCGGCGACGCAGGCGAGGGCGAGGGGCAGTCCGGCGCACAGCTCGCCGATCTCGCGGGCGGCGTGCGGCTCGGCCTCGACCCGCTCCGCGCCCAGGCGGCGGACGAGGAACTCCCGCGCCTGACGTGCGTCGAACGGCTTCAGGGTGAGGGTGTGGGCGCCGTGGGCGGCGACCAGCCCCGACAGGTCGTCGCGGCTGGTGACGAGGGCGAGGCAGCCGGGTGAGCCGGGCAGCAGCGGCCGTACGTGCTCGCTGTCGCGGGCGTTGTCCAGGACGACGAGGACGCGCCGCCCGGCCAGCACAGTGCGGTAGAGCGCGGTCTGCGCGTCCAGGCCGTGGGGAACGCGTTCCGGCGGCACCCCGAGCGCGTCCAGGAAGCCGCGGACGGCCTCGCCCGGCTCCATGACGGCGCCGGACGGGTCGAAGCCGCGCAGGTTGACGTAGAGCTGCCCGTCGGGGAAGCGGTCGGCGACGCGGTGGGCCCAGTGCACGGCGAGGGTGGTCTTGCCGACGCCGGCCATGCCGCCGATGGCGCTGATCACGACGGTGCCGGCCGGCTGCCCGGCCCCGCCGGACGCAGCGAGGATCGCGTCCAGCTCGGCGTGGCGTCCGGTGAACGCCGGTATGCCGGGGGGGAGTTGAGCAGGAGTGGCGAGGGCCGCCACGGGGGTGCCCGGTGCCCCGCCGCCGCCGGTCGCCCCGGTCGAGGTCCCCGCGCCGTCGGCGGGAGCGCCGCGCAGCACGGTCTCGTGCGCCTCGCACAGCTCCGGCCCCGGGTCGATCCCCAGCTCCTCGGCCAGCCGCCGCCGTACGGCGTCGTAGGCGCCCAGCGCCTCCGGCCGGCGGCCCGCCGCCGCGAGGGCGAGGAGGAGGCCGGCCTGCACGGGCTCGTCCAGCGGGTGCTCGGCGGCCGCGACGCGCAACTGCGGCAGCACCGCGTCCGGCGTTCCCGCGCGCAGGGCCGCCTCGGCCGCCTCCCGTACGGCCGACAGCCGTTCCCGGACGACGGCGTCGAACGCCGGGTGCGCGCGGGCCGCTTCGGGGATGCCGGCGGCGACCGGTCCCCGCCACAGCGAGAGTGCCTCGGTGAGCAGTTCCACCGCCCGCGCGGGTGACTCGTCCGCGCTCCGTCGCGCCGCCTCCCGCAGCGTGCGGAACCTCAGCAGGTCCAGGGAGTCACCGGGTGTCACGAGCCGGTATCCGCCGGCGTCCCGCACCAGCCAGCGTCCTTCGGCGCGCGCGGCGAGCGAGGGCTCCAGCAGGCGTCGCAGCGAACCCACGTGCCGGCGCACCACGTTGACGGCGCTGCGGGGCGGACTCGTCCCCCACAGCACGTCGACGATCTCGTCCACGGCGACCGGCTGCCCCGCCCTGACCAGCAGCAGTGCGAGGAAGGCGCGCTCCTGCGGCCCGCCCGGCTCCAGTTCCGTCTCTCCCCGCCAGACCCGCACGGGTCCCAGGACCGCGAACCGCACCGGCTCCAGCGGCACGTCAACCCCCTCCGGTGATCCTCCCCGGACGTCGACTGTACGTCACCTGGAAAGTTACCGAGAGTTACGTCCGAGGGGCGGGCACCGCGGGAGGGCTCACCGCGTCTTCGCGCGCTTGAGCGCGTGCACCAACGCCCGATGGATCTCGTCGGGCAGCCAGCGGCAGTGGGCGCCCTGCACCACGTACTCCGCGACTTCCCGCAGTTTGGTGTTGGTGTGCTGGGAGATCTCCTTCAGGACCTCCCAGCCCTGCTCGGGACGGAGGTGGCCGACGGCGATGACCACGCCGATCGCCTGGTCGACGACGGTGTGGGAGACGACGGCGTGCCTGAGCTGGCCGATCTCCTCCTCGAGGGCGTCGATCCGCTCGTTGAGCTCCTCCTCCGTGGCCATGCTGAACCGCCTCTCACTCCTGTTACGAGATCCGCGCGGCCGGGTCCACGGAGATCACGTCGATCCCTCCCAGCGTGCCTGCCGCGAGCCGCGGCGGCGGCACGCACGACGAAGACCCTCGCCGCCGTCAATCCAGAAAACGAATGCGCGCCCCGATGCGGGGCAGGAGTGCGTGGCGGGCGGCCGGCGCTCCGCCACTCCCCCAGGGCGTGGGCGGGCACCGCCGGGCGTCGTGCCCCGCACGGTGCGGGGCGGCCCCACGGAAACGGACGAGGCGTTTGATGGACACGCTGCTCTTCGACAGTGACGACCTGGGCCTGACCGAGGACTTCCTCAGCCGGGCCTACGCACGCATGAGCATCGGCAGCAGCGACCCGGCGGCCGGCCGGGCACGGATCGTCCGCACGGCCATCCCCTCGGTGAGCGTGGACGAACTCGACCTCGGGTTCGAGATGAGCTACTCCGTCACCCCTCTGGGCCGGATCTGCCTCTGCCTCGTCCACGAGGGCACCATCCGGGACCACGTCTTCGACGGCGTCGAGGACTCCTTCGGCCCCGGTGACGTGGTGTCCTTCGCGCCGCCGGACCTGCCCTACTCGGGCCGGGTCTGCAACGCCCGGTACAACATCACGATGCTGGACCCCGGCCTGCTCGACCAGGTCGCCGCCGGGGCTCCCGGGCGCAAACCCGAACCGGTCCGGCTGACCGGTCACCGGCCCCACTCCCCGGCCGCGGCACAGCACCTCCGCCACACCATCGGCTACCTGCGCGACCACGTCCTGGCCGACCCCGGTCTCGCCGGCCAGCCCCTGATCGCGTCCACCGCCGCCCAGCACCTGGCGGCGGGGGTCCTGGCCACCTTCCCCAACACGGCGTTCACCGACCCCACCGCGACCGACCGCAACGACGCCCGTCCCGCCACACTGCGCCAGGCTCTCGCCTACATCGACGACCACGCCGACGAGCCCCTCACCGTCGCCGACATCGCCGAGGCCGCGCACGTCACCGTCCGGGCCCTCCAGTACGCCTTCCGACGCCACATGGAGACCACCCCGCTGGCCCATCTGCGCCGGGTCCGCCTGTCCCACGCGCACGCCGACCTCCTGGCGGCGACCCCGCAGGACGGCACCACGGTCGCCGACATCGCGGCCCGCTGGGGCTTCTTCCACCCGGGCCGCTTCGCCGCCCAGTACCGCAGGACCTACGGCCGGGCACCGCACCGGACCCTCGCCGACTAGGCGTGACCAGGAGCGGGAGCACGCTCCCCGGCCGTCGCCCGGGTGCCGGAGCGCGGTCGGCAGGGCCGGTTCGCGGCCGTGACCGCACCGGCCGGGGCCGGGAGCGTCCCGTCGGGCGGCAGGCCGCCTCCGCTCCCTTCACCCGGACGGACCTATGCGCTGGTCCCGGAGCGGAAGGGGTGGTCCCGTGGAGTGAGCGCCGTCAGCGGCCTGTCCCCGCGTCGGGGACCGACCCGTAGGAGGTCACCGTCATGGCCCGGCACACGAAGTCGTGGAGCGAACGTGAGCGCGACCGTTCCACGCTCACCCACAAGGTCGGCTACGCCCTGACGCACCCCGGCCAGGTCGCCCCGTACCTCCGGCGCGCCACCAGAGACAGGTGGCTGCGCCTCAGGCATCCCGACCACGTCGGCTACTACCGGGCGGTGATGGCCTCCGACACGCGGCGCAACGCGGAGGCCGCCGTCGGGAGCCGGACGCACGAGCGCTGGCTGGCGCTCGGGCGGATGCAGTTCGACTACCTCGTCGGACACGGTCTCCTGCCCGAGCACAGGATGCTCGACATCGGCTGCGGCAACCTGCGCGGAGGCTGGCGGTTCATCGACTACCTCGACACCGGCCACTACTACGGCATCGACATCTCGCCCGACATCCTGCTCGCCGCCAAGAGGACGCTCACCGAGCGCCGGCTCCAGCACAAACTGCCGTACCTCACCCTCACCGGCGACCTCACGCTGGACTTCCTCCCCGGCGACCGCTTCGACGTGGTCCACGCGCACAGCGTCTTCTCCCATTCCCCGCCGCAGGTCATCGACGAGTGCCTCGCCCACGTCGGGCGCGTCCTGACGGACCAGGGGTTCTTCGACTTCACCTTCGACCGCACCGAGGGCACCGAGCACGAGGTACTGCGCGAGGACTTCTACTACCGTGCCGAGACCCTTCTCTCCCTCGCCCGCGAGCACGGCCTGCACGCGCGGCTGATGGACGACTGGGAACAGCTGCCGCACGGCCAGTCGAAGATCCGGGTGCGCCGCTCACCGCCGCCCGCGTGAGACCGGGCCCGGGACGCCGGTGCACGGGCCGCGCGGTCACTGGCCCTCGGGCACCTCGATGATGTCGCCCTTCTCGTCGAGGGTGTGGGTGCTCCAGTACTCGTCCCACTTGTCGCCGACGTGCTCGGGAACCTTTCCTTCCGGATAGCGCGCGTACCCCGCCGGCGGCTGCTCGCCGTCGGGCACGCACGCGCTGCCCGTGCTGCCGACCGCCAGGACCGGGTACTCGCCGCCGCCGCAGCTCGCCTCCTCGATGGAGCAGCCGGTGAGCAGCACGGCGGTCAGGCCGGCCAGGGCGAGACCCAGGGCGGACCTCCCCGCACCACGGCTGACGGCGGACGACGGGCTCTGAACGCTGCTGACGCTTCGCACTGACGGCTCCCTCTCGCTTGCTTGTGCGACCAGCCTGCGCCCCGGCGGGCAGAGCCCTCATGAGTACCCGTACTCAGGTGCGGTGGGCCGGGCTACCCGAGTCGACCGACCCCGACCCGGCGGCCGCGGTCGCCCCACCGGACGCTGACGGCCACCGGCGCCGGTCCGCCCGGTGAACGGCGAACGGCGGCCGGTCCGCCCGGCGAACGGCGAACCAGGTCCCGGCCCGCCGAGCTGGCCGTCCTGTCGGACGGGGTTGCGGACACCGGCACCTCGCCCCCTGCGAACGGCGAGTGAGGCCGACCGGAGGAGCCCGGCCCGCCCTGACGGCGTCCGCCACCGCGCGTGTCCGCCCGGCGCGCGGCTCCCGCCGTGTCCTCACGTCTACGTGATCCCGGCGGCGAGGGCGCGGAGCGTCAGGCGGGGTACGCGTCGGGTCACGGCCGCCGCCGTCACGCCGACGGCGGCGCCGGCGGCGACGTCGGAGGGGTAGTGGGCGCCGGTGTGGACCCGCTCGAGGGCCACCATCACCGTCGGCACCGCGCACGCCGCGCCCGCCCAGGGCCACACCGCGGCCACGGCGGCGGTGAAGCCGACGGCCGCGGCGGTGTGGCCGGAGGGGAAGGACGAGGAGTCGGGGCGGTCGTGGACCTCCTGGTGCGCGATCCACTCCTCGGGCGGCCTGCGCCGCTCCCACAGCTGCTTGACCACGCAGTTGGACACGGTCTCCGCCACCGCCATGCTGAGCAGGCCCGACGCCGCGGCCCGGCGCCCCCGCGATCCGCCGGCCGTGGCCATGAGGAGGGCGGCGCCCCACCACAGCTTGGTGTGCTGTGCCGCCTCCTCCACCGCCGGCAGCAGGCGCCGCGCGCAGGACGACCGCCATGACGCCACCCGCCGGGTGAGGCGGTGGTCCTCCTCCCGGAGATCCACCCGAAGATCCGTCAACACGCTCACCACCTGCACCTCCCCCGTCCGGCCCGGACCCGGCACGGCCACCTGCCGACCCCGCTCATCCCAGACGACGCTGGTCCTCCTCGGTCCAGGCACGGGTGTCCCGGGGCGGCACGTACGGTTCCTCGTCGTGCGGCAGTCCGCCCGCGACGGCGCGCTGGCGGGCCATCTCCGCGTCGAACTCCAGGCCGAGCAGGATCGCGATGTTGCTGATCCACAACCACACCAGGAAGACGATCACACCGGCGAGCGTGCCGTAGGTCTTGTTGTAGGAGGCGAAGTTCGCCACGTAGAACGCGAAACCGGCGGAGGCGATCATCCAGATCAGCAGGGCGAGCACACTGCCGGGGGTGATCCAGCGGAAGCCGCGTCCCTTCACGTTCGGCGTCGCCCAGTACAGGAGCGCGATCATGAGGGTGACCAGGACGACCAGCACGGGCCACTTCGCGATCGACCACACGGTCAGGGCGGTGTCCCCGATGCCCAGCGCCTCGCCGGCCCGGCTGGCCAGGGCCCCGGTGAACACCACGATCAGCGCGCTGACCACGGCCAGCACGAGCAGCACCACCGTTACGCCGACGCGCACCGGCAGCACCTTCCACACCGGGCGGCCCTCCGGCATGTCGTACACGGCGTTGGCGCTGCGGATGAAGGCGGCGACGTATCCGGAAGCCGACCACACCGCGAGGACGATACCGACGAGCGCCATGATGGAGCCGATTCCGCCCCGGCCCTGGAGCTGCCGCACCGCGTCGCTGATGATGTCCCGGGCCGAGCCCGGGGCCAGGTTCTGGAGGTTCCGCAGCACCTCGTCCGTGGCGGACCTGCCCGAGATGCCCAGCAGGGACACCAGGACGAGCAGGGCGGGGAACAGCGACAGCACGCCGTAGTAGGTCAGGGCGGCCGCGCGGTCGGTGAGCTCGTCGTCCTTGAACTCCTTCACCGTGCCCTTGAGCACCGCTGCCCAGGAGCGCTTCGGCAGGTCGGTCGGCTCGTCCGGGGCCCGCTGCTCCACCTGCTCGTCCGGCCCCGGCTGCTGTGCGTCCGTCCCGGGCGTCGGCCGGGATCTCGATGTCCGTGACATACCACCGGAGTAACCCCCAGCGTCCGCCTCATGCGTCGGTACGGCGGTCGGCCGACGCAGGGGCCCGCCGAGATCCTGCCCACAGCCGACGCAGGTCGGACGGGGTTCGGGGTATCCGCTGTTTCCGGGAGGCGACAGTCAGTGGGAGGGAGCGCGAATGATCAGGCGATCCGGCTGCCGGAGTCCCCGGCGTCCTCGTGGATGCGTGTCGCCGCCGCGTCGCAGAAGGCCTCCAGGCCCTCCAGCAGCGCGACCCGCTTGGCGGCGGGCATCACCGCCAGCACCGCCTGCAGCTGCTGCTCCCTGCGCGCGCGCAGGTCCGCGAGGAAGGCCCGCCCCCTGTCGCTGAGGCGCAGCCTCAGCTCGCGCCGGTCGGCGGGGCTGACCACGCGCTCGACGAAGCCGGCGGCCTGCAGCCGGTCGCACAGGCGGCTGGTCGACGGCGGCGTGGAGGCGAGGGAGTCGGCGAGAGTGCGCAGATTGATCCCCTCGTGGTGCTCGAGGATCAGCAGCACGCGCAGCTGGGAGGCGGACGCCGGAGCGGTCGAGGCCCGGCCCCACAGGACTTCCAGCAACTCCGCGGCCGTCGAGGTCAGCCGTGCGACTTCCTCGGGCTCCGGGCGGTGGCGGAAGGCAGTCACGGTCACACTCTCGCAGGCACTGGGACGACCGCCAGCGTACTAGGGCGCGTCAGCGAAGTGGCGCCTGTCCCGCGACGCCGGGCACGCGTGCCGGCGGGAGGTGACCCCGCGGCGAACGCGCGGCCGCGACGAGGGCCTCGTGCTGCCGACGAGGCCCGAGAAACTTACACGAGAGGTTGGTGTGTTGACCATGAGGAACGGCCTGGCGACCGTGGAGCGTGCTCTGCGGACGGCGGCGGCCCACGAGTTGCCCGACGCGGTCCGCGGTGTCCTGGTCGAGCGGTACGCGGCGGACTCCGTCGAGCTGTACCTGGCCGACTACGGGCTCACGGTGCTGCAACCGGTGTCCGTGCCGCCGGACGCCGGGCAGCCGGTGCCGGTGCACGACAGCCCGGCCGGCCGGGCCTTCGGCGCGCAGGAGCCGTTCGTGGAACCGGTCGGGGGCGGACGGGTGCGCGCGCACCTGCCCGTCACCGTGCGCGGCGACCGGCTCGGTGTGCTGACGATGACGCTGCCGGGTCACGGGGACGGCGTCCTGGCCGAGTTGGCGGAGATCGCGCAGGTGCTCGGGCACGAACTGATCGTGGCCGAGCGGGACACCGACCTGTATCTGCGGGCGAGACGCAGAGACCGGCTCACCCTGGCCGCGGAGATGCAGTGGGACCTGCTGCCGGGCCGTTCCTGCACCGGCCCGGAGTTCGACCTGGGCGCCCAGCTGGAGCCCGCCTACGCGGTCTTCGGCGACAACTACGACTGGTCCGTGACGGCCGACCGCCTGATGCTGTACGTCACCGACGGCATGGGCGAGGGCATGGAGGCCGCCCTGCTGACCAGCCTGACCGTCAACGCCCTGCGCAACGCACGGCGGGCCGGCATCCCCCTGGCCGACCAGGCCGCGCTGGCGGACCAGGCCGTCCACGCCCACTACCGGGGCCGCTGCCACCTGTCGGTCCTCATGATCGACGTCGAACTCGCCACGGGACGCGCCCAGGTGGTCGACGCCGGCTCCCCGAGGATGCTGCGGCTGCGGAACGGGACCGTGGAACGCGTCCGCTTCGACGCCCAGCTGCCGCTGGGCATGTTCGAGGAAACCGACTACGTGGCGCAGGAGTTTCGGATCGAGCCCGGTGACCGGCTCGTCCTCGTCAGCGACGGCGTCCACGCGCTCGCCTCCCCCGACGCGGAGGCGTCCGCGGACGCCTCTCTGGCGAGGGCGATCCTGTCCACCCGTCTGCTGCCCGCGGCCGAGGTGCCGCACGCCGTCCTGCGGGAGTCGGCCCGCCGCGGCGGCCGGCGGGTCCCGGACGACGACGCCCTGGTGGTCTGCCTGGACTGGCGCGGCCGCTGATCCTCGGGACCTGCGTCCGGGCCGGTACGGCCGCCGGTCCGCGTACGCCCCCCACGGCACCTGCGCCGTTCCGCGCGCCACGGCGGTTCGGGCCGCGGCGCGCGCGGCCTCCGCGGCCAGGTGACCCGCCCTGTCGCATCAGCGCCCGCACGGCGTCGCCGTCGACCGTCTCGCCGCGCACGGTCAAGTGGCCCGCCAGGACGTCGATGTCGACCTTCAGCAAGCGCGTGCCGCGTCGGCGCGAGGTGTCCGTGCGCCGGGGTGTGAGCCGTCGCCCGCCGTCCGCGCGCCCCCGTTGCCGCTTGTCACCGCCCCTGTCGGCGCACTACTGTCACCACGCCTTGGTGAACGGGAAATCCGGTGTGATGCCGGTGCGGCCCTCGCCACTGTGATCGGGAAGTCCGGCTCCGGCCCTCACGGGCAGCCACTGGGTCCTCGGACCCGGGAAGGCGGAGCAAGGGCGGTGGTACCCGTCAGCCAGGAGACCGGCCAAGGCGTGTCAACCATCCACGAGGTGCTGGAGAGGGTCTGCTGAGCCATGCACATAGCCGAGGGTTTCCTTCCTCCGGCGCACGCGGTCGCCTGGGGCGTCGCGTCGGCGCCGTTCGTCGTCCACGGAGTCCGCGCACTCACCCGCGAGGTCCGTGAACACCCCGAGAGCACGCTGCTCCTCGGCGCCTCCGGCGCCTTCACATTCGTCCTGTCCGCGCTGAAGCTTCCCTCGGTGACGGGAAGTTGCTCCCACCCCACCGGCACCGGTCTGGGCGCCGTCCTCTTCCGGCCGCCGATCATGGCGGTCCTGGGCACCATCACCCTGCTGTTCCAGGCACTGTTGCTCGCGCACGGCGGCCTGACCACGCTCGGCGCCAACGTCTTCTCGATGGCCATCGTCGGACCGTGGGCCGGTTACGGGATCTACCGGCTGCTGCGGCGGTACGACGTGCCGCTGATGGTCGCGGTGTTCTTCGGCGCGTTCGTCGCCGACCTGTCCACGTACTGCGTCACCAGCGTGCAGCTGGCGCTGGCGTTCCCGGACCCGGGCAGCGGGTTCCTGGGCGCGCTCGGCAAGTTCGGCTCCATCTTCGCCGTCACGCAGATCCCGCTCGCGGTGAGCGAGGGCCTCCTCACGGTGTTCGTGATGCGGCTGCTCGTACAGTCCAGCAAGGGCGAACTGACCCGGCTCGGCGTGCTCGTGGCCGGGAAGCGGGCGCAGGCCGGGACGGAGGCGATGGCCCGATGAGCCGGAACACGAAGATCAACGCCCTGCTCCTGCTCGTGGTGGTCGCGCTGGCCGTGCTACCGCTGGCCCTGGGCCTGGGCGACCACAAGGAGGAGCCGTTCACCGGCGCCGACGCCGAGGCGGAGACGGCGATCACCGAGATCGATCCCGACTACGAGCCGTGGTTCTCGCCGCTGTACGAGCCGCCGTCCGGGGAGATCGAGTCGGCGCTGTTCGCCGTGCAGGCGGCCCTCGGCGCGGGCGTCCTCGCCTACTACTTCGGCCTGCGCCGGGGGCGCCGCCAGGGCGAACTGCGGGTGCGTTCCGGGGCCGGGGCCCAGGACACCGCGGACACCGCGGACACCGTGGGCCCCGAGGGCGCGGAGAACACGGAGAGCGCGGCCGGTACGGAACGTGCGGCCGACGCCGAGAAGTCCGCGCCGGGACGGGTCTGAGCGTCCGTGCTGCCGATCGACGCGGCGGCGCACAGCAGCCGCTGGCGCCGCCGTCATCCCGTGGACAAGGCCGTGCTCGGCCTCGGTCTCACCGTGCTCGCGATCTCGCTGCCGCCCTGGCCGGGCGCGGCCCTGGTCCTGGTGACGGCGCTCGCCGTGCTGCTGGGACCGGCGGGTGTGCCGGCCCGCCGGCTGTGGCGGGCCTACCGGGTGCCCCTGGGCTTCTGCGCCACCGGCGCGATCACCCTGCTCGTCCAGGTGGGCGGGCCCGGCGGGTTCGTGAGCTGGGCCGACGGCGGCGCCGTGCGCGCCGGGGAGCTGATGCTGCGCACCTCGGCCGCCTCCCTCGGCGTCCTGTTGTTCGCGTTCACCACGCCCATGTCGGACCTGCTGCCCCGGCTGGTGCGGGCGGGCGTACCCGCGCCGGTCGTCGACGTCGCCCTGGTGACGTACCGCATGAGCTTCCTGCTGCTGGACTCCGTGCGCCGGATCCGGGAGGCGCAGGCGGCCCGGCTGGGGCACACCTCGCGGGCCGCCGAGTGGCGTTCGTTGGCCGGTCTCGGGGCCACCGCGTTCGTGCGGGCCTTCGGCCGGGCGGCGCGGCTCCAGGCCGGACTGGCCGGGCGCGGCTACGACGGCACGCTGCGCGTCCTGGTCCCCGAGGCCCGCGTCTCCGTCCCCTTCACGGTCGCGGCCTGCGGGCTCCTCGCGACGCTGACCGGCCTGACCCTCGTACTGGAAGGACCCCTGTCATGAGCGAGCTGGTCGCCCTGCGGGGCGCCTCCTTCGCCTACGAGGAGGGCCCCACCGTCCTGGACGGCCTCGACTTCGGGATCCGCGAGGGCCGCGCGCTCGCCCTGCTCGGCCGCAACGGAAGCGGCAAGACGACCCTGATGCGGCTGCTGAGCGGCGGACTGCGGCCGCGCACCGGCACGTTGACGCTCGAGGGGCGGCCGGTGACGTACGACCGCAAGGGGCTGACCCGGCTGCGGACGACCGTGCAGCTGGTGGTGCAGGACCCGGACGACCAGCTGTTCGCCGCGTCCGTCGCGCAGGACGTGTCGTTCGGGCCGCTGAACCTCGGCCTGTCCGACGCCGAGGTGCGGGACCGGGTGGAGGAGGCGCTCGCCGCCCTGGACATCACCGCCCTCTCCGACCGGCCCACCCATCTGCTCTCCTACGGGCAGCGCAAGCGGACCGCGATCGCGGGCGCCGTCGCGATGCGGCCGCGCGTGCTGATCCTCGACGAGCCGACCGCCGGACTCGACCCCGACGGGCAGGAACGCCTCCTCGCCACCCTCGAGGCCCTGCGCGTGTCCGGTACGACGGTCGTGATGGCCACCCACGACGTCGACCTCGCCCTGCGCTGGGCCGACGACGCCGCGCTGCTCACCCCGTCCGGCGCCCACACCGGCCCCGCGGCGGCGGCCCTGGCCCGCACGGACCTCCTCCTGCAGGCGGGACTCCGGCTGCCCTGGGGCATCGCCGCGGCCCGGCTGCTCCGCGCCCAGGGGCTGTTGACCGAGTCCGAGGCCGGCCCGCGCAGCCCGGAGGAGCTGGCCGCGCTGGCGGCGGCGCCCGCCGTGCCCCCGGTACCGGCCGACGGCTGAGCCCCCGGCGCGTCGCGGGCGTGTCGGCGTGGCGCCCGGTGGAACCCGGAGTCACGGAAGGAACCTCCGCCGACGCCCGGGAGGCCCGCGTGTCCCCTACCCCCGACGCCACGTACCGCCGCATCCACCAGGAGGTCACCGACCGGGCCGACGCCCTGTGGAAGGTCGCGTCGGCGCTGCACGGCGATCCCGAGTACGCCTTCGCCGAGCGGCGGGCGGCCGCCCTCCTGACGGGTGAGCTGCGCCGGGGCGGGTTCGAGGTCCACCAGGACGTGGCGGGCATGCCGACCGCCTTCACCGCGCGCTCCGGCGAGGGCCGGCCCGTGGTGGCGCTGCTGCTGGAGTACGACGCGCTGCCCGGCCTGGGGCACGCCTGCGGGCACAACCTGATCGCCGCCGCCGGCCTCGGAGCCGCGCTCGCCGCCCGCGCCGCGCTGGAGCCGGGTGCCGGATCGGTGCTGGCGGTGGGCAGCCCGGCCGAGGAGAACGGCGGCGGCAAGGTCCTGGAGGTGGAGGCGGGCGTCTTCGACGAGGTGGACGCTGCGCTCATGTTCCATCCGGGGGTGTACGACTGGGCCCGGGCACCGCTGACGGCCTCGGAGCAGTACCGCGTCGGTTTCCACGGCCGGGCGGCCCATCCGACGGGCAGTCCCACGGAGGGCATCGACGCGCTCGCGGCCCTCGTCGAGCTGTTCAACGTGCTGTCCGCGCTCGGCCGGCGCCTCCCCGAGGCCTCCCACGTGCAGGGCGTCATCACGCACGGGGGCAAGGCCACCAACATCGTCCCCGAGTACGCGGAGGGCCTGTTCGGTCTGCGCGCGGCCACCACCGGCGCCCTGGACGACCTGGCCGGACAGCTGCGCTCCGCGGCAGCGGGGGTGGCGCAGGCCACCGGCACCCGGTGCGCCGTCGACCGTACCGGGGTCCGCTACGAGCACTTCCGCGACAGCGAGGTGCTCTCCGGGCGCTTCGCCGCGCACCTGGGCCGTGCCGGGATCGCGCTCACCCCGCCCGCGCCCGGCGTGTACCTGGGCTCCTCGGACATCGGCAACGTCAGCGGCCGGGTGCCGGCCATCCACCCGTTCGTCGCGATCATGCGTGAGGACGGCTCCGACCACACGCCCGAGTTCGCCACCGCGGCGGCCTCCGAGCGGGCCCGGCAGGTCCTGTCGGCCGCCGCGGAGGCCCTGGCGTGCACCGCGGTGGACGTCCTGTACGACGCGGAACTGCGGGCCGAGGCCTGGAGCGGGCACCGGGGCACGGTCGGCTCCCCGCGCTGACCGCTGCCGGACCGGTGTGCGGTCTTCGACCGGCTGGAGAAGTCGGGTCTCCGGCAGGTCTCCGGCAGGTCTCCGAGACGGACGCCCGGGACGGCACGAGCGGCGACCGGTGGCGCCGTGCGCGACAACCGGCCTGCTCCGACTCCGGTGAGCCGCCCTGCCCCGCAGGCAGACGGAGAGCACCTCCGCCGAGACGGCGGCGAGCAGGTCGGGCTGCCGGTTCGGCAGTGCGGTTCCCGAAGTCCGCGGTGCTGGGTATGGCCCAAGCCGTCGGTCAGGTACCGGCTCACCCGGCGGCCGGAGGCGAGGGGCGTCACCAGACCTGACGGCCCTGGCACCGCACCCTCTCCACAGGGCGGAGCCTCCCCCCGCGGAGACCACGACTCCGGCCCGCCGCCGCCCTGTTCGGCTGTCACTCTTCGCCCGTACACTCACAAATCACAGGGGTGCGGACACTGTTGACGGGGGGCCAGCCATGTCCGGCGATGGGTACGGCACGCACGACCACACCTACTCCTTCCCGCCCATGCCGCCGATGCCGCCGGCCCCGCCGCCGGCCCCGGCGGACGGCGCGCGGGCCGTCGCGGTGGCGGTCCTCAATCTCGGCGGCCTCGGCCTGGGGTACGCGCTCGTGCGCCGCTGGGGACTCATGCTGCTGTGCTGGATCGCCACGGCCGCCCTGCTGTTCGCGGTGCTGCCGGCCGACCCGGACGGCGTGCCGGTGTTCGCCCTCGTCCTGTACGGCGTGTTCCTCGCGGCCGTGGCGGCGCACGGCGCGCGCGTGGGCCTGCGCGCCCGTCCGACGTGGCCCAGACAGGCGCCCCTCGCCCTCCTGCTCGGGCTCGTCCTGCTCGCCGTACCGGCCGGGGGCGTCGTGCTGTACGACGACGCGCGTGACGAAGCGGTGCAGCAGATGCTGCTCGACCGGCTGGAGCGCGCCGACCGTCTGGTGGCGAAGGCCGGCACACAATCGTTCAGCCTGGGCAGGGACGGCTACCGCCAGGCGGTGGAGGTCTACGAGAACCTGAGCGCCGACCACCCCGGCTCCCGCGCGGCCGACCGGGTGCCCGGCCGGATGAAGACCTTCTACGCGACGGTCGGCGAGGCGTACGCCCAGGGCGACCACTGCGGGGCGATCGAGCCGCTGACCTATCTGCGCACGGTGCCCAGGAGCATGCCCCGGACGGACCTCGGGGAACTGACGGACTGGCCCGACGACCGTCTGGCCACGTCCCTGTACGCGTGCGCGTCGCAGGGCCTCACGGCCGGTGACACCACCTGGGCGTCACAGTTCGGCGAACTGCTGACCACCTTCCCCGAGTCCGACCAGGCCGCGAAGGTGGAACCGGCGGTGCGCGCCGCCGTCACCCGGACGTCGAGGGACCTGCAGGGCAGCGAACCCTGCGGCGCGGTCGAGCGGCTGCGGAGCCTCAGCAGCGAGATCGACGGGCTGCCCGGCGAGGAGGCGGGCGTCGACGACGCCCTGGCCCGTGACGCCCGGCAGGCCACCGCCAACGCGGACTCGGGCGCCTACCTGTGCGGCGTGGACCAGTACAGGGACGGTGACTTCGAGGCGGCGCAGACCACCATGAACACGTTCGTCGAGGCGAACAAGAACCACAAGAACCGGGCCCGCGCCCAGAAGATCGCGATCGCCGCGGAGATCGCCCAGACGGTGCCGGCCGCGGGGAAGAGCCTGCCCACGACCCGTACGGGCGGCAGCATCTCGGTCACCGTGCAGAACGACAGCCCCGACGACATCACGGTGCTCTACACGGGTCCGGTCACCGGAAGTTTCACCCTGAAGGCGTGCGGCAGCTGCACCACGTACTCCTTCAGCAGCACCCTCTCCCCCGGTTTCCAGCCCTGCAGCGACAGCGGCAAGAACTACCCGGAGCGGACCATCAGCCTGCCGCCCGGTACCACGTACTTCCTGCACAAGCCGAACAACGACAGCCTCTCCACGCCCGCCTCGGACACGGCCAAGCTCCGGTCCGGCTACATCTACACGGAGTGCGCCTACGCGACGCAGACGCTGGGGTCCGGCTTCTGACCGCCGGGGAGCCCGCGGTGGCCGGCCGGGACGGGAAGGGAGCCCCGGACCCGCTCCGCGGGCGGGACACCGGCCCGTGACGGGAGCGCCCCGGCTCGCGGGGCGCTCGGTGGAACGACGCGTCAGCAGGTGCGGCCCACGTAGTAGGCACCCTGGATCTTGTCGGCGGGGCCCAGCCAGGTCTTGCCCGGGGCGACGCACCGCTCGTAGTCGGGCGCCCAGGCGACCTCCACCCTGATCACCACCCGTGAGCCGTCGGACGTGCAGTGGTTGTAGAACGCGTCGGAGCCGGTCTCGTAGAAACCGCACGGGTCCGCTGTCGCCGGGACCGCGGCGGCGGTCACCGCGCCCAGCGAGGTGAGGACGAGAGCCGCGGAACCGAGGGCGCCGGTCACCATACGACGTACACGCAAAGCAGGACTCCTTGCCTGTGAGGGATTGCCGGCCCAGGTTGGTCCCGCCGCGGGCCCGGTGGTCGGTGGTACCGCCCGGTTCACCCAGTGGATCGTTTCGGCCCTCCGCCGAACGGGTGAGCTGCCGCCCTCCCCGGCGTGAGGGGGACGGCGGACTGCTGCTCAGCGGTCCAGTTCCTCCTCCACCGGTGGCCGCGGCACCTCGCGCAGGTGCTGGGACTGGCCGGGCCTGCCGCCCTCACGGGCCTGCTCGGCACGCTGGGCGGGGCTCAGGTCCAGGTCGGAGTCGGGGGCGACGCGCACCGACCGGGCCACCTCCTCGCGGTTGGCGTACTGCTCGGGCGGGATGCCGCGCAGCGCCTTGACGACCTCCTGCGAGGCGCCGGCCCGGTCGGCCGCCTGGATCAGTTCCTCCTTGCCGGCCGGGAAGTCGACGTCCTTGATGGCGTCGACCACGTCCCGGGCGCTCGTGCTGTGGGCCATGGCTTCTTCTCCTCTCGGCTCGCAGCGGGTGCGGGACATACCGGGTAACCGCCATCACCCCGTCCCTCACCTCCCCCGGCTCCCCGCTTCCTCTCCCGCGACCCGTGCCCCGCGAGCTACACCCGAGATACCCTGGGGGGGTATAGTGGCGAGGCGCTCGGGAGGAGCGGGGACGCGCTCCCGCCCGGCGTTCACGTGTCGACATCCGAGAAGAGGAAGCCATGACCGACCTGCAGAACACCGGACCCGGCGACGTCACCACCGTCTACAAGGTGTCCGGCATGACCTGCGGGCACTGCGAGGGCGCGGTGTCGCAGGAGATATCCGCGCTGGACGGCGTCACCGGGGTCACGGCGGTCGCCCGGACCGGTGAGGTGACCGTCACCTCCGCAGCCCCGCTCGACGAGGAGGCCGTCCGCGCCGCCGTCGACGAGGCGGGCTACGAGCTCGTCGGCTCGGTGTGAGCCAGGCCGGGGCCGAGCGGCCCCGGACCACGCGTCTTCCTCCCCGCCGGGACGTGCCGCTCCGCTGATACGGACGCCGTGCGTCCCGGCCTTCCCCAGGAGAATCCCCATGACCAGCACGGCACCCGAGAAGACCCGCCCCGGTGAGGCGCCCGAACCGGCGTCCGCCTCCCGGGTCGAGCTCTCCATCGGCGGCATGACCTGCGCCTCCTGCGCGGCCCGCATCGAGAAGAAGCTCAACCGGATGGACGGCGTGACGGCCACCGTCAACTACGCCACCGAGAAGGCGAAGGTCTCCTACGCGCCCGGGATCGAGGTCGCCGACCTCATCGCCACCGTCGAGAGGACCGGCTACACCGCCGAGGAGCCGTCTCCCCCCGCCCCACCCGCCGGGGCCGGGGACGACGTCCCGACGGCGCCGCCCGCCGCGGACGCCGAGCTGCTCTCCCTGCGGCAGCGCCTGTTCGCGTCGCTCGCCCTGTCGGTGCCCGTCGTCCTGATGGCGATGGTGCCCGCCCTGCAGTTCGACAACTGGCAGTGGCTGTCACTGACCCTGGCCGCCCCGGTCGTCGCCTGGGGCGCCTTCCCCTTCCACAGGGCAGCCTTCACCAACGCCCGGCACGGCGCCGCGACCATGGACACGCTGGTGTCCCTCGGCACGCTCGCCGCCCTCGGCTGGTCGCTGTGGGCGCTGTTCTTCGGCGACGCCGGGATGCCCGGCATGCGGCACGGCTTCGACTTCGCCCTCTCCCGAGCGGACGGCTCCTCCGCGATCTATCTGGAGGCCGCGGCCGGCGTGACCGCCTTCCTCCTCGCCGGGCGCTACCTGGAGGCGAAGTCCAAGCGCAAGGCCGGTGCGGCTCTGCGGGCGCTGCTGGAGCTGGGCGCCAAGGACGTCGCCGTGCTGCGCGACGGAACGGAAGTGCGCGTCCCGGTGTCGCAGCTGACGGTCGGCGACCGGTTCGTCGTACGGCCCGGCGAGAAGGTCGCGACCGACGGCACCGTCGTCGAGGGCGCCTCCGCGGTGGACGCCTCCATGCTGACCGGTGAGTCCGTCCCCGTGGACGTGGGCGTCGGCGACGCCGTCACCGGGGCGACGGTGAACGCCGGCGGGCGGCTGGTCGTCGAAGCGACCCGGGTCGGCGCCGACACCCAGCTCGCCCGCATGGCGAAGCTCGTCGAGGACGCCCAGAACGGAAAGGCCGAGGTGCAGCGCCTCGCCGACCGGATCTCCGGCGTCTTCGTCCCGGTGGTCCTGCTGATCGCCGCGGCCACCCTCGGGGGGTGGCTCGGCGCCACCGGTGACGCCACGGCCGCCTTCACCGCCGCCGTGGCCGTCCTGATCATCGCCTGCCCGTGCGCGCTGGGCCTGGCCACCCCGACGGCGCTGATGGTCGGCACGGGACGCGGCGCCCAGCTCGGCATCCTCATCAAGGGGCCGGAGGTACTGGAGTCCACGCGCCGTGTCGACACCGTCGTCCTGGACAAGACGGGAACCGTCACCACCGGCCGGATGCGGCTCCAGGAGGTGCTCACCGCCCCAGGGGTGACCGAGGACGAACTCCTGCGCCTGGCCGGTGCGCTGGAGCACGCCTCCGAGCACCCGATCGCCCGGGCCGTCGCGGCAGGCGCGGCCGAGCGGGTGCGGACCCTCCCGGTCCCCGAGGACTTCGAGAACGCAGCGGGCCTCGGCGTCCAGGGCGTGGTCGACGGACACGCCGTGCTCGTCGGCCGCGAGAAGCTCCTCGAGGAGTGGGCCATCGAACTGCCGCGCGACCTGGCCGAGGCCAAGGCCGCCGCGGAGGCCGACGGGCGTACGGCGGTCGCCGTCGCCTGGGACGGCGAGGCACGCGGTGTCCTCACCGTGGCCGACGCGGTCAAGGAGACCAGCGCGGAGGCGGTGGCCGAACTGCGCCGGCTGGGCCTGGAGCCCGTCCTGCTCACCGGCGACAACCGGCTCGTCGCCGCATCGGTCGCCCGCGCCGTCGGCATCGACGAGGTCATCGCGGACGTGCTCCCCGAGGACAAGGCCGACGTGGTCAGGCGCCTCCAGGCGGAGGGCCGCAGGGTCGCCATGGTCGGCGACGGCGTCAACGACGCGGCCGCCCTCGCCACCGCCGACCTGGGCCTGGCCATGGGGACCGGCACGGACGCGGCGATCGAGGCGGGCGACCTGACCCTCGTCCGCGGCGACCTGCGGGTGGCGGCGGACGCCATCCGGCTCGCCCGCAGGACACTGGCCACGATCAAGGGAAACCTGTTCTGGGCCTTCGGCTACAACGTCGCCGCCCTGCCGCTCGCCGCCGCTGGCCTGCTCAACCCCATGATCGCCGGCGCCGCGATGGCCTTCTCGTCGGTCTTCGTCGTCACCAACAGCCTGCGCCTGCGGTCCTTCCGGTAGCCGTTCGAGCGGCCCGCCCGCCGGGCCGCTCGCGGTTCACCACGGTGCCGGCTGCGGCGCGGACACGGAGGCGAGGTAGTGGGACAGGGCCGCGGCGGTACCGGCGAGCGGGAAGCGGGCGCCGACGTGTCCGTCCGGACGCACGACGAAGCCGGTCGCGCCGTCGGGGCGGTAGAGCCGGGCGAACTCCCCGGCGGCGTCGCGGTATCCGGGGACGGCCAGGGTGTCGACGGCGTCGGGTGCGGCTTCGCGGGCCAGCACGGCGACGGCCTGCGGGCCGGTCCCGGCCGGCGGGCCGTCGGGCAGGCCCCGGCCGCCGTCCGCCGCCGGCGGCACTCCGGCGGGCCCGGCGATCCGTGCGGGTCCGGCGGTACCGGGGGGCTGCGAGATATCGGCGATCCCGGTGGCGGCGGCCGCCTCGGCGGCCTCGGCCAGGGCGGCCGGGTCGGCCGCGTACAGGAGCACCACATGCCCCGTGCGGCCGCGCAGCACGTCCAGCAGCCGCCACGGGTAGGCGGCCGCGGGCGCGGTCAGCCCGGCGCAGTCCGGGGCCCGGTCGCCGGGCTGGGGAGCGTCCGCCGGACCGTACGGGCTGCCGGCGAGCGGGCCGCCCCGGTAGCCGACGAGCAGCTGGGCCTCCCGCCGCATCAGGGTCCGCGGGTCGTCGGGGTCGGCCTCGATGCCCTGCCGGGCGTGGCGCACGGTCCGGCCGACGACCTCCTCGCCGACCGGGCGGCGCTCGGCGTCGTAGCTGTCGAGCAGCGCCGGACCCGCCTCCCCCCGTACGACGAGGGCGAGCTTCCAGGCGAGGTTGCAGGCGTCCTGTATGCCGGTGTTCATGCCCTGGGCACCGGTGGGCGGGTGGATGTGCGCGGCGTCGCCCGCGACGAAGACACGACCGTCGGCGTAGCGGTCGACGATGCGGTGGCTGATCCGGAAGACGGACGACCATCGCAGTCGGGACAGGACCGCCGGCCGGGGGGCGAGGCGGTCGACGACGGCCTGCAGGTCGGACAGCTCCGGGGCGCGGCCGCCCTCCATGCCGTGCGCCACACCGTCGCCCCGTGCGGGCCCCTGTCCGCCCGTCCGTGTGGAGAGCTCGGGCGGGGCCGGCATCGACATGCGGTAGCGGCCCCGGCCGGGCAGGGGGATGCAGACCAGCACGTCGTCGGTGGCACCGTCGGCGGCGCGGTGGACGGAGCGGATGCCGTAGCCGTGGGGCATGTCCCAGTCGGCCTCGACGTCACCGAGCATGTACTCCTCGGCGAAGGCCGTCCCCTCGAAGCCGAGGCCCAGCCCCCTGCGGACGGTGCTGTGCGCACCGTCGCAGCCGATCAGATAGCCGACCCGCAGCTCCTCCCCGACGCCGGTGGCGGTCCGCAGCCGGGCAGTGACGCCGCCCTCGTCCTGCGTGAACGACAGCAGTTCGGTGCCGCGTTCGATGAACGTGCCCAGGCCGACGACGTACTCCTCCAGGAGGCGTTCCGTCTCGTACTGCGGCAGCCCGGCGAAGCCGTAGGGCACCTCGGGCGGCAGGGTGAGGTCGATGCGCGCCTGCTCCCGGCCGTCGACGTACAGCAGCCGGCCGCGCATCACCGTGGCGGCCTCCAGGACGGGGCGGGCCAGGCCCATCCGGTCCCAGATCTCCAGGGTGCGCGGCTGGATGCCGACCGCCTTCGCGTACGGCATGCGGGCCGGCAGCCGGTCGACGAGCCGGACCCGCACGTGGTGGCGGCGCAGCTCGGCGGCCGCGCTCAGGCCGACGGGGCCGGCGCCCGCGATCAGTACGTCGGTTGTTGCGATGTGCGCCACGGGTGCCTCCCAGCGCCTTGCCCCGGACCGCTCCCTTCCCCATGCTCTCCCGCTGGTGGGCGAGCGGCGAGCCGGGCACCGCGCGGAGCACGCCGCTGCCGGTGGGCCGCACGGCCGCCCGGCGGCGGCGGTGACGCGCCTGCCGGTGGGCGGCGGCCCGGGCGCCCCGCATGACCGGGCACCCGGGCCGCCGCCCGACGGCGCGTCAGTCCGTCGGCGCGTCGCCGATGTCCGGGATCTCCAGGCGGGCTCCGCCCTGTCGTGCGGACTCGTGCGCGATGATGCCCGGCAGGGTGTAGCGGGCGGCCACCCAGGCGTTCACCGAGGGCAGGGCGTGGGTGTTGACGGCGGTGACGAAGTCGTCGACCAGGAAGTGGTGGCTGCCCTCGTGCCCGTTGTGCAGGTGGTCGAACTCCCGCGGCAGCCGGGAGCGGTCGTGCACCGGTGCGGAACCGGAGGTGAACGCGGCCCGCAGCTCGGGGGCGATGTGCTGGAGCGACGGGTCGTCGGGGGACAGGGTGGGCTTGGGTTCCAGGAGTTCGCTGATGTCCTGGACGCCCTTCTTGTCCTGCCACAGGGCGACCGTGGCGAGCTGTTCCATGCTCGCCTCCGTTCCGAAGAACCGGAAGCGTGACTCCCGGATGTGGGAGGGGTAACCGACCCGCCGGAACTCGTTCGTGCGGAACGAGCCGCCGCCCGCCACCTCGAAGAGGGCGGTGGCGTTCGAGAAGTCGTTGCCGAACCGGCTGACGGACTTGTCGAAGACGCCGTCGCCGCGCTCGTCGACGACCCCGATCGCGGACACGCCGATCGCGTGCGTCCGCCAGGCGCCCAGCACTCCGCCCACCGAGTGCGTGGGGTAGAGCAGCGGCGGGTAGCTGGCGGTCTCCTTCCAGTTCTCGCCGCCGCTGTACCGGTACGCCTCGTAGAAGCCCAGGTCCATGTCGTGGACGTAGTCGCCCTCGGCGTAGAAGAGGCGGCCGAAGGCGCCTTCCGCGATCCGGTTGCGGGCGTGGACCGTCGCCGGGTTGTACTGGCTGGTCTCGCCCATCATGTACGTCAGCCCGGTCGCCTCGACCGCGTCGATGATCGCCGCGATCTCCTCGACGGTGATCGCCATGGGGACCGCGGAGTAGACGTGCTTGCCCGCGTCGAGGCCCCGCAGCACGAGCGGGCCGTGGGTCCAGCGCTGGGTGAAGATCGCGACCGCGTCGACGGCCTCCGACTCCAGCATGGCGTCGTACGAGGGGAAGGTGCCGGCCAGTCCCTGCGCGCCGGCGAGCTGTTCGGCCCGCTCGGGCAGCAGATCGGTGACGTACACGTCGCTGACGCCGGGGTGGGCCTGGAACAGCGTGGCGAACTGGCCGGAGAACTGGCCGGCGCCGACGATGCCGAGGGAGAACGTCATGTGTGGCGTGCCCTTCACTGGTCGAGGATCAGGTCGATCTGGCTGTTGGTCTCATCCAGGCTGCTCACGGGGGTGCCGTTGCCGTAGATGTCCTGCATCGCGGGGTGCATGAGGGCGTAGACGTCCGCCGCGTGGTCGGTGATCGGATAGGAGAAGGTCGTGAAGTCCTTCTTGTCGGCGACCGGTTCGGTGAACGCGGAGACGTCGATGCCCTTCTTCTCGTACGCCGCCACCGCGGCCTCGGTGCCGTCGGGCGTGGCCGGGAAGACGATGCCGTAACGGCCCACCGTGCGCTGGCAGGCGTCGGACGACAGGTACGTAACCCACTTCAGGGCGCCCTGCTTGTTGTGGGCGTTCTTGGTGACGGAGTCGGCGAGGCCGTTCATCATCGTGGCGCGCTTGCCGGTCGGGCCCTCGGGGGTGACGGCGGTGCGAATCTTCATCCCCTTGAAGCCGGCGTACGTCGAGATCATCCAGGCACCGTCGAAGGCGGACGCCGCCTTGCCCGCCGCCACCTGCGCGTTGGCCTGGTTGGACTGGGAGTTGTAGTCGGTGAAGGGCGCCATGTAGCCCTTCTCCGCGAGACCGAAGTACCACTTGATCACCGACTGGAACGTCCTGCTGTCGTACTGGTACTCGGTGCCCCACCGCTTCCTGTCGGTGTAGGTCCAGCCGGCGGAGGCGGTGAAGGTGCTCCACTGGGTCTGGCCGTCGCCGTCTCCGCCGCCGTTGGTGGCGAGGCCGTACACCGCGACGTTGTTCTTGTCGAAGCCGGGCTCGTCGCCCCGCCTGCCGTTCCCGTCCACGGTGAGACGGGCGACGGCCTTCTCGAAGGTGCCGCCGTCCTCGGGGTTCCAGGTCAGGTCGCCGAGTTGGTCGGCGGTGAGGCCGGCGTCCTTCGCCATCTCCTCGTTGTAGAAGAGGGCGACGGTGTCCCAGTCCTTGGGAGCGCCGTAGCGGTGGCCGTCCTGGCCGATCCAGTTGGCGGCCAGGCCCGGCTGGTAGGCGGAGTCCTCGATGCCGAGGTCGTCGAGCGGCTCGAGCACCTGGAGGTCGGCGAACTGGCCGAACTTCTGGATGTGGTCGGTGAACACGTCCGGCTGGGTGCCGGCGATGAAGCTCGCGGTGAGCTTGGTCCAGTAGTCGTCCCAGCCCATCTGGGTGATCCGCACGTGCAGGCCCGGGTTGCGCTGCTCGAAGTCCTTGGCGCAGGCCTGGTACGCGGGCAGTTGGTTGGCGTCCCACAGCCAGTACGTCACCGTGTCCGACGACGATCCCGCCGTGCCGCCCTTGGCGCACCCGCTCGCCAGGGACAGCGCCAGCGCCGCGGTCAGCGCCGCGACCGTACGCAGCCGAATTCGCATGGGTGTCCCCTCACTTGATGCCGGTGAAGCCGATGGTGCTGACGATGCGGCGCGCGAAGAACCCGAACAGCACCAGCATCGGCAGGGCCGCGACGAGCGTGGCCGCCATGAGCCCCGACCAGTCGACGCCGGTCTGCGGGGTCTGGGCCCGGAAGACGGCCAGGGCGACGGTGAGGACGCGCGAGCTGTCGCTGTAGGAGACCATCAGCGGCCAGAAGTAGTCGTTCCAGGAGGTGATGTACGTCAGCACGGCCAGCGTGAGGACCGGTGTGGAGGCCATCGGCAGCAGCACCCGGAAGAAGATCCTCACCTTTCCCGCTCCGTCGAGCAGGGCCGCCTCCTCCACCTCGCCCGGAATGTTCAGGAAGAACTGCCGCAGGAAGAACACCGCGAACGGCGTCATGAACAGTGTCGGCAGGGAGATGCCCAACAGGGTGTCCCCCAGGCCGAGTTCCTTGATCAGGACGAAGTTCGGCAGCAACGTGAAGATCGTCGGCACCATCAGGCCCGCGAGGAACAGGGCGAACACCTTGTCCCGGCCGCGCCACCGCAGCCGTGCGAAGGCGTAGGCGGCCATCGCCGAGAAGAGGATCTGGCAGACGGTGACCAGCGTGGAGACGATCACCGAGTTGAGCAGGTAGCGCCAGAACTTCAGGCCGCCGCCCGCACCGCCCTGGGCGATCGCCTCCTGGGTCGACTGGAGACCGAGTGCGCGTTCGAAACCGCCGGTGGTCGGGTCGACCGGCAGGGGGTCGCCGGGGCTCGCGGCGAGCCCGGAGTTGGTGGACAGCGCGGTGCGCAGGATCCAGTAGAACGGCAGCAGGGTGATGAGCACGATCGCGGCCATCACCGCCCAGGCCGCGATCCGCCCCGGGGAGGGGCGGCGCCTGCGGGGCCGTGCGATGGCCGACGTCGCGGTCACAGCAGCCATGTCGGTGTCTCCCCTCTCCTCAGCCCAGATCCGACTGACCGGCCCGGGTGATCCGGTACTGCAGGACGGTGATCGCGCTCAGCACCACGAGCAGGGCCACCGACATCGCCGAGGCGTAGCCGAACTGGAAGCGGCCGAAGGCGGCGCCGTAGATGTAGAACTGGAGCACGTTGGTGGCGTTCGCCGGACCGCCCCCGGTCGTCACGGCGACCGTGTCGAACACCTGGAACGAACCGATCACCGTCATGATCATCACGACCGCGAGGACCGGTCGCAGCAGCGGCAGGGTGATCCGCCGGAACATCCGCCACTCGCTCGCGCCGTCGACCTTCGCGGCCTCGTACATGTCGTTCGGGATCGCCTGCAGCCCGGCGAACAGCAGCAGCGCCGTGTAGCCCACGTGGCGCCACACGTTGATCAGGGCGATCGTCGGGATGGCCCACGTCTCGTCGGCGAGGAAGGGGATCCGGTCGAAGCCGAGCCCCGCGACGATCTCGTTGCCGATGCCGAGCTGGGTGTCCAGGATCCAGAGCCAGACGATGCCCGCGACGACGTTCGACATCAGGTACGGCGTCAGCACGACGCCGCGCAGCACCGCCGACTGCGTCAGCCGCTGGAGCAGGACGGCGATGGCGAGCGCCGCGACCGTCTGCACCCCGATGTTGATGACCACGTACACGACGGTGACCCGGAGCGCGTCCCAGAAGATCGGGTCGTGGACCATCCGCACGTAGTTGTCGAGGCCCACCCACTCCGCCGGGGTGAGGAGGTTGAAGCGCGTGAAGCTCAGGTAGACGCCCCGCAGCGTCGGCCACACCAGGAAGACCAGGAAGCCCAGCAGGGCGGGGGCGAGGAACACCGCGGCGAGTCGTCCGTCACCCCGGTCCTCACGGCCTCCCACCATCCGAGTCGTCGACTTCGTGGGGGCCCTCTCGGCGCTGCCCAGCGGCAGGCGCGACGGAGGGCTGTTGGAGGCGATGGTCATCGGGAGACTCCCTCGTCCGCGGCGGCTCGTCCTCGACGATTTACTTTTGTTCCGGAAGAATCGAGCCGTCAAGACTCTTGCGTTCATCTTTTCCCAGCCTCGACAGCGCCATAGAATGGGCCGTATTGCTTCTACGGCGAAAGAAATCATGTGGGAGTCTGACCTTCATGACCGCAGTTGCCGCCAGCTGGCTACCCCTGAGCACCGGCGAACGCTCGGTGGCGATCGAGGTCCTCGTGCACGGCCCCCTGTCGCGCACCGACCTCGCCCGCCGGCTGAACCTCTCCGCAGGCAGCCTGACCCGGCTGACGAAACCGCTCATCGAGTCGGGACTCCTCGTCGAGATCACCGACCCGGGGCCGGGCGCCGAGGCGCGGCAGGGCCGCCCCTCGCAGCCCCTGGACGTCGTCGCCGACTCCCGGTCCTTCGTCGGCCTCAAGATCACCGGCGACAGGGTGTACGGCGTGGTGACGAATCTCAGGAGCGACATCGTCACCCGCCTCGACCGGCCGCTCACCAGCCACGATCCCGGCGAGGTCGTCGACGTGCTGGCCGGGATGACCGCGGACCTCGCCGCCGAGCACCGCGGGCTCGCGGGGATCGGCATCGGTGTGGGCGGCCTCGTCCGGAACAGGGCCGTGGTGGAGGAGTCCGCCTTCCTGTCGTGGCGGGACGTCCCGCTGGCCGCGCTCCTCGAGGAGGCCACCGGTCTGCCGGTCGTCCTCGAGAACGACGTCGCCGCCCTCGTCGAGGCCGAGACCTGGTTCGGCGCCGGACGGGGACTCGACCGGTTCGTCGTCCTCACCATCGGTGCGGGCATCGGCTACGGACTGGTCCTGGGCGGCAGAAGGGTGCCCTGCGCGGAGGAGGACCGCGGCTTCGGCCGCCACTGGATCATCAACCCCAACGGCCCGCTGACGCCCGAGGGCGAGCGGGGCAGCGCCGTCTCGCTGCTGACCATCCCCAGCATCCGCTACCAGGTCCGGGCCGCCGCCGGACGGGACTACAGCTACGAGGAGATCCTCGCCCTCGCCGCCGCCGGTGACCCCATGCCGGCACGGGTCGTCGACGAGGCGGCGCGAGCCCTGGGCACGCTGGTCGCCCAGATCGCCAACTTCGCGATGCCGCAGAAGATCCTCCTCGCCGGGGAGGGCGTCGGACTGATGGACGTCGCCGGCCGGACCGTCGAGGAGACCCTGCGCGCTCACCGCCATCCCCTGGCCGCACCGGTCGACCTGGAGACCAAGGTGTCCGACTTCCACGACTGGGCCCGCGGGGCCGCCGTCCTCGCCATCCAGGTGCTCGTGCTGGGCGGGACCGGGGAGTGAGTGCGGGGTGGCACGGGCGGCGCGGAGACCGCCGCTCACGCCACCCGGCATGGACCGCCCTGCCGTGCCGAGCCCTCCTCGGTCCTCGCGGGAGTCGTCGCCTCACCGCCCTCTTCGGGCGCCCCTTCACAGGAACCGACCATTCCTGCGCCGTCACTTAAACCCCCCGCTCCTCATGTGCCATACTCGGCGCCGCTTGTAGCAAGATCCGACCGGGGGGCCCTCTGTGTACGCCATTTCCCTGGCCGCCCCTTGCCCGGACACAGGACGCGGATCGGCTCTGCTTCCCGCTGGATCCCGGGGTGCGGCCGGTGCTCGCCGAACGCCCGGCGACCATGGGCGGCATCGACGTCCTGGTCATCGGGCCCGAAGTCGAGACGCGACCGCGTCCGCCCGGTGCCCGCGACCAGGTCCGCACCGGCCCCGAGAAGCCCGGCGGCAGACGCCCGAGCGGTACGGCGCCCAGGCGGCGCACCGCCGGCGGGCCGGCCCGGCGCATCCGGCGCACGTATCCGCGCAACGGCCCGATCGTCTGACGCACACCCGCCTGGAGGCCCGATGAAGAGCGCCCGACTCGTCCGCGCAGCGGTGGCGGCCGCGCTGGCCGCGGTCCTGCTGACCGCCTGCTCCTCCGACGGAGGGGACGGGGTCCCGCGCGGCTGGATCAGCGACAAGTACAAGGAGGACGGGGACGACTGGCTCGATGAGGACAGCTCCCCGACCCAGGTCGCGAACGCGATCCACAACCACCGCGGGGCGATCGACCGTGCCTCCGGCGGCACCATGCAGTTCCTGCGCTACGGCGACGACATGGTCACCGTCTCGCCGTACCGGAACGGCAGCCGGATAGAGATCGAGGACTACCGCAACGGCTACCACCGGCACAGCCAGCACCTCAGCACGTGGCCCAACCCGGACAGCGCCAGCTTCCGCGGCGGCGGCCCCGGCGAAGGCAAGTAGACCCCGGCGGAACGGACTTCCGCCCGGATCGTCGACGCACGCGCCCGGCACCCGGTGCACGGACCGCCCCGCGCGGGACTTCCCGGCGCAGGCACGCACCCCCAGACCCCGACGACGCCCTGAAGAAAGGCAACGCAGTGACCGAGATCTTCGAGTCGACCGGCCAGGCCCTGCTCTACGGAGTCGTGGGCCTCGTCGTGATGGCCGCCGGCTTCCTCGCCCTCGACCTCGTCACGCCCGGCAAGCTCTTCCACGTGGTCTGGACGGACCGCAACCGCGGCGCGGCCGTCCTGCTGGGCAGCCAGTCCGTGGCCGTGGGCCTGGTGATCATGGAAGCCATAAGGGCCAGCGAGTCCGAGCGGGGCCTGGGCTACGGCCTGGCCAGCACGCTCCTGTACGGACTGGCCGGCGTGCTGGTGATGACGCTGGTCGGCATCGTGATCGGCCTGCTCACGCCCGGCCAGATGGGCGCGGTCGTCCTCGACGACGAGGCCGGCCGTCCGCACCCCGGCGCCTGGGTCCAGGCCGGCATGTACCTCGGCACCGCCTTCCTGGTCGGTGCGGCGGTCTCCTAGGCACCGCACCCATGACCGCCACCACCCTGCAGGGCCGCGACACCGCGGCACCATCCCGCCCCCCGGTCGTCCGGCACTCCCGGGGGGCGCGCTTCCTCCTCCTGCTCGCCGTCTTCCTCTGCGCGGCCTGCGGCCTCGTGTACGAACTGGCGCTCACCGCGCTGGGCAGCTACCTCATCGGCAACTCGGTGCTGCAGACCTCCGTGGTCATCTCGGTGATGGTCTTCGCCATGGGCATCGGCTCGCTCGCCGCCAAGCCGCTGCGCCGCCGCCCGGTGGGCGCGTTCGCCCTGGTGGAGGGGGTACTGGCGCTGGTCGGCGGGCTGTCCGTGCTGGTGCTGTACGCGGCGTTCGCCTGGCTCCAGGTCTACACCCCGGCGATGATCGTGGTCGCGCTGCTGGTCGGACTCCTGATCGGCGCGGAGATCCCGCTGCTCATGACACTGCTGCAGCGGATCCGGCGGCAGGAGGCGGGCAGCGCCGTCGCGGACATGTTCGCCGTCGACTACATCGGGGCGCTCGTCGGCGGACTGTGCTTCCCGCTCGTCCTCCTGCCCACGTTCGGCCAGTTGAAGGGCGCGCTCGTGGTCGGCGCGGTCAACGCGGTGGCCGGTGTCATCGTGGTCGTGTTCATCTTCCGCCGGCAGACACGGCGCTGGGTCCGGATCGGCCTGCTCTCCGGTGTCGCGGCCGTGCTGGCGGTGCTCGGCACGGCGTACGTGCTGGCCGACGACCTCGAGGTCACCGCACGGCAGCAGATGTACCGGGACCCGATCGTCCACACCGAGACCACGCCGTACCAGGAGATCGTCGTCACCCGCTCCACCGCCTTCACGGGGAATCCGGACATGCGGCTCTTCCTCAACGGTGACCTGCAGTTCAGCTCCGTCGACGAGTACCGCTACCACGAGTCGCTCGTCCACCCCACGCTGTCGGGCCGCCGCGGCAACGTGCTGATCATGGGCGGCGGCGACGGGCTCGCGCTGCGCGAGGTGCTGCGGTACGACGACGTACGGCACGTGACCCTGGTCGAACTGGACCCGGCGATGACCCGGCTGGCCCGCGGCTTCGATCCGCTGCGCGAGCTGAACGACGGCGCGCTGGACGACCCGAGGGTCGAGGTGGTCAACGCCGACGCCTTCAACTGGCTGCGCGACGCCCGGCAGCGGTACGACGCGGTCGTCATCGACTTCCCGGACCCGGACACGGCGGCGCTGGCCAAGTTGTACTCGGTGGAGTTCTACACCCTCCTCGGCCAGGTGCTGACGCCGCAGAGCAAGGTGATGGTGCAGAGCGGGTCGCCGTTCTTCGCGCCGAAGACGTTCTGGTCGATCGCGAAGACGATCGAGGCGGCGGGTCTCGCGACGACGGAGTTCCAGGTCGACGTGCCGAGCTTCGGCAACTGGGGGTTCGTCCTGGCCACCCCCGGCGACACTCCCCCACCGCTGCGGCTCGCCCCGGACGCGCCGCGGCTGCGCTACCTCGACGACGCGGTGCTGACGGCCGCCACCGTGTTCCCCGTCGACCGCCGCCGCGAGGACGTACGGCCGAGCACGCTGATGGATCCGGCGGTCCTGGAGTACGTACTGAACGAGTGGGAGAACTACTGAGTCCCGGGTGAGACCCCGGACCACAGCGGGCGAGGCCCCGGATCACACCGAGAGACCCTTTGCAGCCCGGCGAGACCCCGCTTCAGACCGGGTGAGAGCCCCCATCGGACCGGACGAGAGCCCGCATCGGACCGGACGAGGCCCTGCCTCAGACCGGGCGGGTCCGCGGCTCGTCAGGGGCGTCGAGATCCCACGCGACCGCATGCGGCCCGAATTGCCGGTCGGCCGCGTACGCCGCCATGCGGGCGTTCCGCGCCTGCGCCTCGGGTCCGTCCGGCAGGTGGTAGTCCTCACCGGCCCGCGCGGAACCGGCCTGCACGCTCGTGGCCGTCGGGAGCCGCCGGCGCACGTACCGGTCGAGCGCGTCCGGCACCTCGGCCGGCGTCACACCCGCCAGGACGTCGCCGAGCACGGCCGCGTCCAGAAAGGCCTGCGCCGCCCCCTGTGCCTGGAACGGCACCATCGCGTGGGCGCTGTCGCCCAGCAGGGTCACCCGGCCGACGTTCCACCGCGCGAGCGGGGCACGCGTGTAGATGCCGTAGCGGAACACCTGCCCGGCGCGTTCCAGGAGGCTGAGCACCCGGGAGTCCCACCCGTCGAACTCGCGCAGCTGCTCCCCCGGCTCCGCCCTGGCGGTCCACGACTCCCGCGCCGACTCCGCCCCGACGACGGCCACGACGTTGAGCAGCTCTCCACCGCGCACCCGGTAGTGGACGACGTGCCGGCCCGGGCCGAGCCAGATCCCGTACTCCGGCAGCTCCAGATCCGCCACGGCCTCGGCGGGGAGCAGCGCCCGGTAGGCGGCGGTGTGCGAGAAGACCGCCCCGTCGGCGCCGAAGAGCCGCTCACGGGCCGCGGACCGCACCCCGTCCGCGGCCACGACCAGGTCCGCGGCCAAGCGCTCGCCGCGCTCCGTGGTCACGTGGGCGGACGCGTCGTCCTGGTCGATCCCCACGACAGCGGTGTCCAGGCGCACGGTCCGGGGCGACACGGCGGCGGCCAGGGCCCGGTGCAGATCGGCCCGGTGGACCTGGAGGTAGGGCGCCCCGAACGCGTTCTCGGCCGCGCGTCCGAGCGTGTAGTGACAGATCTCGGCCCCGTCGGACCAGGTCCGGAAGCTCAGCCGGGAGGGACGGGCGGCCCGTGCGGCGACAGCGTCGAGCAGGCCCAGCCGGCGAAGCACGCGCGTGGCGTTGGGCGCGAGCTGGATCCCGGCACCGATCTCGGCGAACCGCGGAGTCCGCTCGAGGACGGTGACCTCACAACCGGCACGGCGCAGGCTCAGCGCCGCGGCCAGTCCCCCGATGCCCGCCCCCACGACGATCGCTCTCATGCGCCGGCCCCCGCCTCCGCCGATCCCCCTGCCGGCCGTCGCGCCCGCCGGCGTGCCCGAGGACAGAAGTCTCCCAGACCTGCGCGGCGGTGACAGCGGGTTGTGCCGGCCGGGGCGGCGCACTCCGTGGTACGACGCCCGGCCGGTGGCAGGGTGTGCTCCACGACGCCGGTGGCCGCCGTCCGCGTCGTCGGCCGACCCGTTCCGCCGGTCACCCTCCGGGCGGGCGATCTGGTGCAGAAGCATCTAAAAGGGTGCAACATGGCAGGGACCCGAGGATGTCCATCGGCTCGGTGTCCCGCACGGTCCCAGCCACGCTTCCGCCCTTGACCGGGCGAGCCGTGGGTGCGACTCCGGCGAAACTCGTAAGGGGGCCTCATGGGCGGCCTGGGCGGCGTGACAGTGGGTGTGCTGGGGTCCTACGGGGGCCGGAACGTGGGCGACGAGGCGATCCTCACCGCCATGCTGGACCGGCTACGGGCCGGACGGCCGGACGCCCACTTCGTGGTCTTCTCCCGCAATCCCGACCACAGCCGCGGCATCCACCCGGATGTCGAGGTGGTCGGCTGGGAGGGCGTGTGCAGGGAGCGGATCTCCGAGCACCTGCGTCGGCTCGACGTGCTCCTGCTCGGTGGCGGCGGGATCCTCTACGACACGGAGGCCCGCCGCTATCTGCGGATGGCCCGCACCGCCCAGGAACTCGGTGTGGCGGTCTTCACCTATGCCCTCGGGGCCGGTCCGCTCACCGACGAGACGGACTGTGCATGGGTCCGTACCACGCTCTCCGACGCGGTGGAGGTGACGGTCCGCGACGAGGAGTCGAAACTCGTGCTGGAAGAGGCCGGACTCACCCGGCCCATCACCGTCACCGCCGACCCGGCGCTTCTGCTCGCACCCGGAGATCTCGGAGGCGAACTCCTGCGGGCGGAGGCCGTGCCGCGCGGCGTGCGACTGGTCGGGATGAGCGTGCGGGAGCCCGGCCGCGCGGCGGAGCACCTCGACGAGGAGGGATACCACCAGCTCCTCGCCGGTGTGGGCGACTTCCTCGTCCACCGGCTGGACGCCCACGTCGTCTTCGTGCCGATGGAACGCGACGACATCCGGCACGCGCACGCGGTGGTGTCCCGGATGGCCGACGCGGAGCACTGCACGGTGCTGCACGGCAACTACCGGCCGCAGCAGGTCCTCGACATCGTCAAGCACCTGGACCTGGCCGTCGGCATGAGGCTGCACTTCCTGATCTTCGCCGCGCTCGCGGGCATCCCTCTGCTGCCCCTGCCCTACGCGGGGAAGGTCTTCGACTTCGCCCAGCGGATCGGCGCACCGGCTCTGCGCGGCGTGGTCAGGGAGACCGCGGGGCTGCTCCTCGCGGAGGTGGACCGCCTGTGGGACGAGCGGCCCGCCCGCGCGGCCGACATGGCCGCGCGGACGGCGTCGATGCAGCTGCAGGCCGCACGCACCGCCGATCTGCTCCTCGCCTACCTGGATCGCACCACCCCGCACCCCCTCATCCGCCACAGCGCGCCGACCCCCGCGTCCGCGGCCGGCTGAAGCGGCCGGCTCCCTGGTCCCCGAGGGAGGAAATCGTGTCCTACCTGATGCCGCCCCGCGTCCCCCGGAGCGTGGAGCTCCCCCCGCGCCAGGCACTGCACGCCGGTTCCGTCCAGGTGCTGGTGGTCGGCGGCGGACCGGCCGGCATCGGCGCGGCCCTCGGGGCCGCCAACGCCGGTGCCGAGGTGGCCCTCGTCGAGCGGTACGGATTCCTCGGCGGCAACGCCACCGCGGCGCTGGTGATGCCGCTGATGAGTTTCCACAACGAGGTCAAGCAGGCCGTCGGCGGCGATGCGGCCCGGCTTCTGCCGCCCGATCACGGCGAGGGGGAACCGGTCGTCGGCGGCGTGCTGTGGGTGCTGCTCGACAAACTGGTGCGCACGGGCGCGGCCATCCGCCCCTCCCTGGAGACCGGGTACACGGTGCCCTTCGACGCGGAGCTGTTCAAGCTGGTCGTGTACGAACTGCTGGAGATGCACGAGGTGCGCACGCTGCTCCACGCCTTCGCCTCCGGCGTCCTCTCCCTGCCCGATCGCATGCGCGCGGTGTTCGAGACCAAGTCGGGTCCGCTCGTCATGGACGCGGACGTCATCGTCGACTGCACCGGTGACGGCGACATCGCCGCGGCGGCCGGAGCCGCCTACGAGATCGGCCGCCCGGAGGACGGCTGGACCCAGCCCATGACGCTGATGTTCCGCATGGTCCGCTTCGACCAGGCGGAGTTCGCCGCTTACGCACGCGCCCACCCGGACCAGTGGAAGGGCGTGCACGGGCTGTGGGACCTGGTCCGCGCCGCCACCGACGCCGGGGAACTGGACCTGCCCCGCGAGGACATCCTGTTCTTCGCCACGCCGAACGCCGGTGAGGTGGCGGTCAACTCCACCCGCGTCACCGAAGCGCTCGGCACCAGCGTCTGGGACCTCACCCGCGCCGAGTTCACGGCTCACCGCCAGATGGCGCAGATCGCGCGTTTCCTGCACGACCGCGTGCCGGGCTTCGCCGACTCCTACGTCGTGCAGAGCGGCGTCCAGGTCGGTGTGCGGGAGACACGCCGGATCATGGGCGAGTACCAGCTGACGGGCGAGGACGTGCTGACCGCCCGCAAGTTCGGCGACGCCGTCGCCCGGGGCGCCTACCCGGTGGACATCCACAACCCGAGCGGCCGCGGCACCACACTCAAACGGCTACCGCGCGGCCAGTCCTACGACATCCCCCTGCGCTGCCTGCTCCCCCGGGACCTGGACCGGATCCTGGTCGCCGGCCGCTGCATCTCCGGCGACCACGTGGCCCACTCCTCCTACCGCGTCATGCCCATCTCCATGGCCACCGGACAGGCGGCGGGCGTCTGCGCCGCGCTCGCGGCGACCCAGGGCAAGAAGCCGCGGGACGTTCCGGTGAACGCCGTCCAGAAGGAACTCCGCACCCAGGGCGCCAGCCTCCGCTAGCCGACGGGAGGCCTGCGTCCGGGCGGACGGCTTGCGGGTGATTGCCGCCCGGTCGGGAGGGCACCCGGCTGGCCGTGGGCGAGCGGCCGCGGATCCTGCTGACGGGGTGGTTCGGCTTCCTGGACGGGGAGGCGACCGCCGGGGACGTGCTGGCGCTGGAGCGGGTGCGGGCCGTGCTCCGGGGGCGGGGGCTGGACCACGACGTGGCGTGGAGCCCGGGATTCCGGCCGGAGGGGCCGTCGCTGACGCAGGTCCGCCCCGAGGACTACTCGCACCTGGTGTTCGTCTGCGGTCCGCTGCACGGGCCGCAGATCGAGGAGCTGCACCGCAGGTTCGCGCACTGCGTGCGGATCGCCGTCGGCACCTCCGTCGTCGACGCGGGCAGCCCGGCCGCCACCGGCTTCCACCACGTGCTGGCCCGGGACGCCCCCGGCAGTCCGCCGACGCCCGACCTGGCGGCGCGTGCACCCGCCCTGCCCACCCTTCCCGTCGCCGGGGTGATCCTCACCCACGGACAGCACGAGTACGGCGCGCGCCGACGGCACGGGCGGGTCGCGGACGCAGTGACGCGCTGGCTGTCCGGCCGGGACTGCGCGCGCCTGGAACTGGAGACGCGGCTGGACGTGCGCGACTGGCGGCTGAGCGCGACCCCCGCCCAGCTGGAGTCGGTGCTCGGCCGGCTCGACCTGGTCGTCACCGACCGGCTGCACGGCATGGTGCTCGCCCTGCGCGCGGGGGTTCCCGCCCTGGCCGTCGACCCGGTCGAAGGGGGTGCGAAGGTGACGGCGCAGGCGCGGGCCTGCGGCTGGCCGGCGCTGGTGCCCGCCGAGCGGCTCGACGCGTCCGTGCTGGACCGGTGGTGGGACTGGTGCGTGACCTCGGGCCGCGGGCTGGCCCGGGAGATCGGTGCCGGTTTCCGCCGGGGTACGGCGGCGGACAGCGCGGAGCGGCTGCTCGAGACCCTCCGACCGCGGGGCGGCGGTTAGGGCCTGTTGCCGGGTTCAGATCCCAGGGGATCGACGGCACCTGTCCACCCTGGTGAGCGGGGCCTGGTAGGTCGAGCCGCACGGCGGAGGAGGGCGTCGACGTGGGGCATCGGCAACCGACGACAACGCCGCAGACGGGCGTGCCGGTACCTTCCTCTGCGGCGTGATCCGAACGACGGGGCCTGGGTCCTCGGCCCCAGGAACACCCCGCCCGCAGGCCGGAGGGCCCGGACCGAGTACGCCTCGACCAGGTCACCCGGTCGCCTCCGCCCCGGCCGGGCCGACCCGGGTTCCTGGTCACCGCGCGGGCGGGGCCGGGCGGGGCTCGGGAAGCCTCGTGGGAACGGTGCGCCGCGTACAGGGGCCGCGGCGCGGGTCGGGGAGACAGGGCGGGCGGCGCGCGGGCAGCGGACTGCCCGCGCCGCACGCGGGGCGCCGCAGCCGGGACCGAGCGGCTGACGCGTGCCCGACCGGTGCGGCGGTCCTCGGTGTATCGGGCGTTTGCGGTGTTTCCGGCATTGCCGGTGTTTCCAGTGTTCCCGGTGTTTCCGGCGCCGCGCCGCCCCGGCGGGAGCGCTCACCGCGGTCTCATCCCGGGGCAGCGGCCGGAGAACACCGGGGGCACGCGGGAGTCGCCGCTGTGGCGTTCTCACGCGGTGCGGTCCCGCAGCAGCCGGCTCCGGTCGCCTCCGGAAGGGACGCGCGAGGGGAAGCGCGGTGGACGCGTTCGACGGCCTGCCCCCAGTACGTACCGGTGACGATCAGCGCGGCCCCGAGGAGGGAGAGCGGGGTGAGACGTTCGTCGCCGAAGCCGAGGCCTACCAGGAGGGCCCAGACCGGTTCGGTGCCGAGGAGGAGACTGGCCCGGGTGGCGGAGGTGCGCTGCACCGCCCAGGTCTGGGCCAGGAAGGCGAACAGCCCGCACAACAGGGCCAGGTGGACGAGCTGGGCCCAGGTCGCGGCGTCGAAACGGGCGGCACCCGGCAGATCGCCCGCCGCGGGCAGGAGGAACATCGCCGCGCCGACGACGCTCTGCACGGCGGTGAGCTGCAGCGGGCGCAGCGTCCGGGCCGCGGTCACCCGTCCGACCAGCACCACATGTCCCGCCCGGACCACGGCCGCCGCGAGGATCAGCAGGTCTCCGGTTCCGGGCGCGCGCAGACCGTGGCCGGACACGAGCAGGCCGACGCCCCCGACGCACAGACCGGCCGCGAGGAAGAACCTCCCCGGCAGACCGCCCGGTCGTCCCACGCGGTCCAGGACCGGTGTGAGCACGAGGGTGAGGCTGATGATCAGGCCCGCGTTGGCCGCGCTGGTGTGCGCGACGCCGTAGGTCTCCAGTGCGAGGACGGCGCTCTGGGTGAGACCGAGCAGGGAGCCGTGGAGCATCTCGTCCCGGGTGAAGGGCCGGCGTCTCCGCAGGGCGGCGACGACGGCCACGCAGGCGAGCGCGGACAGGAAGGAACGCAGGAAGAGGACGATCGGCACCGAAGTGGCGTCCGTGGCCGCTTTGGCCGTCAGATAGCTGGAGCCCCAGACGACGGCGACGGCCAGGAGCACCACGTCCGTACGACGGGTGTCTGGCATGGCGCCCACGATTCACGAGCAGCACGTTGAAGTAAACGACGAGTTGCTCAAGGAACCCTTTAGCGAAGCTACACTGGCAGCGTGGACGAGAGACAACTGCGCGTCCTGCGCGAACTCGGGGAGCTGGGAAGCGTCACCGCGGTCGCGGAGGCGATGCGGGTGACACCCTCGGCCATCTCGCAGCAGCTCCGCCTGCTGCAGCGTTCGATCCCCGTCCCCCTCACCGAGCGGGACGGGCGGCGTCTGGTGCTCACGGCCGCCGGGCAGGCCCTGGCCGACGCGGCGATCGGGGTGGAGACGGCTCTGGCCCGAGCGCGGCACACCATCGACGAGTTCGTCGACGAGCCCGACGGCGTCGTGTCGGTGGCGGCCTTCCACAGCGGAGCCGCCGCGTTCTTCCCGCTGCTGCTGCGGCGCCTCCAGGGGCCGGGATCTCCCCGGCTCTCCCTCCACGACGAGGACGTCGCGCAGGACGACTTCCCGCGCCTGACCCGCCACTACGACCTCGTCATCGCCCACCGGCTCGACCACGCGCCGGCGTGGCCCCGGACCGCGACGGCCACCGCCCTGTTGCGCGAACCTCTCGACGTCGCCCTCCCCGCCGACCACCCCCTGGCCGCCAGACCTCGCCTGACCCCCCGCGATGTCGCCGGTCTGCCCTGGATCACGGTTCACGACGGCTTTCCGCTCCTGGCCACCATCGAGGCCGTCTCCGCGGCCGCCGGACGACGGCTCGACATCGCGCATCGCATCAACGAGATGTCGGTGGTCGCCGAGGTGGTCGCCGCCGGCGGCGGCGTCGCGCTGATGCCCCGCTGGACGGCCCGCCCGCACCCGGCGGTGGTCCTCAGGCCCCTGGACGGCGTGCACGCCCGCCGCCACGTCGACGTCCTGCACCGTCCCGAGCGTGTGGCGCGCAGGGCCGTGCAGACGGTTCTGACCGCGCTGTCGTCCGCCGCGGAAGCGGTGCGGAGCCGGGGCGGCGATGCCGAGGCTGAGGGCGCCGGCGCGGAGCACCGGTAGGGCCGACGGGGCACGGCGGGGAGTGCGCCGACGCGTACGGCGCTCACCGCGTCGGCGGGCACGGGTCCCGGGTGCCGCCGTCGTGCGCGGCCCGCCCCTCGGCGGAGGAACCGGGACGAGGGCCTACGCCTTCCGGCGGCGGCCCTCCCGGCAGCGCCGCCGGTCAGTGGACCCTTCGTCGCGGCTTCAGGGGAACCGACGGCAGCTCCGGCGCCGGCAGCGGTGCTCCCTCGTACCCCCGCACCTCACCGAAGCGAGGGCCGCCGAGCTCCGCCATCCAGTCCTCCCGCGCCCGCGCGATGTCCTCGTGGCTGCGCCCGATGAAGTTCCACCACATGACGATCTCCTCCTCGAACGGAGTCCCGCCGAGCAGCACGGCGCGCGCCGTGCCGTCGGACTCGTTCGCGAGGGTGAGGTGGGCCGCCCCGGCCTCGAGGTAGCCCAGTTCGGCCGGTCGCAGCGCTGTCCCGGCGAGGCGGATCTCTCCCGTGTCGACCAGCAGCCCGTGCTCGAAGGCGGGATCGACGGACAAGGTGATCTCCGCGCCCGGCTCCAGGAGGAGCTCCGCGCCGAGGAGGGGCGTGAAGGTCCGCACGGGGGAGGTGGAGCCGGCGAGTGTGCCGAGGAAGACCCTGATCTCGGCGCCGGCGAGCCGGACCGCCTCGGGTGCGTGGTGCTGGAAGTCCCGTGCCGTGGCGCGGTGTTCGTCGGGCAGGGCCACCCAGAGCTGGACGCCGTGCAGGACCGTGGTGCCCGGGGTGGAGACCTCGGAGTGGCTGATGCCGTGTCCGCCGGTCATGAGGTTGAGCTCGCCGGGGCGGACGAAGGCGTGGCTGCCCAGGCTGTCGCGGTGTTCGATCTCGCCGCTGAACAGCCAGCTGACCGTCTGCAGTCCGGTGTGCGGGTGCGGGGCGACGTCCATGCCGCCGGTGTCGGCGACGTCGTCGGGGCCGTAGTGGTCGGCGAAGCACCAGGCGCCGATCAGGGAGCGGGTACGCTGCGGCAACGTCCGCCGTACGGTCATCGCCCGTGGGCCGCCCAGCGGTACGTCCCGCGGGGTGAGTACCTCGACCTTGCTCACTGCGGGCCACCTCTCGTCGGTTCCATCCCGGCCCTCCCAGGAATGTTCGATATTAAACTATGTCTTCCGTGAATCGAAGGATCTTCATCGACAAGCAGAGCCCCAAGGCCTACCACGCGCTCGTCCAGACGTCCGAGGCGGTACGTGCGACCGCCGCCGACGCCGGTCTGGAGCGCACTGTGGTCGAGCTGGTCAACCTGCGCGTCTCGCAGCTCAACGGCTGCGCCTACTGCCTGGACCTGCACACCAGGGCGGCGCTGCGCGGGGGTGAGTCGACCCGGCGGCTGGGGGTGCTCGCCGCCTGGCGGGACACCGATCTCTTCACTCCCCTGGAGCGGGCGGCCCTCGCGCTGGCGGAGGCGACCACCGCCCCGTCCGACGGCGCCGCGCAGGAAGCCGCGTACGCCGAGGCCCGGGAGGTCCTCACCGAGGACCAGATCTCGGCGGTGATCTGGGTGGCGGTCACCATCAACGCCTTCAACCGGGTTTCCGTCATGAGCGGGCATCCGGTGCGCTGAGGCCGGTGGCGGAGGCGGGCGGCGGAGGCGCCCCCGCGGTCCGGGGCGCGGCCGTTCCCCGTGGGTCCGGCCGCACCGTGCGCTCAGGGGCTCCACCTGTGCGCTGCCGGACCGCTCACCCGGCTCCGGGCTGCCTGGCGTCGGCGCGTACGTTCGGCGCAGCACGGCGGGCGGCGCCCATGAGCACACTGGCTGTGCGCTCGTGAGGCACACGCTCCCGAGGCCGCCGCACGAACCGCGCCCAGGCCGCGCCTAGACCGAGGTGAGCAGTTGCGGCGCCTGCTCCTTGATCACCGTGTTCGTCCAGCGCATCTGCCGCAGCGTCTGCGGATGGCAGGAGCTCACGAGGTCCAGGAGTTCCTCGTCGCGCAGTGCCTGGGCGGCCTGGGCGAGCATCACCCAGTGCAGCGAGTTGCGGGCGGCCGCCAGGTGGAGGTCCCGCAGGTCGTGCAGGAGCAGCAGACCCGTCGCGGAACGCCGGCCGAGCGCTTCGGCCGTCTTCTCGCGCAGTGCGGCGAGGGCGCCGGGGGCCGGGTCGTCCGGCGGTCCCGGCAGGTCGAGTCCGTGCCGGCGTCCCGTCTCGGCCAGCCGGGTGGTGTGCTCGCGGGACCAGCGGGCGAGGTCGGTGGCCACGTGATGGACCTCGTGCTCGGTGCGGTGCCGCTCCGCCACGGCCAACAGGTCCCGTTCCAGGGTGCGTTCGCCGTCGTGGAGGGCGCGCAGGGTCGCGGCTACGCCGTTCGTCATGCCCGTTCCCCTTCCTCGTTCCCGGTCCCGCGCCGCGCGACGAGCGTGACGCGGGCGGCGCCCGTCTTGAACAGGGGCTGCTTGGAGACCGGGTCCCAGTCGGTGACCGTCGTCTCGTTGGCGGCCCGCCCGGCGGCGCCGTCGGGCGGGCGATAGCCCTCGGGCGTGTCCCAGTAGCCGTAGTGGAACGGCAGGAAGACCGTGCCGTCGCGCATGGCGGTGGTCCGCAGCCGGGCGCGCACCGCGCCGCGCGGGGTGGCGACCTGCACGAGGTCGCCGTCGGACAGTCCCTGCCGGGAGGCCTCGGAGGGGGACAGCTCCGCCCATACGTCGGGGGCGGCGGCGTCGAGTTCGGGGGCGCGCCCGGTCTTCGTGCGGGTGTGGAAGTGGTAGACGGTCCGTCCGGTGATCAGCCGGAGGGGGAAGTCGGGTGACGCCTCCTCGTGCGGGGGCAGGTACTCCGCGGCCTTGAGGACGGCCTTGCCGTCCGGGTTGAGGGAGCGGTACTCGACGGGCTCCACGGGCGCCCCGGTGACGAGGTCCTTGCCGTAGCTCTCGCAGGCGTCGGGGTGGGCGTAGGCGAAGCCGTCGGTGTAGAGGCGCGCGGTGCCGTCGGGGGCCTCGCCGGTGCAGGGCCACTGGATGCCCCCGGCCTCGCGCAGGCGGTCGTAGCTCAGGCCCGTGTAGTCGCAGGGGCGTCCCGCGCTGCACCGCTGCCAGGCCGCGAACGCCGACTCCGGGTCGTGCCAGGTGATCAGCGGGGCGCCGTCCTTGTCCCGGAAGTCCATGCGGGCGGCGTAGGCGAGGAAGATGTCGAGGTCGGCGCGGGCCTCGCCGGGCGGGTCGACGGCCTTCTCCGAGAGGTGGACCGTGCGGTCGGCGTTGGTGAAGGTGCCCGTCTTCTCCCCCCAGGTCGCGGCGGGCAGGACGACGTCCGCCAACTGCGCCGTCTCCGTGAGGAAGAGGTCCTGGACGACCACGAACAGCCGTTCCTGGGCGAGGATCGCGCGGATGCGGGACAGCTCCGGCAGGGACACGGCCGGATTGGTGCCGGTGATCCACAGCATCCGGATCGAGCCCTGCTCGGCGTTGCGGAAGATCTGCATGGCGTGGGTGGGCGGCGCGTAGTGCGGGATGCGCTCGGGCTCGACGTTCCAGATCCGGGCCAGGTCGGCGACGTGCGCGTCGTTCTGCCAGTTGCGGAAGCCCGGCAGGTCGCCGTCGGCGCCGCACTCGCGCGTGTTCTCCGCGGTGGGCTGCCCGTTCATCTGGAGCAGCCCCCGGCCGGGGCGGCCCAGCATGCCCCGGACCAGGTGCAGGTTGTTGACCTGGACGGCGGCCGCGGTGGCCTGGTGGGACTGGTAGAAGCCCTGCAGGACCGTCGAGAGCAGCCGCTCGGCGCCGCCGAGGATCTCCGCCGCCCGTTCGATCTCGGCGGCCGGGACGTCACAGATGCCGGCGGCCCACTTCGGGGTGCACGGCTCGACGGCGGCGGCCAGCTCCTCGAAGCCGACGGTGTGCCGCTCGATGTAGTCACGGTCGATCCGGTCGGTGCGGACGACCTCGTGCAGCAGGGCGTTGAGGAGGGCGACGTTCGTGCCGGGGCGGGGCGCCAGGTGCACGTGGGCGTGGCGGGCGACGTGGGTGCGGCGCGGGTCCACGCACAGCAGCGTGGGCGGTTCGGGTCCGGCGAGCCTGTCGAGGACGCGCGCCCACAGCACGGTCTGGGTCTCCGCCATGTTGTGCCCGAACAGGGCGATGGTGTCGGCGTGGTCGATGTCCTCGTAGGAGCCGGGCTGCCCGTCGGAGCCGAAGGACTGCTTCAGGGCCTCGGCGGCGGTGGCCGTGCACAGCCGGGTGTTGCCGTCGAGGTGGTTCGTGCCGATGCCGGCGTGGGCGAGGACGCCGAGCGTGTAGTACTCCTCCAGGAAGAGCTGACCGGTGGTGTAGAAGCCGAGGGCGCCCGGTCCGTGCTCGTCCAGCAGGTCCCGCGAGCGGGAGACGATCCGGTCCAGCGCGGTGTCCCAGTCGCACTCGACCAGCCGTCCGCCCTCGCGCACCAGCGGACGGGTCAGCCGGTCGGGTGAGTTGTTGGCCTGCCAGCCGTACAGGTCCTTGGGCCCCAGACGGCCGCGGTTGACGCGGTCCCCGGCCCGGCCCCGCACGCCGACGATCCGCCCGTCCCGTACGGCGATGTCCATGGCGTCGCCGTTGGAGTGCAGCAGCGAGGCGGAGGGCACCCACCGCTGTACGTCCTCCTCGGTGAGCCCGTCGGCGAGGTGGAGGTCGGTACGGACCGGCCAGGGAGTGCCGGGACCGTAGGGGGTGCGGGCGCCCCAGGGGTCCTCGATGCGCTCGGGTCCTTTCACCACCACGTCACCTCCACGAACCGGACACGGTCGTTCCGCCGCCTCGGGCGAGTACCCCCTTGCGGCGATCCCGTGCACGGTCCACGGAAACGGCGATTGACCGCCCCGCCCGCCGGTAAGAATCCCCGGGCCGCGCAACCGCCCGCCCCGGAGGCCGCCCCATGCCGCACCCCGTCGTCCCGGACGATCCGGAGGCCGTCAACGCCGACGCCTGGCAGGCCTACGCCGCACACCATCTGCGGCGCGGGACGGTCGTCGCGGAGGCGGAGCGCATCGACTGGGGGTTCCCGGGCGCCGGGCCGGACGACGCGTTCCTGGGGGACCTGAAGGGCCGGCGCGTGCTGGACCTGGGCTGCGGCACCGCCCGGCACGCCGCGCGGCTCGTGCGCGCGCACGGCGCCGAGGTGGACGCGGTGGACCGCGCGCCGGGCCAGATCGAACGGGCCCGGGCCCGCTACGGCTCCCTCCCGGGCCTGCGCCTGGTCCACGCGGACGCGGTCGCCCACCTGCGCGCGGCCCGGCCGTACGACGTCGTCTGCTCCGTGAACGCCGTGCCGTACGTGGACCCGCGCCGGCTGCTGCCCGCGCTGGCGACGGCGCTGAGGCCCGGCGGGACGCTGTGCTTCTCGGTGCTGCACACGAACTCGCATGGTGACGGGCCCTCGTCGGAGGTCGTCTCCCGGCCGGAGACGCTGCTCTTCGCGGGCGGCGGCAGGACGACGGTCCGTATGTGGGTGCTGACCACGGAGCTGTGGGAACGGCTCCTCACCGACCACGGGCTGCGGGTCGAGGAGGTGGTGGAGGTGACGTCCCCGGACCCCGCCAACCTCGCCTCCTACCGCGTCTTCCGGGCCCGGCGGCCCGTCCGCGTCTCCTCCCGGCCGCGCACCGCGCTGCCGCCCGTCGCCCACGCGGCGCTCGGCGTCGGCGCCGTCCTGTACGGGCCGGGCGGGCTGCTCCTGGGCCGTCACCGCCGGGGCACCTGGGAGCTCCCCGGCGGCACCGTGGAGCCCGGCGAGTCGCTCCAGGAAGCCGTGGTGCGGGAGTTGCGGGAGGAGACGGGCCTGCGGGCCCACGCCTCGGACGTACGGCTGCTGGGGACACTGCTCGACCACGCCGACGGCGTCGTCCGTGTGACGGTCGGCGCCGTCGTCACCGACTGGCGGGGCGAGCCGATCGACCAGCCGGGCGAACGGGTCGGCGACTGGCGCTGGTACGCCCTGGACCAGCTGCCGCCGTCCCTGTTCGTGTGCAGCGCCCAGACCCTCACCGCCTGGCGCCCGGACCTGCCGATCGACCACGCGCCGGCCCACTTCACGCCGTACGAGGGCCACGTCGTGGCCCGTTGACCACGGGGCCGTGCTCGCACACGGCGACGAGGCCCGAACCCGCCGGGCCGCCGGGCCACTTGGTCCGCCCCCGCCTCGTATCGACGCGTATGCCTGCGCCGACCGCACTCGCCCGTCGGGCAGCGCGCACCGTTCGCCCGGTCGGCCGTCCCTTCGATCCGGTGCGGCGTCCGGCGTCCGCCGACGAGCCTCCGGCGTCCGGCCGGACGCCGGAGGAGGCACCCGAACAGAGGACCCGCGGAGCGCGCGCACAGGCGTCCGAGTACACGGGCCAACGGGTGAACGGCGCGGTGGAAATCGCGCCATTTCCGACTCGTTCCCCGTCGTTCCGGTGGTGTTGACACCGACCCCCCGGCCGCCGTCCTCGCAGGTCATGAGAGAGTTGCGGCTGCTCACACCAGCCAGGGGGGTCTGTGACACGACATCAGAAACGGTTCAGGACGCGCAGAACGACGCTCACGGTACTGACGGCACTCGGCACCGTGGCCGCCGGCGTCCTGGTCGGGGCGGCGCCGGCCGGCGCCGCGACCTGGACCACCATCGCGGCGGGCGTGGCCTACCGTCAGTACGACCTGCCGGCCGCGGCCGGCACCACGCACGTACACGTGCTGAGCGTCGACCTGACGAACACCCACGTCCGTCTCGGCCTGCTGTACCCGGGGGAGGTGGCGTCGCGCGCGACCGTCTCCCAACTGGCCACCGCGCAGAAGGCCGTCGCCGGTATCAACGGCGACTTCTTCAACATCTCCGAGGTCCAGCACCCGGGCGTCGTCGCGACCGGCGCCGCCGTGGGCCCGGCGATCGCGGCGGGGAAGGTGCTCAAGGGCGCCGTTCCGGACGGCCAGCGGTTCGGCCCCGCGCTGCCGCCGGGCACCACCACGAAGAACGTCGTCGGCGTCGGCACCGACGGACGGGCCCGGCTGGACAGTCTGACCCTCAAGGGGTCGGTCAGCGCCTCCGGGCGCCTGCTTCCGCTCGCCGGGCTCAACCAGTACGCGCTGGCGGAGAACTCCATCGGGGCCTACACGTCCGACTGGGGCAGCGTGTCCCGGGTACGGGCGACCTGCGGCACGGACACCGAACGGGCCGCGGGATGCAGCGCGAGCACCTACGAGGTGACCGTGCGCAGGGGTGTGGTGGTGTCGGCCTCCGCCACGCCGGGCAGCGGCTCCATCGCGGCGGGCACCACCGTGCTCCTCGGCCGGGAGGCGGGCGCGCAGCGCCTGCGCACGCTCGTCAGGGGGCAGCGGGTGGCGGTGCGGTACGGCCTGACGGCCGCGTCGCAGCGCGCGTACCGCTTCGCCCTCGGCGGCTACCCGGTGCTCTCCGGAGGTCAGCCCCTGACCGGGCTGGACGCGCGGACCTCGGCCGTGCGCACGGCCGTGGGGATCGCGGCCGGCGGGCAGCGGGTGCTGCTGTTCGCGGTGGACGGCGGGGCCGCCTACCGCAAGGGCCTGACGATCGCCGAGGTCGCCACGGCCCTGAAGAACCTCGGCGCCACCGAGGGCTTCAGCCTGGACGGCGGGGGGTCGTCGACCCTGGTGGCCCGGGCGCAGGGCGCCTCGAAGGTCACGGTGCGCAACCACCCCTCCGACGGGGCGGAGCGTCCCGTACCCAACGGCATCGGCGTGTTCACGCAGTGATCCGCGGACGGCCTCACGGCCGCAGACTGCCGACGATGTCGGCGGTCGCCGTGAGGCCGCTGTGGATGGTCGGGGCCATGCTCGTGCCGGCCAGGAAGAAGCCGAGCAACAGGCAGACCAGCGCATGCGAGATCTTCAGTCCGCCGTTGCGCACGAAGATCACCGCCAGGATCAGCAGCAACAGCACCGCGGAAATGGAAACGGCCACGTCAATCTCCTCCACAACGTCCGCTTACGCGGCATTCGGCCGCAAGTGTGGCGCAGTGGAGGGGTCGTCGGTGTGGCCTGCCCGTCCTCCGAACGGGTGGTGTCCACGGCCGTGGCCGCGGGCGTCTAGACCGACCGGCGTGCGTCGAGGAACGCCTCCAGGCCGGCCAGGTCGTCGGTGTTGAGGTAGTCGACACCGGCGTCGAGGAGTTCGCCCCACAGAGCGTCACGGGCCGGGCCGGGCACGTCCGGGGTGGCCCAGAACCGCACCTTCTGCCCGCGCCGGTGCGCCGCGCCGACGATCCCGCGCAGCTTCTGCCGTTCCGTGTCGGGGAAGGCGCCGACGCCCCGCCAGCCGAAGTGCAGGGTCCAGTTGTCGCTGATCAGCGAGGCGAAGGAGGCCTCGGTGCCGCCGAGGTCCGTCAGCCTGCCGTCGTAGAAGGCCCGGCGCACGGTCTGTGCCTCCATGGGCACGCGGGCGGCGCGGTCTCCGGAGATGACGGCGGTGACCGGGCCCCGGCGCACCCGGCCGTGCGCGTACGTGGTGAACAGGTGCTGGTGGCGCTGGAGCTGACGGTCGAGTTCGAGGTACGTCGAGGCGCCCTCGGTCTTGATGTCGATCAGGAGCTGCAGGGGGGTGCGCGAACCGCGGTACACCGAGCCGTGGTTGGCCTTGGCGCGGGCGGCGAGCGGGGCGAGGTAGAGGGACTCCAGGGTGCGGGCCGGATCGAGGTCCACGGGGTCGTGGGCGACGAGGAGCTGCCCGTCGACGAGGAAGATGTCGGCCTCGACGCTGCCGAAGCGGTGGTCGAGGGCGTCCAGGAGGGGGCGCTGGTGCTCGTAGTCGTTGTGGGCGTGGGCGCGCCACAACGGGCGGACGCCGTGCTTGTGTTCGGCCGCCAGCGCCTGGCCGGCGGGCAGGGCGACCGCGCCGGCGAGGGCGGCGCCGAGGGTGGTGAGGGCTCTGCGACGGGTGGTGAGGGCCATGCCTGCCTCCCTGGGGATGCCGTACGGGACGCAGCGAGTATCACGTTCCACAGCCCCCAAGGGATCTGTACGCGATAGGAGTTGGCCGGACCGCCGCCGCCCGTTCACCGGGCGCACGGGAAAGCCCGCCCCAGGTGGGGCGGGCTTCGCCGGTGCTTCGGCTGCCGTACGTCAGGGCGCCCGGAGGTCGACCAGTTCGGCCAGCGCCTCCCGGTGGGCGCCCGCGGTGCCGTAGGCGACGGAGTCGGCCTTGGCCCGCTTCAGGTAGAGGTGGACGGGGTGCTCCCACGTCATGCCGATGCCGCCGTGCAGTTGCAGCGCCTCCTCGGCGGCGCGGACGGCGACGGGCCCCGCGTAGGCCTGGGCGACGGCGACCGCCACGGCCACTTCCTCGGCGGACTTCCCGCTTGCGAGCGTGTCGGCCGCGTTGCGGGCGGCCGCGCGGAGGTTGACGACCTCCAGCCACAGCTGGGCCAGCCGGTGCTTGAGCGCCTGGAAGCCACCGACCGGCCGGTTGAACTGCTTGCGCTCCTTCAGGTAGCGGACGGTCTCGGTCAACGCCCAGTCGGCGGCGCCGAGCTGCTCGGAGGCGAGCAGCCCGGCCCCGGCGCGCAGGGCGCGGCGCACGGCGGGTTCGGCGTCACCGAGCAGGCGGCCCGGCGCCCCGTCGAGGAGGACCTTCGCCACCGGCCGGGTCAGGTCCAGGGACACCTGGGGGGTGATCGTGGCGGCGGAGGCGTCGACGGCGTAGAGACCGCCGTCGTCGGCCGGCACCAGCAGCACGTCGGCGACGGCCGCGTCCGCGATGCCGGTCAACTCACCGTGCAGACGACCGTTCTCGATCCGTACGACCTTGTAGGCGCCGCCGGCGGTGACGTGCAGGGCGACCGCGAGCGCGCCGATCACCTCGGCGGACGCCAACCGGGACAGCAGGTCGCCGTCCCCGCACTCCAGCACGGCCTCGGTGGCGACGACCGCACTGGTCAGATACGGCACGGGGGCGACCGCGCGTCCCAGCTCCTCCAGGACGACCGCGGCCTCCCGGTGCGTGGCGCCCTGACCGTCGAGTTCCTCCGGTACGAGCAGGCCCGCGAGGCCCATGCCGTCGGCGAGCGCCTTCCAGAGCGCGATGTCGTGCGGCGCGCCCGACTCGGTGCGGGCGATCACACGTGCCGCCTCGCAGTGGTCGGTGAGCAGGTCCCGGACGGCGGCGCGGAGGGCCTCTTCCTCCTCCGAGTACAGCAGGTCGGGCTGTGTGCTCATCGGGCCAGGTCCTTCCATGCGACGTCCTTGTCGGTGCGCGGCTCGGCGGGCAGGCCCAGGACGCGATCGGCGACGATGTTCAGCAGGACCTCGCTGGTCCCGCCCTCGATGCTGTTGCCCTTGGAGCGCAGGTAGCGGTAGCCGGCCCCACGTCCGGTGAAGTCGACGAGCTCGGGCCGGCGCAGGGTCCAGTCGTCGTACAACAGTCCCTCCTCGCCCAGGAGTTCGACCTCCAGGCCGCTGATCTCCTGGTTGAGGCGGGCGAAGGCGAGCTTCATGCCCGCGCCCTCGGGGCCGGGCTGGCCGGCGACGAGCTGCTGGCGCAGGCGTTCGCCGGTGAGGCGGGCGACCTCGGCCTCGACCCACAGCTTCAGCAGCCGCTGGTGCAGGTCGTGGGTGCGCAGCTCGGGCCGCTCGCGCCAGGTCCTGGACACCGGGCCGATCATGCCGCCCTCGCGGGGGAGCCGCATGCCGCCGATGGCGACGCGTTCGTTGTTCAGCGTGGTCTGCGCGACCCGCCAGCCGTCGCCGACGTCGCCGAGCCGCCGGGAGTCGGGGATGCGGACGTCGGTGAGGAAGACCTCGTTGAACTCGGCCTCGCCGGTGATCTGCCGCAGCGGCCGGACCTCGACGCCCGGGTCCGTCATGTCGCAGACGAAGTAGGTGATGCCCGCGTGCTTGGGCACGTCCGGGTCGGTACGGGCGATGAGGATGGCCCAGCGGGCGTTGTGGGCGCTCGACGTCCACACCTTCTGCCCGTTGACGACCCAGTCGTCGCCTTCCCGGACCGCACGGGTGCCGAGCGCGGCCAGGTCGGAGCCGGCGCCGGGCTCGCTGAAGAGCTGGCACCAGACCTCCTCGCCGGTCCACAGCGGCCGCAGGTAGCGCCGCTTCTGCTCCTCCGTACCGAAGGCGAGGATCGTCGGGGCGGCCATGCCGAGTCCGATGCCGATGCGGCGCGGGTCGTTGTCGGGGGCGCCCGCGGCCTCCAGTTCGGCGTCCACGAGGGCCTGGAGGGAGCGCGGGGCGCCGAGTCCGCCGAGACCCGCCGGGTAGTGCACCCACGCGAGCCCCGCGTCGAAGCGGGCCCGCAGGAAGTCGAGGCGGTCGGTGGTGGCCGGTGGGTGCGCGGCCAGCAGCTCCTCGGTGCGGCGTGCGAGTTCGGCTGCGTCGGTCATGCGGCGGCTCCGTTCTGCGGTACGACGGCGACCCGGCCGGTGGTGACACCGTCGCCGACCCGCTGGACGGCCGCGGCGGCCTCGCCCAGCGGCACGCGCTCGCTCACCAGCGGCTTGACGGCGCCCCGGGCGGCCAGTTCGGTGAGCTGCTCGTGGCAGTGCTGGACCAGCTTCGGGTTCTTGGTGTTGTACAGGCCCCAGTGCAGGCCGAGGATCGAGTAGTTCTTCACCAGGGCGTGGTTCAGGCCGGGGTTCGGGATGGTGCCGCTCGCGAAGCCCACGACCACGATCCGGCCCTCGAAGGCGACGACCTTGGCGGACTGTGCGTAGGCCTCGCCGCCGACGGGGTCGTAGATCACGTCGGCGCCCCGGCCGCCGGTGGCGTCCTTCACGGCGGCGACCACGTCCTCGCCGCGCCGGTCGATCACCACGTCGCAGCCCAGTTCCCGGGCGACGGCGGCCTTGTCGGCGCCGCCGACGACCCCGATGACGGTGGCGCCGGCCGCCTTGCCGAGCTGCACGGCCGCGCTGCCCACCCCTCCGGCGGCGGCGTGGACGAGCAGCGTCTCGCCGGCTTCGAGGCGGGCCCGCCGGTGCAGACCGAACCAGCCCGTCTGGTAGCCGATGTGCAGCGCGGCGGCCTCGGCGTCGTCCAGCGAGCCGGGCGCGGGCAGCAGCGCGGCGGCGTCCGCGACGGCGTACTCGGCGAAACCGCCGTACGGCAGCGCGGGGTTGGCGATCACCCGGCGGCCGTCCTCGGTCTCACCGCAGATCTCCACCCCTGGCGTGAAGGGCAGCGGGGGCCGGACCTGGTAGTGGCCCCGGCACATCAGCACGTCCGGGAAGTTGATGTTCGCGGCGCGCACCCTCAGCAGGACCTGGCCGTCGCCGGGCGTGGGCCGCTCCACTTCCCGGAGCCGCATCACCTCGCTCGGCTCGCCGTTCTCGTGCACCTGCCATGCCTGCATGCGGAGCCTCCACGGGACTGCGTCGTCTGACCGGGATGACCGGGGGTCGTTCGCATACTAAGCGGTCGCTTGCCGTGAGGGAACCCGTGACGCTCCTCACGACCGCCGGGGACGCGCCCGCACGTGCATCCGCTCCCCCTGCGGTCCGAACAGGCTGAGGAACTCCGCCGGCCCCTCCCCCGTCGATCCGAACCAGTGCGGCACCCGGGTGTCGAACTCGACGGCCTCCCCCGCCGTCAGCACGATGTCGTGATCGCCGAGGACCAGCCGCAACCGCCCGGACAGGACGTACAGCCACTCGTAGCCCTCGTGGGTGCGCGGCTCCGGCTCGTCCGTGCCCCGCGGCACCAGCACCTTGAAGGCCTGGAGGCCGCCGGGCTGACGGGTCAGCGGCCAGTAGGTGCGCCCGTGCCGCACGATCGGCTGGGCCCGCACCCGGGGGTCGCGCACCGACGGCACACCCACCAGTTCGTCCAGCGCCACCTCGTGGGCCCGCGCGATCGGCAGCAGCAGCTCCAGACTGGGCCTGCGCAGGCCCGACTCCAGCCGGGAGAGGGTGCTCACCGAGATGCCCGTCGCCTCGGACAGCCCGGCCAGCGTCGCTCCCCGTTCCTTGCGGATCCGCCGCAGCCGCGGGCCGACCTCCGCGAGCACCTGGTCCATGTCGTCGTCGCTCATGAGGACATTGCAGTTTCGGCAAACATGTTTGTCAACGCGGCAGTGGCTGGGCGACCGTGCCCGTGGAGGTGGTCAGACATGACCGAGAACTACGAAGTGATCGTGATCGGCGGGGGCGCGGCGGGCCTGTCCGCCGCTCTCGTCCTGGGCCGGGCCCGGCGCCGCACGCTGGTGGTCGACGCGGGCGAGCCGCGCAACGCGCCCGCCGCCCACATGCAGGGCTACCTGTCCCGGGACGGGATGCCACCGGCCGAGTTCCTCGCCGCCGGCCGCCAGGAGATCGCCCGGTACGGCGTGGAGCTGGTGCGCGACCGGGCGGTGGACGCCACCAAGGGCGAGGACTTCGCCGTACGGCTCGCCGGGGGCACCCCCTCCGGGGGAGGGCGGACCGTCCACGCCCGGCAGCTCGTCGTCGCCACCGGCCTCAAGGACGAGCTTCCGCCGGTCGAGGGCCTCGCCGAGCGGTTCGGACGGGACGTCCTGCACTGCCCGTACTGCCACGGCTGGGAGGTCCGCGACCAGGCCTTCGGCGTCCTGGCGACCAGCCCGCTGAGCGTCCACCAGGCGCTGATGGTCACCCAGTGGTCCAAGGACGTGACGCTTTTCCTGCACACGGTCACCGAGCGGGAGCTGTCGGACGAGGACCTGCGCCGGCTGGCGGCGGCGGGCGTGACCGTGGTGCCGGGCGAGGTGGCCGGACTGGTCGTCGAGGACGACCGGCTCACCGGGGTCCGGCTCGCCGGGGACACCCCCTCCGGGGAGGGGGCGGTCCACGACCGGGAGGTGCTGTTCGTCGCGCCCCGCGCGGTCCCGCGGAACGGGCTGCTGGAGCGGCTGGGCGCCGAGATGACCGAGACGCCGTTCGGCACGTACCCGGTGGTCGACGGGCGGGGCCTGACCAGCGTTCCCGGCCTGTGGGCGGCGGGCAACGCCTCCGGCTTCGCCGAGCAGGTGGTGAACGCGGCGAGCCGGGGCTACCGGGCCGGAGCCGCGATCAACGGGGAACTGCTGATGGCGGACATCGACAGGGCCGCCGCGGCACTGCGGGTGTAGTCCGGGCGCGGCCGTTGCACCATGGCTGCATGCTGCTGACCCGGCTCGCCGACGTGTCCCGGGAGGTCGCCGCCACCTCGGCGCGCTCCCGCAAGATCGCTCTGCTCGCCGAACTCTTCCGGGACGCGGAGGCGGACGACGTCCCGATCGTCATCCCCTATCTGGCCGGACGCCTTCCGCAGGGGCGGCTCGGCGTCGGCTGGAAGGTGCTGGGCCGTCCGGTCACCCCGGCCGGCACCCCGCAACTGACCGTGCGGGAGGTGGACGCCCGGCTGACCGAGCTCGGCAAGGTGGCGGGTCCGGGCTCGCAGGCCGAGCGCGCCCGGCTGGTCGGCGCGCTGATGGGCGCGGCCACCGCCGAGGAGCAGCGCTTCCTGCTCGGGCTGATCACCGGCGAGGTCCGGCAGGGCGCGCTGGACGCGGTCGCGGTGGAGGGGCTGGCGCTGGCGACCGGGGCGGCCGCGCCGGACGTACGGCGGGCGGTGATGCTGGCCGGCTCGCTGCAGACGGTCGCGCAGGCGCTGCTCACGGACGGTCCGGCGGCCCTGGACCGCTTCCGGCTCACCGTGGGCCGCCCGCTCCTGCCGATGCTGGCGCACACCGCGTCCTCGGTGGGTGAGGCGGTCGGCAAGCTCGGCGCGTGCGCGGTCGAGGAGAAGCTGGACGGCATCCGCGTGCAGGTCCACCGGGACGGCGACAGCGTACGGGTCTACACCCGCACCCTCGACGACATCACCGACCGCCTGCCCGAGCTGACCTCCGCCGCGCTGGAGCTGGCGGGCGGGCGGTTCGTCTTGGACGGCGAGGTCATCGCCTTCGACGAGAGCGGGCGGCCCCGCACCTTCCAGGAGACCGCGGGCCGTGTCGGCTCCCGCGTGGACGTGGCGACGGCCGCCGGGGCGGTTCCCGTCTCCCCCGTCTTCTTCGACGCGCTCTCCGTGGACGACCGCGACCTGCTCGACCTGCCGTTCACCGCACGGCACGCGGAGCTGGCCCGGCTGGTGCCGGAGCCGATGCGGGTGCGGCGCGCGGTGGTGTCCGGCCCGGAGGACCTCCCGGCCGCCGAGGAGTTCCTCCGGCAGACGTTGCTGCGCGGCCACGAGGGCGTGGTCGTGAAGTCCCTCGACGCGCCGTACAGCGCGGGCCGGCGCGGTGCGTCCTGGCTGAAGGTGAAGCCCGTGCACACGCTCGACCTGGTGGTCCTGGCCGCCGAGCGGGGCCACGGGCGGCGCACCGGCAAGCTGTCCAACCTGCACCTCGGCGCCCGCACCGCCGACGGCGGCTTCGCCATGCTCGGCAAGACCTTCAAGGGCATGACCGACGCGATGCTCGCCTGGCAGACCGAGCGCCTGCGGGAGCTGGCCGTCGAGGACGACGGCTGGGTGGTCACCGTGCGCCCCGAACTCGTCGTCGAGATCGCCTACGACGGTCTGCAGCGTTCCACCCGCTACCCGGCCGGCGTCACCCTGCGCTTCGCCCGGGTGGTCCGCTACCGCGAGGACAAGCGCCCCGAGGAGGCCGACACGGTGGAGACCCTGCTGGCCGCGCACCCCGAGGTGAGGCCGTGAGCGGCAGGCGCAGCGCCGGCCTGCTGCTGTTCCGGCACACCGACGACGGCTTGGAGGTGCTGCTCGCGCATATGGGCGGCCCCTTCTTCGCGAGGAAGGACGCCGGGGCGTGGACCGTCCCGAAGGGCGAGTACGAGGCCGACGAGCCCGCCTGGGAGGCCGCCCGCCGTGAGTTCCGGGAGGAGCTGGGGGTGGCGCCGCCCGACGGGGAGGCGATCCCCCTCGGGGAGGTCCGGCAGACGAACGGCAAGATCGTCACGGCCTGGGCGGTCGAGGCGGACCTCGACCCGGTGTCCATCGAGCCGGGGACGTTCGTCATGGAGTGGCCGCCGCGGTCCGGCCGGACGCAGGAGTTCCCCGAGGTGGACCGGGTCGCCTGGTACGGCCTGGACCGGGCCCGCGAGGTGATCGTGAGAGCCCAGGCGGCGTTTCTGGACCGGCTGGCGGAGCACTCGGACTGAGCGGGACGCGCACGCGTTGCGGGGCTCGGCGCGGCGCGCGAAGGTCGAAGCACAGCAAGTTCCCAGGAGGTCGGTCATGCCCATCGCGACGGTGAACCCGGCGAACGGCGAGACGCTCAAGACGTACGAGGCCATGGGCGAGGAGGAGCTCGAACGCCGGCTCCAGCTCGCGCAGGCCACGTTCCGCACGTATCGCACGACGGCGTTCGCCGAGCGCGCCCGGCTGCTGAACCGGGCCGCCGACCTCCTCGACGAGGACCAGCCGGAGATCGCCCGGGTGATGACCACCGAGATGGGCAAGCCGGTCAAGCAGGCGCGGGCGGAGGCCGCGAAGTGCGCCAAGGCGATGCGCTGGTACGCCGAGCACGCGGAGGCGCTGCTCGCCGACGAGGAGCCCGCCGAGGCCGACGTGCGGGACTCCGGCGCCTCCCGCGCGCTGGTCCGCTACCGGCCGATGGGCCCCGTGCTCGCGATCATGCCGTGGAACTTCCCGCTGTGGCAGGTGGTCCGCTTCGCGGCGCCCGCCCTGATGGCGGGCAACGTCGGTCTGCTCAAGCACGCCTCGAACGTCCCGCAGACCGCCCTGTACCTGGAGGACCTCTTCCACCGGGCCGGCTTCCCGGAGGGCAGCTTCCAGACCCTGCTCATCGGCTCCGCCGCGGTCGACGACATCCTGCGCGACGAGCGGATCAAGGCGGCCACCCTCACCGGCAGCGAGCCCGCGGGACGGGCGGTCGCCTCCACCGCCAGCGAGATGATCAAGAAGACGGTGCTGGAGCTGGGCGGCAGCGACCCGTTCGTCGTCATGCCGTCCGCCGACGTCGACCGGGCCGCCGAGGTCGCGGTGACCGCGCGCGTGCAGAACAACGGGCAGTCGTGCATCGCCGCCAAGAGGTTCATCGTCCACACGGACGTGTACGACCGGTTCGCCGAGCGCTTCACCGAGGGGATGAGGGCACTGAAAATCGGCGACCCGCTGGAGGAGGACACCGAGGTCGGCCCGCTGGCGAGCGAGCAGGGGCGCGGCGACCTGGAGGAGCTGGTGGACGACGCCAGGCGCAGCGGCGCGGCCGTGCTGTGCGGCGGCGAGCGGCCGGAGGGGCCCGGCTGGTACTACCCGCCGACGGTCCTCACCGGTGTCACCCGCGAGATGCGCATCCACCGCGAGGAGGCCTTCGGACCGGTCGCGACGCTGTACCGGGCCGGGGACCTGGACGAGGCGGTCCTCATCGCCAACGACACCCTGTTCGGACTGAGTTCCAACGTCTGGACGCGGGACGAGGCCGAGGTCGACCGCTTCGTACGGGATCTGGAGGCCGGCGGCGTGTACGTCAACGGCATGACGGCCTCCCACCCGGCGTTCCCGTTCGGCGGGGTCAAGCGGTCGGGCTACGGGCGTGAGCTGTCCGGGCACGGAATCCGGGAGTTCTGCAACATCACCACGGTTTGGCACGGTGCGTGACGCTTCCGCGGCTACGATCCCGTCTGTGAACCGCGAAGTGACTCTGCCTCTGATCGTCGACGACCGCGGGCACTTGCAGGTGGCCGCGGCCGACGTGAGCAAGCTGCTCCGCACGTTGGGTGGACGGTGGCTGCATCTTGTCGAGGCGGGCGCGGACGGACTCGACGAGGACACCGTCGCGGCGCTGACCATCGAACTGGCGAAGCTGGCGGACCGCATCGACGTGGCGTGCATCGCCCACAGCAGCGGGAGCACTGCGTAGGAATGCGGATGCGCCGCGGGGTGCGGCCGGTCGTGGCCGATCGCGCCCAGGCGGCCGAGCCGCACATCGACACAGCCCCGCATCCCTGGGCCGGCTGTCCCGCCGCGCCCTCTCAAGCACCTCCGACCGCCCCCACCGCGGGGCGCGGGAAACCGCCCGACCGGCCACGGCGCACCCGCCGGCCGCATCGCGCAGCTCCCCGCACGGCGTTACCGGATCGGCATCCCGGACAGGGTCCGGGCGATGACGAGCCGCTGGATCTCGCTCGTCCCCTCGAAGATCGTGTAGATCGCGCTGTCGCGGTGCATCCGCTCCACCGGGTACTCCCGCGTGTAGCCGTTGCCACCGAGGATCTGGACGGCCTGGGCCGTGACCTTCTTCGCGGTCTCACTCGCGAACAGCTTGGACATCGAGCCCTCCGCCGCCGTGAACGGCTTCCCGTTGATCGCCATCCAGGACGCGCGCCAGACCAGCAGCCGCGCCGCGTCGATGGACGTCCGCATGTCCGCGAGCTGGAAGGCGACGCCCTGGTTGTCGATGATCGGCCGGCCGAACTGCTCACGGGTCTTCGCGTAGTCGAGCGCCACCTCGTACGCGGCGCGGGCCGTCCCGACGGCCATCGCGCCCACCGCCGGCCGCGACGCCTCGAAGGTGGCCATCGCCGCGTTCTTCACGCGCTCGCCGCCCGCCTTGGCCCGCTCCCGGGCCCGGGCCAGCCGCTCGTCCAGCTTCTCCTTGCCTCCGAGCAGGCAGGAACCGGGGACGCGCACGTCGTCCAGGATCACCTCGGCGGTGTGCGAGGCGCGGATGCCGTGCTTCTTGAACTTCTGCCCTTGGGCGAGACCGGGCGTGTTCGGCGGGATGATGAAGGACGCGTGGCCCTTGGAGCCCAGCTCCGGGTCGACGACCGCGACGACCACGTGGACGTTGGCGATGCCGCCGTTGGTGGCCCACGTCTTCGTGCCGTTGATCACCCACTCGTCCTTGGCCTCGTCGTACACGGCACGCGTGCGCATGGAGGCCACGTCGGAGCCGGCGTCGGGCTCGGAGGAGCAGAACGCGGCGACCTTGACGTCGTTGGCGTCGCCGTACATCTGGGGGATCCAGGTGCCGATCTGCTCCTCGGTGCCGTTGGCCAGGACGCCCACGGCGGCGAGGCCGGTGCCGACGATGGACAGGGCGATGCCGGCGTCGCCCCAGAACAGCTCCTCCATGGCCATCGGGATGCCGAGGCCGGTGGGGTCGAAGTACTGCTGGGCGTAGAAGTCGAGCGAGTAGATGCCGACCTTCGCGGCCTCCTGGATGACCGGCCAGGGAGTCTCCTCACGCTCGTCCCATTCGGCGGCCGCGGGACGGATGACGTCGGCGGCGAAACCGTGCAGCCAGTCCCGGACCTCCTTCTGTTCGTCGTTGAGCTCCATGGTGAACTCGGCCATGATCCCTCCAGCGCAGCACGTGCGTGTTACTTGCGGTAACCGCAGTCTGTTACCCGTCGGTAGGAAAAGTCAACTCCTGCTGACACCTCGGCAGCCCGTTCGATGCGAGGCCCCTGTCAGGTGTTAGTTTGCGCAGGCGTCACCGAATCAGCACAGGTGGGGAGAGCACATGGACACCACGCAGCGGACCGAGCAGCAGCGGTCCGCCGACCGCCGACGGCGCGAGCTGCTGGAGGCCGCGGACCGAGTGGTGCTCCGGGACGGGCCGCAGGCGTCGATGAACGCCATCGCCGCCGAGGCCGGCATCACCAAGCCGATTCTCTACCGCCACTTCGGCGACAAGGGCGGGCTCTACGCCGCCCTCGCCAAGCGGCACACGGACGCGCTGCTGGATTCGCTGCGGGCGGCGCTGGACGCTCCCGCGGAGCGCCGGGAGCGGGTCGAGGCGACCCTCGACACCTACCTCGCCGCGATCGAGGCCCGTCCTCAGGTGTACCGGTTCCTCATGCATCCGGCGGAGGGGTCGCCGGGCGACCAGGGTTTCGACGTCGGCAAGCACTCGGCTCCGCTGCTCCGGCGGATGGGTGAGGAACTGGCCCAGGTCATCGAGGACCGGCTGGACCTCGGGCCCGGGAGCCAGCAGCTCGCCCGTGTCTGGGGGCACGGGATCGTCGGAATGATGCACGCGGCCGGCGACTGGTGGCTCGGGGAACGGCCGTGCTCCCGGGCCGAACTGGTGCGCAGCCTCGCGGACCTGCTGTGGGGCCGCCTCGCGGCGGCGGGGGACAAGATGGGCGGCCCGGGGTTCTGAGGGCCGGCTGTCCGGCAGCGGGCGCGGGCATGCTGACGGTCGGCTGTCCGGCAGCGGGCGCGGCATTCTGACCGCGCACCGTCCAGCCGCCGGCGCGGGCTTCCGACAGCCCGCCGGTCCAGCCGCGGGCCACGGATCCTCACGGCCCGCCGTCCAGCCGCCGGCCCTAATTTCCACGGCCCGCTGTCCGGCCGCCGGCCAATGTTCTGACGGCGCGCTGTCCGGCTGCAGGCCCGGGATTCTGACGGCGGGCAGTCCAGCGCCGGCCCGCACTCTGACGGCCCGTTGTCCGGCCCGGCGTTCTGACGGCGCGCTGTCCGGCCGCAGGCCCGGCGTCAGGCGGGCAGTCCAGCCACCGGCCCGTATTTTGCGGACCCGCCGTCCAGCCGCGGGCCCGGCGTTCCGCGGGCGTACTGTCCAGCCGCCGGCCGTCGGAAGGCTGGTCGCGTCCGCGCGGCGGAGCCGCGGGCCGACACGGTCCCGCCCCCTAGGGGGTGTCCGCCCTGCTCCAGGAAGCCCGGGTGGCCTGGCGCATCAGCCGTCTCCTGCGCCAGCCCGTCACGCGGTCCGCGTACACCCTCCCCTCCAGGTGATCGCACTCGTGCTGCAGGCACCTGGCGAAGAATCCCGTGCCGTGGACCCGCACCGGCTCCCCCGTCATCGTGACCCCCTCGACCACCGCGTGGTCGTACCGCTCGGTCCCCGCCTCCAGCCCCGGCAGGGACAGGCAGCCCTCCGGGCCCCGGATCACGAACCCGTCCGCCTCCACCAGCCTCGGGTTCACGACATGGCCGAGGTGCCGGACGTCGTCGTCGTCGGGGCAGTCGTACACGAACACCCGTAGGGGCTCCCCCACCTGGTTGGCGGCCAGGCCGACTCCCCGGGCCGCGTACATCGTGGCGAACATGTCCTCGACGAGGCGGGCGAGTGCGGGGCCGAAGTCGGTGACCTCCCGGCAGGGTTCCCGCAGAACGGGATCGCCGAGCAGAGTGAGGGGCCGGACCCGCCCTTGGGCGCCCGGGATGGAGCCGTGTCGCATGGCGGCAAGGGTACGGTCCTTTCTGACACGCGCATGCCGCACGGGCGTGAGGCGGTGCCGGGATTCGGGAGTGCGAATGGATCTCGATAGGCTGACCACCTACCACGTTGCCGTCAGGCAGAGGCGCGGCGCGTACGCAAGGAGGATCGAGAACTGATGGCAGGCAACTCGGACCCGCTCACGCCGCGGGCCAAGCTGGCCGTGACCGCGGGCAAGGCGGTCGCGGCGGCATCACGCGCCGCGGGGCGCGGCAGCGGTTCGGTGATCGGCGGCCGGGTGGCGCTGAAACTCGACCCCGACCTCCTTGCCCGGCTCGCCCAGAACCTGGACGTCGTTCTGGTGTCGGCGACCAACGGCAAGACCACCACGACGCGGCTGATCGCGGAGGCGCTGCGGGCCGCGGGCCCGGTCGTGTCCAACGCGCTCGGCGCCAACATGCCGGCCGGCATCACCTCGGCGCTGGCGGGCGGCTCGGACGCGAGATACGGCGTGATCGAGGTCGACGAGAAGTACCTCGCGGGCGTGGCCCGCGACACCGACCCCAAGTGCATCGCACTGCTCAACCTCTCCCGCGACCAGCTCGACCGCGCGGCCGAGACCCGTATGCTCGCGGAGAACTGGCGTGAGGGCCTGACCGGTTCCAAGGCCGTCATCGTCGCCAACGCCGACGACCCGCTGGTGGTGTGGGCCGCGTCCTCCTCCCCCAACGTGATCTGGGTCGCCGCCGGGCAGATGTGGAAGGACGACGCCTGGTCCTGCCCGTCCTGCGGCGGTGTGATGCAGCGTCCGGGCGACGACTGGTTCTGCGGCGAGTGCGGCTTCCGCCGGCCGACGCCGAGCTGGGTGCTCTCCGGGGACCACGTCCTCGACCCGCACGGCTCCGCCTGGCCGATCCACCTCCAGCTGCCGGGCCGCGCCAACAAGGCCAACGCCGCGTCCTCCGCCGCCGTGGCCGCCGTCTTCGGCGTGCCGCCGCAGGTGGCCCTGGAGCGGATGTACCAGGTGCAGGCCGTCGCCGGACGCTACGACGTCGTGCAGTTCATGCAGCGCGACCTGCGGCTGCTGCTCGCGAAGAACCCGGCGGGCTGGCTCGAGACGTTCAGCCTGATCGACCCGCCGCCCACCCCGGTCATCCTGTCGGTGAACGCGCGCGGCGCGGACGGCACCGACACCTCCTGGCTGTGGGACGTCGACTACACGCGGCTGACCGGCCACCCGATCTTCGTCATCGGTGACCGCAAGCTGGACCTCGCGGTGCGTCTGGAGGTCGCCAACCAGCACTTCCAGGTCTGCGAGAGCGTCGACCAGGCCGTGCAGATGGCGCCGCCCGGCCGGATCGAGGTCATCGCGAACTACACCGCCTTCCAGGACCTGCGCCGCCGCGTCGGCAACTGAGCTCTAGGGACCATCACGTGATGAGTGACAACCAACTGCGGGTCGTCTGGGTCTACCCGGACCTGCTCAGCACCTACGGCGACCAGGGCAACGTCCTGGTCGTGGAGCGCCGGGCGCGGCAGCGCGGCCTCGACGTGGCCCGGCTGGACGTGCGCAGCGACCAGCCGATCCCCACCTCCGGCGACATCTACCTGATCGGCGGCGGCGAGGACCGTCCGCAGCGGCTGGCGGCCGAGCGGCTGCGCCGCGACGGGCATCTGTATCAGGCGGTGCAGAACGGCGCGATCGTGTTCGCGGTCTGCGCCGGCTACCAGATCCTCGGCCACGAGTTCGTCAACGACCTCGGCCAGCGCGAGCCGGGTCTGGGCCTGCTGGACGTCACCACGACCCGTGGTGAGGGCGAGCGGTGCGTCGGCGACGTCCTCGCCGACATCGACCCTCGCCTCGGCCTGCCGCCGCTGACCGGCTTCGAGAACCACCAGGGCGTCACCCATCTCGGCCCGACCGCCCGCCCGTTCGCCCGCGTCCAGCTCGGCAAGGGCAACGGCACCGGCGACGGCACCGAGGGCGCGTACAACGACACCGTGTTCGGCACGTACATGCACGGCCCGGTGCTCGCCCGCAACCCGCTCATCGCGGACCTGCTGCTCAAGCTGGCGCTGGACGTGAACGCGCTCCCGCCGATCGACGACCGTTGGTACGAGGCGCTGCGCAACGAGCGGATCGCGGCCGCGCAGCAACCCGCCTGACGCGCGGTTCACCCGATTGCCGGACCGCCGTCAGCAGCCCGTCTGACGGTGCGTCCGCACAGGTGAGCGGGCACGTCCAGCAGGCGGACGTGTCCTTCGGCCCCGCCCCCTTCTGCCGCTAGGGTGGCGGGGATCGAGCCGGACAGCGTGGTCCGGACCCGGCCCACGTCAAGAAGGTTGTTTCGGGCTATGCGCATTGGTGTCCTCACGTCCGGCGGCGACTGCCCCGGCCTGAACGCCGTCATCCGGTCCGTCGTGCACCGTGCCGTCGCCGACCACGGCGACGAGGTCATCGGCTTCCGGGACGGCTGGAAGGGCCTCCTGGAGTGCGACTACCTCAAGCTCGACCTCGACGCGGTGGGCGGCATCCTCGCCCGCGGCGGCACGATCCTCGGCTCCTCCCGCGTCCAGCCCTCGCACCTGCGGGACGGTGTGGAGCGGGCCCGGGGACACGTCGAGGAGCTCGGCCTCGACGCCATCATCCCGATCGGCGGTGAGGGCACGCTCAAGGCGGCCCGGCTGATGTCGGACAGTGGCCTGCCCATCGTCGGCGTGCCGAAGACCATCGACAACGACATCGCCGTCACCGACGTCACCTTCGGTTTCGACACGGCCGTCGGTGTCGCGACGGAGGCGCTCGACCGGCTCAAGACCACCGCCGAGTCCCACCAGCGGGTGCTGGTCGTGGAGGTCATGGGGCGGCACACCGGCTGGATAGCGCTCCACTCCGGCATGGCGGCGGGCGCCCACGCCATCGTCGTCCCGGAGCGCCCCTTCGACATCGAGGAGCTCGCCCGGCGGGTCGGTGAGCGGTTCGAGGCGGGCAAGCGGTTCGCCATCGTCGTCGCGGCGGAAGGCGCCAAGCCGCGGCCCGGCACCATGGCATTCGACGAGGGCGGCAAGGACATCTACGGGCACGAGCGGTTCGCCGGCATCGCCCGTCAGCTGTCCCTGGAGCTGGAGTCGCGGCTCGGGAAGGAAGCCCGTCCGGTCATCCTCGGGCACGTGCAGCGCGGCGGTACGCCGACCGCGTACGACCGGGTGCTCGCGACCCGGTTCGGGTGGCACGCGGTGGAGGCCGTGCACCGGGGCGAGTTCGGCCGGATGACGGCCCTGCGGGGGACGGACATCGTGACGGTGCCCCTGGCCGAGGCCGTCGAGACGCTGAAGACCGTGCCCGCGGAGCGCTTCGCGGAGGCGGAGACCGTCCTCTAGGCGCGGCGGTGAGCTGCGGCGGCCCCCGGTGACTGCGATCGCCGGGGGCCGCTCTAGTCTTGGGGGGCTGGAAACGTACAAACCCCCCACGAATCAGGAGCCGGCGCAATGGATCACAGCGGGCACGGCATGACCATGGATCTGCCGCCGTTCACGCTGGGACGGGGTCTTCAGTGGTCGGCGGACCCGTTCTTCCTCGTCGCCTGCCTGGTCGGGCTGGGCCTGTACGCGTGGGGGGTCCTGCGGCTGCGGCGGCGCGGGGACGCGTGGCCGGTGGCACGGACCGTGTCGTACGTCGCCGGCGTGCTGAGCGTGGCGCTGGTGATGTGCACCAAGCTGAACGACTACGGGATGGTCATGTTCAGCGTGCACATGGTGCAGCACATGGTGATCAGCATGGTGTCGCCCATCCTGGTCCTGCTCGGCGCCCCGATCACGCTGGCGCTGCGCGCGCTGCCGACGGCGGGCAGGGGGCGCAAGGGGCCGCGCGAGCTGCTGCTGATGCTGCTGCACAGCCGGTACATGCGGGTCATCACGCACCCGGCCTTCACGATCCCGCTCTTCATCGCCAGCCTGTACGCGCTGTACTTCACCCCGCTCTTCGACTTCCTGATGGGCTCCAGGACGGGGCACGTCGCGATGATGGTGCACTTCCTCGCCGTCGGCGTCGTGTTCTTCTGGCCGATCATCGGCGTGGACCCGGGGCCGCACCGGCCGGGGTACCTCATGCGGATGCTGGAGCTGTTCGCGGGCATGCCGTTCCACGCGTTCTTCGGCATCGCGCTGATGATGGCGTCGACGCCGATGGTCACGTCGTTCGAGAACCCGCCCGCCTCCCTGGGCATCGACGCGCTCTCCGACCAGAACGCGGCCGGCGGCATCGCCTGGGCGTTCAGCGAGGTCCCGTCGGTGCTGGTGCTGATCGCGCTGCTGTTCCAGTGGTACGGCTCCGAGCAGCGTCAGGCCCGGCGCAAGGACCGGGCCGCCGACCGGGACGGCGACAAGGAGCTCGAGGCGTACAACGCCTACCTGGCCGCCTTGAACGCGCGGAAGGGCTGACGGGCGGCTCCGTCCCCGCTCCCGGACCGGCGACGGAGCCCGTGATTCCGGAACATGTGACGCCGTCGGCACCGTGCGGAAGCGCGACGCGGGGCACCATGGAGGGGAACGCGCCCTGAGGAGGGTGCGCCGGAGGAGGGTGTCGCGATGCCCGGTTCCACGGACGGTTCCACGAAGACCATGGGGGTGCTCACCCTCGGCGGACTGGTGGTGGTGACGGCCTACACGGTGGCGCTCGGCAGCAACGGCTGGCTGTGGTTCGGCTGGGTCGTGCTCGGGTTGATCACCCTCGCGATGGTCGCGATGCGCACGACCTGAGATCCGCGGGATTCACTCGGGCCCGAGCCGGGCCCCGGAGTGCACCCCCGGCTGGTACTTCGGCAGCCGGGCGGTGATCTTCATGCCCGCCCCGGGCGCGGTCTCGATGACCAGGCCGTGGTCGTCGCCGTACACCTGGCGGAGCCGGTCGTCGACGTTGGACAGGCCGATGCCGCCGGAAGGGCTGATCTCGCCGGCCAGGATGCGGCGCAGCAGGTCCGGGTCCATCCCGGCGCCGTCGTCCTCGATGACCACGAGGGCCTCGGCGCCGCTGTCCTGCGCGGTGATCTGGATGTGGCACTTGTCGGCCTTGCCCTCCAGGCCGTGCTTGACGGCGTTCTCCACGAGCGGCTGGAGGCAGAGGAAGGGCAGGGCGACCGGGAGGACCTCCGGGGCGATCTGCAGGGTGACGGAGAGGCGGTCGCCGAAGCGGGCACGGACGAGGGCCAGGTAGTGGTCGATGGCGTGGAGCTCGTCGGCGAGGGTGGTGAAGTCGCCGTGCCGGCGGAACGAGTAGCGGGTGAAGTCGGCGAACTCCAGCAGCAGTTCCCGGGCGCGCTCGGGGTCGGTGCGGACGAACGAGGCGATCACCGCGAGCGAGTTGAAGATGAAGTGCGGGGAGATCTGGGCGCGCAGGGCCTTGATCTCCGCCTCGATGAGGCGGGTGCGGGATCGGTCGAGGTCGGCCAGTTCCAGTTGGACGCTGACCCAGCGGGCCACCTCGCCCGCGGCTCGGACCAGGACGGCGGACTCCCGGGGCGCGCAGGCGACGAGGGCGCCGTGCACCCGGTCGTCGACGGTGAGCGGGGCGACCACGGCCCAGCGCACGGGGCAGTCGGGGGCGTCGCAGGTCAGCGGGAAGGCCTCGCCGCGCCCGGTGTCCAGCGGGCCGGTCAGCCGGGCCATGATCTCGGTGCGGTGGTGGGCACCGACCCCGTCCCAGACCAGGACCTGACGGCGGTCCGTGAGGCAGAGGGCGTCCGTGCCGAGGAGGGTGCGCAGCCTGCGGGCCGACTTGCGGGCGGTCTCCTCCGTCAGGCCGGCCCGCAGCGGGGGCGCGGCGAGGGAGGCGGTGTGCAGGGTCTGGAAGGTGGCGTGCTCGACGGGGGTGCCGAGGCCGCCGAGGTTCTCGGGACGGGCGGTGCGCCGGCCGAGCCAGAAGCCGAGGGCGAGGAACGGCAGGATCGCGATGCACAGGCCCGCCAGGAATCCGCTCATGCCTTGCCCTCCGCCGCCCGCAGCTCCTCCGCGCGCAGTTCCTCGGGGAGGTGGAAGCGGGCCAGGATCGCCGCCGTCCCGGCCGGGACCCGGCCCGGCGTGGCCAGCGACACGAGGATCATGGTGAGGAAGCCCAGCGGCACGGACCACAGGGCGGGCCAGGCGAGCAGGGCGTGCGGGGTGCCCGTCACCGGCAGGCCCGCCATGGTCGCGGCGACCGCGAGGAACGCCGAGCCGCCGCCCACGAGCATTCCGGCGGCCGCCCCGGGCGGGGTGAGCCTGCGCCACCAGATGCCGAGGACGAGCAGCGGGCAGAACGACGACGCGGACACCGCGAAGGCGAGCCCGACCGCGTCGGCCACCGGCAGCCCCCCGACCAGGACGCTCGCCGCGAGCGGTACCACCATCGCGAGGCCGGTGCCGAGCCGGAAGTGGCGTACGCCCCGTGAGGGCAGCACGTCCTGGGTGAGCACGCCCGCCACGGCCATGGTCAGTCCCGACGCGGTGGACAGGAACGCGGCGAAGGCTCCCCCGGCGACCAGCGCGCCGAGCAGGTCGCCGCCGAGGCCGCCGATGACGCGGTCGGGCAGGAGCAGGACGGCCGCGTCGGCGTCGCCGGTGAGGACGAGTTCGGGGGCGTACAGGCGGCCCAGGGCGCCGTAGACGGGCGGCAGGAGGTAGAAGCCGCCGATGAGGGCGAGGACGGCGACGGTGGTGCGGCGGGCGGCGACGCCGTGCGGGCTGGTGTAGAAGCGGACGACGACGTGCGGCAGGCCCATGGTGCCGAGGAAGGTGGCGAGGATCAGCCCGTAGGTGGCGTACAGGGGGCGTTCGTCGCGGCCGGCGGTGAGGGAGGTGGACATGCCGCCGTTGCTGCCGCGGTCGGCGGTGGGGACGGCGGTGCCCTCCGGGAAGGTGAGCCGGGTGCCCCCTTCGACGCGGTGGGTGCCGGCGGGCAGGCGGAGTTCGGTGTCGTCGTGCGCGCGGCCGTCGACGGTGCCGCTCACGGTCACGGTCAGGGGCCGGTCCAGCTTGAGGTCGAGGGTGTCGTCGACGCGGACGGAGCGCTGTTCGCGGAAGGCGGGCGGTTCCTGGAACGCGTGCCGGGGGGCGCCGTCGTCCTGCCAGGCCAGGACCAGGAAGAGGGCGGGGACGAGGAGCGCGGTCAGCTTCAGCCAGTACTGGAAGGCCTGTACGAAGGTGATGCTGCGCATGCCGCCCGCGGCGACGGTCGCGGTGACGACGACGGCGACGATCAGCCCGCCGAGGGTGTCGGGGGCGCCGGTGAGGACGGTCAGCGTCAGTCCGGCCCCCTGCAGCTGCGGCAGCAGGTAGAGCCAGCCGACGCCGACGACGAAGGCGCCCGCGAGCCGTCGTACCGCCTGGGAGGCGAGGCGGGCCTCGGCGAAGTCGGGCAGGGTGTAGGCGCCGGAGCGGCGCAGCGGGGCGGCGACGAAGAGCAGCAGCACGAGGTAGCCGGCGGTGTAGCCGACCGGGTACCAGAGCATGTCCGGGCCCTGGACGAGGACCAGGCCGGCGATGCCGAGGAAGGAGGCGGCGGAGAGGTACTCGCCGCTGATGGCGGCCGCGTTGAGGCGGGGTCCGACGGTGCGCGAGGCGACGTAGAAGTCGGAGGTCGTGCGGGAGATGCGCAGGCCGAAGGCGCCGACGAGGACGGTCGCCACGACGACGAGGGCGACGGCGGGGACGGCGAAGGCCGAGGTCACGGTGATCCCGCCCCTCGCCGCGCCGGTGCCCGCCGCAGGGGTGCTCGTCTCATCGGTCCTCGACCAGGCGCACGAGGTCGCGTTCGTTGCGTTCGGCGCGGTGGACGTACCAGCGGGCGAGCAGGACCAGCGGGACGTAGAGGCCGAAGCCGAGGATCGCCCATTCCAGGGGGCGGGCGTCGGGCATCGCCGCGAACAGCAGGGGCAGCGGCCCGATGAGGAGGGCCAGGACGGCGAAGACGGTGAGCGCGGCGCGCAGCTGGGTGCGCATCAGGGAGCGGACGTAGGTGTGGCCGAGGGTGGTCTGCTCGTCGATCTCGGTGCGCGGGCGGTGGTAGCCCGAACCGCGGCGGGTGCGGCGGGTGCGGCGGGGCGGGCCGGTGACGACGACGCGGCGCTCGGCGGGGTCCTGGTTCGGCACGGTCACGGCCTCCGCATCAGCAGGTCCCGCAGTTCGCGGGCGTGGCGGCGGCTGACCTGGAGCTCCTCGCCGCCGACCAGCACGCTGACTGTCCCGGCGTCCAGGCGGAGCTCGCCTATGTGGCGGAGGGCGACGAGGTGGCGGCGGTGGATGCGGACGAAGCCACGAGCGCGCCAGCGTTCCTCCAGGGTGGAGAGCGGGATGCGGACGAGGTGGCTGCCGCGGTCGGTGTGCAGGCGGGCGTAGTCGCCCTGGGCCTCGACGTGGGTGATGTCGTCGACGGCGACGAACCGGGTCACGCCGCCGAGCTCGACGGGTATGTGGTCGGGGTCGGGCTCGTGGACCGGGATGCGAGGCGCCGTTCCGCGCAGTTCGGCGGCGCGGCGGACGGCCTCGGCGAGGCGCTCCTTGCGGACGGGTTTGAGCACGTAGTCGACGGCCTTGAGGTCGAAGGCCTGGACGGCGAAGTCCTCGTGGGCGGTGACGAACACGACCAGCGGCGGCCGGGCGAACCCGGTGAGCAGCCGGGCCAGGTCGAGGCCGTCGAGGCCGGGCATCTGGATGTCGAGGAAGACGACGTCGATGGCGTCCGGGCCGTCCGGGCCGGACGCCAGGGCGCGGTTGATCCGGCGCAGCGCCTCGGTCGCGTCACCGGCGCCCTCCACGCTCCCGATCCGGGGATCCGCGGTGAGCAGGTACAGCAGCTCCTCCAGTGAGGGGCGTTCGTCGTCGACGGCGAGGGCGCGCAGCATGAACGTGGAGTGTAGGGGCGATCCGCACGGCTGGGCACGTGCCGGGGGCGGATGTATCCGCTGGATACAGTGCCGCCATGAACAGCACCCCGCCGCCGTTCGACGAACTCGACCGCAAGATCCTCACCGCGCTGATGGCGAACGCCCGGACGAGCTTCGCCGAGATCGGCTCGGCGATCGGCCTGTCGGCGACGGCGGTCAAGCGGCGGGTGGACCGGCTGCGGGACAGCGGGGTGATCACCGGCTTCACGGCCACGGTGAAGCCGTCGGCGCTGGGCTGGCGCACGGAGGCGTACGTCGAGGTGTACTGCGAGGGCGCCGCGCCGCCGCGGCGGCTGGCGGAGGTGGTGCGCAACCATCCGGAGATCACCGCGGCGATGACGGTGACGGGTGGGGCCGACGCGCTGCTGCACGTGCGGGCGCGGGACGTGGAGCACTTCGAGGAGGTGCTGGAGCGCATCCGCGTCGAACCGTTCATCCGGAAGACGATCAGCGTGATGGTGCTGTCGCACCTGCTGCCGGAGAGTCCGGAGGCCGGCGCCACCCATGCGGCCCCGAATGACCCGGACTGACGCAGCACCCGTGCGCGGAGCCGGGGCATCACGCAGCGATACTGCGTGAACACGCAGCGATGGTTCCTTGTCGGGCGTCCCCGTCGCTTTCTACCGTGGTGTCAACCCCAAGTCGACATCGCAGGAAATACGGAGGAACCCCTCTGTGTCCGTCAGTCGTGTGTCGCGCCCCCGGCGCTTCCTGGTCTGTGAACCCAGACACTTCGCCGTGCGGTACGCGATCAATCCCTGGATGCGTCCCGACACCCCCGTCGACCTCGATCTGGCGCAGGAGCAGTGGCGCACGCTGATCAGCGCCTACCGCGCCCACGGCCACACCGTCGACACCGTGGAGCCGGCCCCCGGTCTGCCCGACATGGTCTTCGCCGCGAACTCCGCGGTCGTGGTCGGCGGCCGTGTCTTCGGCTCCCTCTTCCACGCGCCCGAGCGGCGCCCCGAGTCCACCCACTACGACACGTGGTTCAAGGCGGCGGGATACGACGTCCATCGGCCCGAGTCCGTCTGCGAGGGCGAGGGCGACCTGGTGTGGACGGGCCGGTACGTGCTGGCCGGCACCGGGTTCCGTACGACCCGTGAGGCGCACCGCGAGGTGCAGGAGTTCTTCGGCCACCCGGTGATCAGTCTGACCCTGGTGGATCCGCACTTCTACCACCTGGACACGGCGCTGTTCGTCCTGGACGACGACAACATCGCGTACTACCCGGAGGCGTTCTCACCCGGCAGCCGTGAGGTGCTCGCCCGGCTGTACCCGGACGCGGTGCTCGCCACCCGCGACGACGCGATGACCTTCGGTCTGAACTCCGTCTCCGACGGCCGTCACGTCTTCATCGCCCCCCGCGCCGAGGCCCTCGCGGCCCGCCTCGCCGAGCGCGACTACGTCCCCGTCCCCGTCGACCTGTCCGAGTTCCAGAAGGCCGGCGGTGGCATCAAGTGCTGCACCCAGGAGATCCGCTCATGACCGCTCCCGCCCGTACGCGTACCTCCGCCGACCTCATCAAGGCCGAGGCGCCCGTCCTCGCGCACAACTACCACCCGCTGCCCGTGGTCGTCTCGCGGGCCGAGGGGGCGTGGGTGGAGGACGTCGAGGGCCGCCGTTACCTCGACATGCTGGCCGGCTACTCGGCCCTCAACTTCGGCCACCGGCATCCGGCGCTGATCGAGGCGGCCCACCGCCAGCTGGACCGCCTGACCCTCACCTCCCGCGCCTTCCACAACGACCGCCTCGCCGAGTTCGCCGAGCGGCTGGCGGAGCTGACGGGCCTGGACATGGTGCTGCCGATGAACACCGGCGCCGAGGCGGTCGAGAGCGGCATCAAGGTGGCCCGCAAGTGGGCGTACGAGGTGAAGGGGGTCCCGGCCGACCGGGCGACGATCGTGGTGGCGGCCGACAACTTCCACGGCCGTACGACGACGATCGTGAGCTTCTCGACGGACGAGACGGCGCGGCAGGGATTCGGCCCGTTCACGCCGGGCTTCCGGATCGTGCCGTACAACGACCTCGCCGCGCTGGAGGCGGCGGTCGACGAGACGACGGCCGCGGTGCTGATCGAGCCCATCCAGGGCGAGGCGGGCGTCGTCATCCCCGACGACGGCTATCTGGCGGGCGTGCGTGAGCTGACCCACCGGGCCGGCTGCCTGTTCGTCGCGGACGAGATCCAGTCCGGGCTCGGCCGCACGGGCCGCACGCTGGCGGTGGAGCACGAGGGGGTCGTACCCGACGTGCTGCTGCTCGGGAAGGCGCTGGGCGGCGGCATCGTGCCGGTGTCGGCGGTCGTCGCGCGGCGGGAGGTGCTGGGGGTCCTCCGTCCGGGCGAGCACGGGTCGACCTTCGGCGGCAACCCGCTGGCGGCCGCGGTCGGCACGGCGGTGGTGGAGCTGCTGGAGACCGGTGAGTACCAGCGCCGGGCCGCGGAGCTCGGCGTGGTCCTGCGCGACGGCCTGACGGGCCTGGTCGGCAAGGGCGTGGTGGGCTTCCGCGCGCGTGGCCTGTGGGCGGGGGTCGACGTGGACCCGGCGGTCGGCACCGGGCGGGAGATCGGGGAGCGGTTGCTCGCGGAGGGCGTGCTGGTGAAGGACACGCACGGCTCGACGATCCGCCTGGCACCGCCCCTGACGATCACCGGGGAGGAACTGGAGGCAGCACTGGGAGCGCTGGGCAAGGTCCTGGCGGAGGGCTGAGAAGGGGGCTCCGGGACCGGCGTTGAAGGGGCGCGGGGAACAGCGCGGCAGGTGCCGCAGAACCCAGGCCAGCGCTAAAGGGGCGCGGGGAACAGCGCGACCAGCCACAACGGCACCGCACCCACCGGCGGTCGGACCGCGCCCCCGGAGACGCACCGAACCCGACGGCCCCGCGCCCCAGGGACGCATCGGAGCCGCGGGGAGCCGCCCGCCTCCCCGCGCGACACCCGCCGCGTCGGCTCCCGGCCGCCGGGGGGTGCCGCGTCACCGGAGGGCACCGCGTCGGCTCCCGGCCGCCGGGGGTGCCGCGTCACCGGAGGGCACCGCGTCACCGGAGGGCACCGCGTCGCCGGAGGGCACCGCGTCGCCGGAGGCCACCGCGTCGCGCACATCGTCGCTGCGCAGGGTGAAGATGGAGGCAAGTGGTGGTAGACCACTCTCAGCGACAGAGAGGTCGACCGTGGGCACACACGACGAGGACGACGTTCCCCGCCGGCGGTTCGACGTGGCGGATGCCGCGCCCCTGCTGATCGACGCGCGGGGCGTGGTGACGAGCTGGACCAGGGAAGCCGAGCGGCTGCTCGGGTATCCGGCCGCCGAGGCGGTGGGGAAGGACCTGGCAGGGCTGCTGACCCACGTGGACGCCGGGCGGGTGCCGGACGTGCTCGAGCGGTGCCGCCGCGACGGCGGGTGGACGGGGCTGCTGTCGGCCCGCCGCAGGGACCGGGAGCCGCTTGCGCTCATGGCCCGGATCACCTCGGCGGACGAACCCGGCGGCCCGGCGCGCTGGCTGGTGCTGCTCAACGAGATGGGGGACGCCCCCGGCTGGGACATGAGCCGTTCCGCGCTGGAGCAGATGGTGGGCGGCTCGCCGATCGGCATCGCGATCGTCGACACCGACCTGCGTTTCGTCTGGTCGAACGCGGCCCTGAGCCGGTTCGGCGGCGGCCCGCCCGAGCGCCGGCTGGGTCTGCGGTTCGGGGACGTCCAGCCGGGCCTGGACGCGGAGGCGGCCGAGGCGCAGATGCGGCACGTGCTGGAGACCGGCGAGTCCGTCGTCGGCTACGAGCACGTCGGCCGGGTCCGGGCGGCACCGCACCAGGAGACGGCGCACATGCTGTCGTTCACCCGTCTCGACGACGAGGACGGGAACCCGATGGGCGTCTACTACACGGTCGTGGACATCACCGACCGTCACCGCGCCCGGCAGCGCCTGGCCCTGCTGGACCGGGCCGGCCGGCGCATCGGCCGCACCCTGGACATCGCGCGGACCGCGCAGGAGCTCGCCGACGTGGCGGTGTCCGGCTTCGCCGACGCCGTCGCCGTGGATCTGCTGGAGGGGGTGCTGCGGGGTGCCGAGCCCGGAACGGGGCGGGCGGAAGCCGCGGGTGTGAAGCTGCGGAGGGTGGGACAGCGCTCCGCGGCGGGGTACGAGCCCCTCACCGGGGCGGACGCCGTCGTGGCCTACGCGGAGGATGCGCCTCCCGTCTCCTGTCTCACCACCGGGGCGACCTGGCGCGCGGAGCGGCTCGGACCCGAGGACTGGCGGCCGGTCCTTCCTCCGGTCGGCGGGGAGCATGCCGGGCAGCCCAGTGTGCTGGTCGTCCCGGTCCGGGCGCGCGGCACCACCCTCGGCGTCACCACGTTCCTGCGCCGGCCCACGCAGGAGCCTTTCAGCGAGGACGACGTCGCCCTGGCCGAGGATCTGGTCTCGCGGGCGGCCGTCTGCGTGGACAACGCGCGCCGCTACACCCGCGAGAGGAACGCGGCGCTCGTGCTCCAGCGCAGCCTGCTCCCCCACCGGCTGCCCGACCAGGACGCCGTCGAGGTGGCCGCCTGCTACCGGCCCGCCGACGAGCTGACCGGCCTCGGCGGCGACTGGTACGACCTGATCCCGCTGTCGGGTGCCCGGGTGGCCCTCGTGGTGGGCGAGGTGCCCGGGCACGGCATCGACGCCGCCGCGGCCATGGGACGGCTGCGCACCGCCGTCCGCACGCTCGCCGCGCTGGAGCTGCCGCCGGAGGAGATCCTCGCCCACCTCGACGACGTGGTCGCGCTCACGGCCCACGAGGACTCCGCCGGCACGGACGCCGTGGACGACGGGGCGGAGACCATGGCCGAGGGGACGGAGGCCGCGGGGTCGGCGTGCCTGTACGTCGTCTACGACCCGGTCGACGGGGGGTGCGTGATGGCCGCCGCGGGGCACCCCGCCCCGGCCGTCGTCCTGCCCGACGGCACGGTCACCTTCGTCGACCTGCCGCAGGGGCCGCCGCTGGGCGTGGGCGGGCCGCCGTTCGAGGCGGTCGAGCTGGAACTGCCGCCGGACAGCACGCTCGCGCTGCACACGGACGGATTGCTGGCCCGCGGCGAGGAGTGGGCGCTCGACACCGACCGGGAGCGGCTGCGGCGCGCCCTGGAAGGGCGGGAGCCCTCACTCGAACTGCGCTGCCGGACGGTGATCGACGTCCTCGTGCCGGACCGTCCGCACGACGACGTGGCCCTGCTGCTGGCCCGCACCCGCCGACTGTCCCCCGACCGGGTCGCGGACTGGGAGCTGCCCGCCGATCCGGCCGCGGTCGCCGAGGCCCGCAAGGCGGCGAGCCGCCGACTGGCCGACTGGGACCTCGTCGAGCTGGTGTTCACCACCGAGCTGGTGGTCAGCGAACTGGTCACCAACGCCATCCGTTACGCCGAAGGCCCCATCCGGCTGCGCCTGATCCGTGGGCGCGCCCTCATCTGCGAGGTGCACGACGGCGGGGCCACCGCTCCCCATCTGCGCCATCCGCGCACCACGGACGAGGGTGGGCGGGGCCTGCTGCTGGTCTCGCAGGTCACCCGGCGGTGGGGCACGCGCTTCGTGCCCGACGGGAAGATCATCTGGGCCGAGCAGCCTCTCACGGGTGCCGAGATGTGACGGGAGAGCCGCTCGGTGCCGCACCCCATGAGAAAATGTCGCAATATCCACATATCGGACATCAGCGGGTCATGGGTCGGATGGGGCTTGGGTCATGAACGACACGGCGATCGACTACGCGGCGGTGTTCCAGACCCTGCCGGGCATGGTGGCGCTCCTGACCCCCCAACTGGTCTACGCGGACGCCAACGAGGAGTTCCTGCGGGTGATCGGCCGCACGCGCGAGCAGGTGGTCGGGCGCCACCTCTCCGAGGTCTTCCCGGACAACCCCGACAACCCGTCCTCGCACGGCATAAGCAGTCTGCGGACCTCCCTGCAGCGGGTCCTGGCCACCGGCGAGCGCGACACCATGGCCCTGCAGCGCTACGACGTCGAGTCGCGCGACCGGCCCGGGGAGTGGGAGGAGCGCTACTGGAGCCCCGTCAACGCGCCGGTGCACGGCCCGGACGGCTCGGTGGTGCTGCTGGTGCACCGCATCGAGGAGGTCACCGAGCTGGTCCGGGCCCACGGGGTCCGGGGGAGCAGCAGCTCGCCCGAGGACGGGACGGGCAGCCGGTCCCGGGTTCTGGAAGCCGAGCTGTACACCCGCGCCCGCGAACTCCAGGAGCTCAACGAGCGTCTGCGCCTGGCCCACGCCCGTGAGCGCGAGGTCGCCCTCGCCCTCCAGGAGGCGATGCTGCCCGCGCCCCGGCAGGTCCGCCACCACAGTGCGGCCGTGCGCTACCGGCCGGCGGTCGGCGCGCTGAACGTCTGCGGCGACTGGTACGACCTGGTCGACCTGGTCGGCGGCCACCGGATCGGGGTGTCGGTCGGCGACGTCGTCGGGCACGGTCTGCCGGCCGCCGGGGTGATGGGCCAGCTGCGCAGCGCGCTCAGCGCCGCCTCCCGGGTCGCCGCGGGGCCCGCCCAGGCCCTGGACGTCCTGGGCCGGTACGCGCACGTGGTGGACGGCGCGGAGTCGGCCACGGCGGTGACGACCTTCATCGACTTCGACCACCACACCATCACCTACAGCAGTGCGGGCCATCCCCCGCCGATGCTCATGCACGCCGACGGCCGCGTGGAGTTCCTGGACCGGGCCACCGACACCCCACTGGACGCCCGCCCCGACCCGGTTCCCCGGCCGCAGGCGACCACGGACTTCGACACCGGCGCCACCCTCGCGCTGTACACGGACGGCCTGGTGGAGCGGCGGCGGGAGGACATCGACACCGGGCTGGCCCGGCTCGCCGACGCCCTCGTCCGGCACCGGGACGCCGACGCCGAGACCCTCGCCGACGCCGTCCTGCTGGAGCTGCTGCCGCCCGGGGGCGCGACCGACGACACGGCGCTCGTCATCGTGCGGCTGTGAACGCGTCCCGCGGCGGGGTGACGCACCGTCACGCGGCCGGGTTCCGGCGGCATCCGCCCGCGCCTAGACTGGCAGCCCCATTCTGCCGGTTGACCTGCCGGAAGACGGCGGCCCCGCCGATCCGCCGGACCGAGGAGCGACCTCTTGTTCTACTACCTCCTGAAATACGTGGTACTGGGACCGCTGCTGAGGCTGCTGTTCCGGCCCCGAATAGAGGGGCTCGAGCACGTTCCGGCGTCCGGCGCGGCGATCATCGCGGGCAATCACCTGTCGTTCTCGGACCACTTCCTGATGCCGGCGGTCCTCAAGCGGCGCATCACCTTCCTGGCCAAGGCCGAGTACTTCACGGGTCCCGGCATCAAGGGGCGGCTGACCGCGGCATTCTTCCGCAGCGCCGGGCAGATCCCGGTCGACCGCTCCGGCAAGGAGGCCGGCCAGGCCGCGATCCGCGAGGGCCTCGGCGTCCTGAGCAAGGACGAGCTGCTGGGCATCTACCCGGAGGGCACCCGCTCGCACGACGGCCGTCTCTACAAGGGCAAGGTGGGCGTCGCGGTGATGGCTCTGAAGGCCGGCGTGCCGGTGGTGCCCTGCGCGATGATCGGCACGTTCGAGGCGCAGCCGCCCGGCAAGGTGATCCCGCGCATCCGCCCCGTCGTCATCCGCTTCGGCGAGCCCCTGGACTTCTCCCGCTACGCCGGCATGGAGAACGAGAAGGCGGTCCTGCGCGCGGTCACCGACGAGATCATGTACGCGATCCTGACGCTGTCGGAGCAGGAGTACGTCGACCAGTACGCCGCCGTGGTCAAGGCGGAGGAGGAGGCGGCCCGCGAGAAGGCGCGCAGGTTCCCGCGGCTCCCGCTGAGTTGAGAACGGGCGGACGGCGACGAGGGGCGGACGGTGCGATCCGGCCGCCCCTCGTTGCCTCGGTGGTGGCTACGGCTTGGGCGTGGCGTGCGGGGCGCAGGTCACGTCCGCGGTGTCCAGCCCGCCGGTGAGCAGGTAGGCGTCCACCCGGGTGTTGACGCAGGAGTTGACCAGGCTGGTGACGCCGTGGGAGCCCGCGTCCTTCTCGGTGATGAGGCGGGAGCCCTTGAAGCGCTGGTGCAGTTCGACGGCGCCCTCGTACGGGGTGGCCGCGTCACGTTCGGACTGCACGATCAGCACCGGCGGCAGGCCCTTGTGGGTCTTGACGTCCACCGGGGTGTGCTGCTTGGTCGGCCAGAAGGCGCAGGGCAGGTTCATCCAGGCGTTGGCCCAGGTCATGAACGGGTGGTCCTTGTGCAACTGGGTGTTGTCACGGTTCCACGTCCGCCAGCTCGTTGGCCACTTGGCGTCGGCGCACTCGACGGCCGTGTAGACGGCGTTGCCGTTCTCGGAGGCGGCGTTGCCGGCGGTGTCCGTGAGGTCGGGGGCGGCCGCGTCGACGAGGGCCTGGGTGTCACCCTGGAAGTACTTGCTGAAGACGGTGGCGACCGGCACCCACGAGGAGTCGTAGTACGGCGCGCTCTGGAAGAAGGAGATCAGCTCGGCCGGGCCGACGACTCCGCCGATGGGGTTCTTCTTGGCGGTGGCGCGCAGCGCGAGCCACTTGGCCTGGACGGCGTCACGGGTGGTGCCGAGGTGGAAGGTGGCGTCGTTGGCGGCGACCCAGTCCTGCCAGTCCTTCCAGCGGCCCTCGAAGGCGACGTCCTGGTCGAGGTTGGCCTGGTACCAGATCTTCTCGCGGGACGGGTTGACGACGCTGTCGACGACCATGCGGCGGACGTGACCCGGGAAGAGGGTGCCGTAGACGGCGCCGATGTAGGTGCCGTAGGAGACGCCGAGGAAGTTCAGCTTCTTCTCGCCGAGGGCGGCGCGGATGACGTCCAGGTCGCGCGCGGTGTTCGGCGTGGTCATGTACGGCAGCATCTCGCGGCTGCGCTCGTAGCAGCCCTCGGCGTACTCGCGGGCCAGCTTGATCTGCGCCAGCTTGTCGGCCTCGCTGTCCGGGACCGGGTCGGCCTTGGGCGCCTTCACGAAGTCCGTCGGGTCGACGCAGGAGATGGGCGCGGACTTGCCGACACCGCGCGGGTCGAAGCCCACGAAGTCGTAGGCCTTGGCGATGTTGGCCCAGACGGGGGCCTTGGTGGTCACGCGGCGCGGGAAGCGCAGGCCCGAGCCGCCGGGGCCGCCGGGGTTGTAGACGAGGGCGCCCTGGCGCTCCTCCTTGGTCCCCGTGTTGCCGATGCGGTCGACGGCGAGCTTGATCTGCTTGCCGTTGGGCTTGGCGTAGTCGAGCGGCACGGTGACCCAGCCGCACTGGATCGGCTTCTCCAGTCCCCAGTCGGCGGGGCAGTCCTGCCAGTCGACGCCGGCCTCGGCCGCGCGCTCGGCGGCGATGGCGGCGCCGCGCATCTCCCGGTCCTGCCCCGAACGGCCGCTGGTCGCGCTGGCCGTCGGCGCGGCGATCGCACCGGCCATCAGGGTGGCGGTGACGAGCACACCGGCCGAGCCGAGTGCCGCCGTCCGCCTGTTCGGTCGTATGTCCCTCAAGAGGGTTCCTCCCCGTACCTAGTGACAACAGGTACGGGGATCCTTGCTGCTGTGAGGTGCCTGGGAACAGGTGTGGTTGACCTTCTTTGCCAATCCGATAACCGGAGAAGTACCTCCGCTGACCGGATGAACGCGCTTGTCAGCACAGCGACTTGAGTGCCTCGTCCAGAACGCTCCGCAGTCGCAGCCCGTCCGGGGCGACGGCGGTCACCAGGGCGGCGGGCCCGGCGAGCGGCATGAGGGCGGCCGTCTCGCCGAGCACCCGGGCGGCCACCGGACGGTCAGCGAACTCCGGGCGCACGACGAGCAGTTGACCGACGGCCCGATGTCCCGCGAGGCCGGCGGGCCCGTCCCAGCCGCCGGGGGCGCCGGGCCCGCACGCCAGCTCCTGATCGAGCACCACCTTCCCGCCGACCCGTACGACGAGCCGGCCGGCCAGCCGTCCGGGCTCCTCCCCCGCCCGCCCGAGCACCTGCTCCTCGCGCAGCACGAGCCGCGCGCCGGGGGCGAGGTCGGCGCGGGTGGAGACGTGCAGGTCGCTGCCCTTCGCGGAGATCAACGGTTCGGGCATCCAGTGCAGTTCGCCGTCGTCGGCGACGTCGATCCGTACGTCGTAGCGGGCCTCGTCCTTGGTCTGACCCGGCAGGGCGATGGTGGCGGCGGCCGAGCCCACCCTCAGCCGGGCGCCGCTCCCGACGGCCGCCTCGACGGCGAAGCGGTCGCCGCCGAGGGGCCCGCTCATCGCGCCGACGAGCACCACACGCGCCTCGCCGCGGTCGCCGCCCCGGGTCCGCCGCAGCGCGAGGGGCCCGTCGCTGTCGAGGACGGGCAGCACGGTCCCCCCGCGCCCGTCCGCACGCGCCCCGATCCGCGCCGTGGCGCGCACCCCGCTCATCTCACGCCACCCAGGCGGCAAGCCGCGCCCGCACCCACGCGGCGACGTCCCGCACGCCCGTCTCACTCCGCAACGACTGGAACACCACGGGGAGCTCGGCCCGCTGCGCCTTCGCGTCGGCGGCCATCCGGGCGAGGTCGGAGCCGACGTACGGCGCGAGGTCGGTCTTGTTCACGACGAGCAGGTCGGCGGTGGTGACGCCGGGCCCGCCCTTGCGGGGGATGTCGTCCCCGCCGGCCACGTCGATCACGAAGATCTGCGCGTCCACGAGCCCCTTGGAGAAGGTGGCGGTGAGGTTGTCCCCACCGGACTCGACCAGGATCAGATCCAGCGGCCCGACCTCATCCTCCAGGTCTTCCACGGCCTCGAGATTGGCGGAGATGTCGTCCCGGATCGCGGTGTGCGGACAGGCGCCCGTCTCGACGGCCGCGATCCGCTCGGGCGGCAACACGGCCTCCCGGAGGAGGAATTCGGCGTCCTCCCGGGTGTAGATGTCGTTGGTGACGACGCCCAGCGACAACTCGTCGCGCAACACCCGGCACAGCGCGGCCACGGTCGCGGTCTTCCCGGACCCGACGGGCCCACCGAGCCCGATCCGCAGCGCACGCCGACTGCCGTCGGCCCGCCGCGCGTCGGCACCGACGGCGGCGGCGCCCTCGTGAGAGTGGTCGAGATGCATGTACGGCTCCTTCGAAGACCCGACTACGAGCACCGGCCAGGAGAGCTCGGCCCGTCCGGCGATGACTTGACGAACGCCGGCCAGGACACACCAGCCCGTCCGGCAAGGACTTGACGAACGCCGGCCAGGACACACCAGCCCGTCCGGCGTTTGAGGACGAGGCCCGTTCAGGGCCGATCGGGGGTCCAGGGGGCGAAGCCCCCGGCCGGGGCGCAAGGGGCGGAGCCCCTGGGAACGGGACGGGAAGGGGCGGCGGGGGCGAGCACCCCTACGACGCGAACAGACGTACAGGCCACGCCGCATGCACCTCCGCCCCCACCTCCAGCAACGGCGCCGACGTCGCCGGAAGGGCGTCGACACCGCTCTCCCGCGTCGCCCTCCCCGCCGCCACCGCCCGGTCGACCACCCGGTCCACCTCCGGCGCCAGCCGCGCCAGCACCGCCGTGGCCTCGAACGGATCGAGACTCAGCAGCCGCACCACCGCCGTGGCCGGCCCGCTCACGCTCTCGTACGCCGCGCAGTACGCCGCGTCCTCGGGCCCGAGCCCGGCCGCCCGGGCGGCAAGCCCCAGCACCACCGGCTGATGGGCTCCCTTGGGGAACTCCCGTGCCAAGGCGTCCAGCTCCCCGCTCGGCCAGATGGCCCGAGCCGCCCGCGTCAACTGCCGCCCCAGCTTCCGCGAGGCGACCCGCAGCGCGGGGGACGGGGTCCGGGCGTCGGCCGCCGCGTCGAGCTCAGCCGGGTCGCACCCGGCGGCGGCCGCCGCGGCCAGCGCCGCCGCCACCAGGCCCGCCGTGTGCAGCCGGCCCCGGCAGAAGGACTCGAGAGTCGCCGCGCCGGTGATCCTCCCGGCCTTGGCGGCCTGCTCCGCCCCGCCGGAGTGCGCGTGCCCTCCGGCGGGGAAGCGGCCGTCGGCCAGGACGAGAAGTGCTGCCCGTGTCATGGCGACGCCCTCAGAACAGGAAGTAGCGCTGGGCCATGGGCAGTTCGGCCGCCGGTGTGGCCTCGACGAGTTCCCCGTCGATGTGCACGGCGAAGCTGTCGGGGTCGACCTCGACCCGTGGCCGGGCGTCGTTCTCCCGCATGTCCGCCTTGGTCACCCCCCGGGTGGAGTCGATGGCGACGAACTTCTTGCCCAGCTGCAGCCGCTCCGGCAGCCCGTCCTCGATCGCGAGCGGCGCGACGAAGTTGAAGGAGTTCGCGGCCGGCGCCCGCCCGACCGCCCCGTACATCGGGCGCGGGAGGACGGGTTGCGGGGTGGGGATGGAGGCGTTGGCGTCGCCCATCTGCGCGTACGCAATCTGCCCGCCCTTGATGACGAGGTGCGGCTTGACGCCGAAGAACGCCGGCTCCCACAGGACGAGGTCGGCGAGCTTGCCGGTCTCGACGGAGCCGATCTCCCGGGCCAGGCCCTGCGCGAGTGCCGGATTGATCGTGTACTTGGCGACGTAACGCCGTACGCGGTGGTTGTCGGCGCGGCCGTCCCCCGTCAGCGCGCCCCGCCGCCGCTTCATCACGTGGGCGGTCTGCCAGGTCCGCAGGATCACCTCACCGACGCGGCCCATCGCCTGCGCGTCGGAGGAGATGATCGAGATGGCGCCGAGGTCGTGCAGGACGTCCTCCGCCCCGATGGTGGACGGCCGGATCCGGGACTCGGCGAACGCCAGGTCCTCCGGGACCGCGGGGTTGAGGTGGTGGCAGACCATCAGCATGTCGAGGTGTTCCTCGGCCGTGTTGACGGTGTAGGGCCGCGTCGGGTTCGTCGAGCTGGGCAGGACGTGCGGCTCGGAGACGACGGTCATGATGTCCGGCGCGTGCCCGCCTCCCGCACCCTCGGTGTGGTACGCGTGGATGCCGCGTCCGGCGATCGCGGCGAGCGTGTCGCCCACGAATCCGGCCTCGTTGAGGGTGTCCGTGTGGATGGCGACCTGGATGCCGGTCCGGTCGGCGACGGTCAGCGAGGCGTCGATGACGGCGGGCGTGGACCCCCAGTCCTCGTGCAGTTTCAGGCCCAGCGCGCCGCCCCTGATCTGCGAGAGCATCGCCTCGTGCGAGACGGTGTTGCCCTTGCCGAGGAACCCGATGTTCAGCGGGTAGTGCTCCATCGCCTCCAGCATGCGGGCGAGGTGCCAGGGGCCCGGCGTCACGGTGGTCGCCTTGGAGCCCTCGGCCGGTCCGGTGCCGCCGCCGACCAGCGTCGTCACACCCGAGGCCAGCGCCTCGTCGGCGATCTGCGGGCAGATGAAGTGGACGTGGGCGTCGATCGCGCCCGCGGTGAGGACGCGGCCGTTGCCGGCGATGACCTCGGTCTCGGGGCCGATCACCAGGTCCGGGTGCACGCCGTCCATGGTGTCCGGGTTGCCGGCCTTGCCGATGCCCGTGATCCGGCCGTCACGGATGCCGACGTCGGCCTTGACGATCCCCCAGTGGTCCACGATCACGGCGCCGGTGACGACGGTGTCGGGCGTCCCCTCGGCCCGGGTGGCACGCGACTGTCCCATGGACTCCCGGATGACCTTGCCTCCGCCGAACACGGCCTCGTCCCCGGCGCGTCCGGGCCCGCCGCAACGATCCTCCTCGATCTCGACGATCAGATCGGTGTCGGCGAGCCGGATGCGGTCGCCCGTGGTCGGGCCGAACAGGTCGGCGTACGCGGCACGCGAGATCTCAGGCATCGAGGGCACCTCCGGTCTCCCCGCGCAGTCCGGGCACGATCCGGGCTCCGGTGAGCGGTACGAGTTCGACGTCGACCGGGATCCCGGGCTCGAAGCGCACGGCGGTGCCCGCGGCGACGTTCAGCCGCTTGCCGCGCGCGGCGGCGCGGTCGAACTCGAGGCCGGGGTTGGCCTCGGCGAAGTGGTAGTGGGAGCCGACCTGGACGGGCCGGTCGGCGGCGTTGAGGACGGTGAGCCGGGTGACCTCGCGGCCCCCGTTGCAGACGATCGGGTCCTCGGCGAAGAGGATCTCTCCGGGAATCATCGAGGCCCCCCTCAGACGATCGGGTCGTGGACGGTGACGAGCTTGGTGCCGTCCGGGAAGGTCGCCTCGACCTGCACGTCGTGGATCATCTCGGGTACGCCGTCCATCACGTCGTCCCGGGTGAGCAACTTGCGCCCGGAGGACATGAGCTCGGCGACGGTACGGCCGTCCCGTGCCCCCTCGAGGATGTGCGACGTGATGAGGGCGACGGCCTCGGGGTGGTTGAGCTTGAGCCCGCGGGCCCGGCGCTTCTCGGCGACGTCGGCCGCCACGTGGATCAGCAGCCTCTCCTGCTCGTGCGGGGTCAGTTGCACGTCCCACCTCACCTCCTCGCTCCGGGCCGTGCGGGGCCCGGTTGCCGCGGCCACGGGGCAAAGTGCCTGGTGGCGTGGAGGGGCAGGCTAGTTGGGGCGCATTTCGCGCATGTTAACCAAGCTGTGATCCTCAGGCTTTCGGCTCCGCGTCCGTCATGCTCATCAACGCGCGCAGACCGTCCCGCAGGACCTCCACCGGGGCGGGCCCGAACAGCGACTGCTGGGCGATGAAGCCCAGGACGCCGGCGATCATCGTGCGGGCCACATGGTCGGGTGGGACGTCCGCCCGCATCCTCCCGGCCTCCTGGTAGGCCTGGACGATCCGCCCCCAGGCCGCGCGCACCGCGGTGTACCCCTCGCGCAGGACGGCCGCCAGCTCGTCGTTGCGCGGGATCTCCGACCACACCTGGACGACCAGGCGCGGGAAGGCGGGGGCGCCGTCGAGGGTGAGGGACTCGCGCTGCGCCAGGGTCCGGCTGAGGACGGTGGCCACGAGCTCGTCGGGCGGCGGGGTGGGGCTCTGCCCGGCCGCCGCCTCGAAGGCGGCGCGGACCTCGCCCAGCACCTCCGAGACGATCGCGGCGATCAGCTCCTCCTTGCCGCTGAAGTAGCGGTACACGGCACCGGCGGAGAGGTCGGCCTCCTTCAGGACGTCCTGCATCGACGTGGCGTGGAAGCCGTTGCGGGCGAAGCAGAGCGCGGCGGCGTCGAGGATCTGCCGACGGCGGGCGTCGAGGTGGGCCTGGGATACGCGTGCCATGGCCACCAACCTAAAACGAACGTTCCTTCTTGACAAGCGCACTCGCCGGGAGCACGGTGGAAAACGTAAAACGAACGATCCTTCTTTTTGAACGGCTCGCAGGCCCAACGGCCAGGAGCCCAGAGGAGACCCCCATGTCCACCGCTCCCGCCCTCTCCACCAGGGCCCCCGCCCGGCGCGTGATCGCGGTCGTCGTCCTCGTGCCGTTGCTCGCGGCGCTCGCCCTGTGGGCCTTCGCCTGGCCCGCCGCCCGCACCGCACCCCGTGACCTGCCGCTCGGCGTGGCGGGGCCGGCCGCCGCTGCCGCACAGGTGGAACAGCGCCTCCGGCAGCAGGAAGGCGCCTTCGAGATCCACCGCTACGCCGACGAGGCCGCCGCCCGCGCCGCGATCGAGGACCGGACCGTCTACGGCGCCGTGGTCGTCACCGCACAGGGCCCCGAACTGCTCACCGCCTCGGCCGCGGGCCCCGTCGTCGCCCAGCTGCTGCAGCAGGCCATGGCCCAGCAGGCCGCCGCCGGGGGCACCGAGGTGCGTACGGTGGACGTCGTCGCCGCACCCGAGAAGGACCCGCGCGGGGCGGCGTTCACCTCCGGCGTGCTGCCACTGGCACTGGCCGGCATCGCCGCGGGCACGGTGGTGACGCTGCTCGGACTGCGCGGGATCCGTGCCGCGCTCGCCCTGGTCGGCGCCGCCGCCCTGGTGGGCCTGGTCGCGGCGGCCCTCGCGCACAGCTGGCTCGGCGCGCTCGCCGGCGACTGGTGGGCGGAGGCCGCGACCTTCGGCCTGGCGACGCTGGCGGTGAGCGCGGCCGTGGCCGGGGCCGCCGCGCTGATCGGCCCGGCGGGCATCGGCCTGATGGCGTTCACGGTGATGTTCCTCGGCAACCCCTTCTCCGGGGCGGCCTCGGCCCCGGAGATGCTGCCCGAGCCGGCCGGTGCGATCGGCCAGTGGCTGCCGCCGGGTGCGGGGACGACGCTGCTGCGCTCGGTGTCGTTCTTCGACGGCGCGGCGGCGACCGGCCCCGCCCTGACCCTCACCTGGTGGGCCGCGCTGGGACTCGGGGCGGTGCTGTTGGGCACCGCGATGAGGGAACGCGGCACGAAGACCGCGCAGACCTCCGAGCGGGAGCCCGCCCTCGCCGGCTGACCCACCGGCCGCCGGACCGACCGTGCACCTCCGCTGTAGCGGACGGGGGTGCGCGGTCCTTCTCTTTCCCGGTCGCTGCTTCCTGTCGTCGAGCAGCCGGCTCCTTCACGGCAGGCGCGAGGCCGGCTTCCTAGGAGGGGTTCGGCCCCCGGTGCTCCGCCGCGATCCCGAACCGCTGCCGTTCCCGCGGGGCGGACGCGGCCTCGCGGACCGCGGAGACCGAGCTGATCACCTGCTCGTCGGCCGGTGCGTCGAGCGCGTCGAGCCGCTCCAGGTCGGCGGCGGAGACGAGGGCGACGAGGGGCTTGCCGTGCCGTGTCACGACGACGCGCTCACCGCCGTACACCACCCGGTTGATCAGGTCGGCGAGCTCAGCCCTGGCTTGCGTCACCGGAATCTCGTAGGCCATGACCCCATTCTAACGTGACGTACATCCTGTACATTTTTTACAGACGCAGAAGGAGGGGTTGCCATGAACCGACCGCCCACCCGCCACGTCCTGCCCGAGTTCACCGAACGCGCGGGATCCGGGCACCGGACGCTGGATCCGTACTCCAAGCTCCTGGACGAGCGGATCATCATGCTCGGGACACCGGTCGACGACACCGCGGCGAACGACGTGATGGCGCAGCTCATGTACCTGGAGCACAAGGACCCGGACCGGGACGTCTCGCTGTACATCAACTCCCCCGGCGGCTCGTTCAGCGCCATGACGGCCGTCTACGACACGCTCCGTTACGTCACCTGCGACGTGGAGACCGTCTGCCTGGGCCAGGCCGGCGCCTCCGCCGCCGTACTGCTGGCCGCGGGCACACCGGGCAAGCGGTACGTGCTGCCGGGCGCGCGCGTGGTGCTCCGCCAGCCGGCCCTGCCCGAGCCGATCGAGGGCCAGACCAGTGACCTCGCCGTCCGGGCCGCGGAGTTGACGCGCGTCCGCGCCCGCCTGGAGGAGATGCTCGTCCGGCACACCGGGCGCGGTGCGGAGCAGGTCTCCGCGGACCTCGAGCGGGACCGCGTCCTGGACGCACGGGAGGCCGTGGAGTACGGGCTGGCGGACGGGATCGTGCCGACCCGGCGCGTCCCGCACGGCGCGCCGGACGCGAGGTAGGCCGCCCGTGCTGCCTCCCGAGCTGCCCCCGCTGCCGGCGCTGACCCGGGCCGAGGCCGAGCTGATCGACCGTTACCTGGAGGTGGTCGACCTGCTGGGCCGCATCAACCCCGCCCACCACGGCGACACCTACCGCGGACTGCGCGCCGCCCAGGCGCTGGTCGGCCGCGCGGCCGCGCTGCGCGACGCGCTGACGCTGATGCACCAGCGCGGCGAGAACGAGCTGCACGCGCCGACGTTGGCGCGGGCGCTGCGCGTCCTGGACGGGGAGCGCCGCACGGCGCGCGTCACGGTGCCCCCGCTCCCCGACAGTTGACGCAGGCGCGTCCGGTCCGGGCGGTGTTCGCGGAGAGCGTGACGTCCGGACCGGAGCCGAAACGCACCAAACGACGTACCCCTGTTCGGCGTATCCCTGGCCGCTTTTTCCAGCCCACACGGGTTGCGCGATTGCCGGGGCCCGACACCGGAACGAAAGGTTCCTGCGCAGGTCCGGGGGCATTTCGTCTCCTTGACATCTGACCGGTCATCAGGGTGTCCACCCGAACGGGTGAGTGGTGAGTAACCCCACAAATCCCCGGTTGCGTTGGGATTTTCGGACATCGGTGCGCCAAGATCCCTGTCTGACGACAAGCCCCCGCCACAAGCGGCGGGGCGGTCCGGGCGGACGCCGAGTCCTGCCGCCGCCCGGATGACCGGTCGACAGAAGTGCATCGGCAGGAGTGGAGGACCCAAGCAAGCCGGGTCGCCGGGACGGTCGACTCCCCAGGGAGGCGCCGGGCCGAGCAGCCCTTGGGGTGAAGCCGCAGCAGCGGCCGGGCAACTTCGCCAGCCCGAATCCGACAGGTCATCCTTCACAGGCGGCTGACGAAGGGTTGCGCATGACTGCGCTCAATCGTGTCCCGTCGCTCATGGCCCGGGCCGGTACGGCCTCGGCCTTCGCCATCGCCGCCGTGGGCGGCTCGATCGTGGTCCCGGGTGTCGCCTCCGACGCCTCGGCCGCCACCGCTGCGACGAAGGCGCTCCAGGTCGCGGCCTCCAAGAAGGGTTCGCCCTACAAGTACGGGGCCACGGGGCCGAACAGGTTCGACTGCTCCGGGCTCACGCTGTACTCGTACAAGAAGGCGGGCAAGAAGCTGCCCCGTACGGCGGCCCAGCAGTACAACAAGACCCGCCACATCTCGGCGAGCAAGCGCAAGGCCGGAGACCTCGTGTTCTTCCACTCGGGGTCGTACGTCTACCACGTCGGGATCTACGCCGGTAAGGGCAAGATCTGGCACTCGCCGAAGACCGGGGACGTGGTCCGGCTGCAGAAGATCTGGACCAAGAGCGTGTGGTACGGCCGGGTCAAGTGATCTTCCGGGGCGGTGGCGGTGACCTGACGCGCCGCCGCCGCCCCGGAACGCACGCTGGTGCATGGACGGCGGTGCGGGGCGAGAGGGGTGCTCGGAGCGGGCTGTGCGGCCGGGAGCGGCGGCTTCTCGGCCACCGGCCAGCTCACGTCCGCCGTCCGCCGTCCGTCATCGGCCGGCGGGCGCCCGCGTCGCCCGACCCGCCGTGGGCGGACCGGCGGGACCGCCGCAGGACTCCGGCGACATCCGGGGTTTTCTCGCCCCCGCCGCCCCTGCCCTTTCCCGACCTCGGGGGCTGCCGCCCCCGACCCCCCGCATCGGCCCTGAACGGGCCTCGTCCTCAAACGCCGGACAGGCTGAAGTCGCCGTACCCGGCACCACAGCCGAGCCGCATGCTGGGGCAGCCGCACCCGCCCGACCGCGGGCAGTCGTGCCGCTGGGGCGGCACGAGTGGGCGCGGACGACACCCGCAACACCAGGCAGCGCGACACCCCCCAGCGCGACGCCCCACCAGCCAGGGCAGCCACACCCGCCCAACTGCGGGCAGTCGTGCCGCTGGGGCGGCACGGGTGGGCGCGGACGACACCCCGCAACGCCGGGCTGCGCGACACCCCCAGTGCGACCCCACCAGCCAGGGCAGCCGCACCCGCCCGACCGCGGGTAGTCGTGCCGCTGGGGCGGCACGGGTGGGCGCGGGCGGTACCCCGCAACGCCGGGCTGCGCGACACTCCCCCCGGGACCGAGCGCGGCGCCTTGTCAGTGCGGGGCTGTGACACGGGCGGGGAACGACTGCCGGGGCACCGATGTCAGAGGCCTCGTCGGCGCCGCCCCGTGCGTGGCAGCCGTCCGCCGGCGCCTCTGTGGGCGGTAGCCGCTCCGTGGGCGTCCCCCGCGCGGCAAGCCGCTCCGCGGGCGCCCGTGGGCTCGTCCAGAGGTCGCCGGCGACTTCCGCCGGCGCTTCGGCGGTCAGGTGTGTCCCTGCGCGGACGTCGGGACCGTCACCCGTGTGGGTCAAGGGTCTTGTTGGCCGGCGGTCGGCACCGGTTCCGCGGTGACCGACCACGGGAGGTGGATGGAGACGGTCTTGCCTCCCTCGCGGGTGGGGCGGACGCGCAGTTTGCCGCCGCACTCGGCGGTCAGCCAGCGGATGATCACCATGCCGCGGCCGTTGTCCTGCTGGACGGCGGCCGGCAGGCGCTTCGGGAAGCGCGGGTGGCTGTCGGTGACGCCGATGCGCAGCTGCTCGTCCCGGTCGAGCACGAGGTCCACCGTGAAGGTGGGTGACTGCCCGAAGGTGTGCTGTACGGCGTTGGTGGCGAGTTCGGAGACGATGAGGCGGATCGTGTCCGCCGCCTCCGTCTCGGCGGGGAGGCCCCACTCCCCGAGGGTGGTCAGCACGAACGCGCGGGCCGTGGACACCGAGGCGGGATCGCTCGGCAGAGTGACGGATGCTTCCAGATGGTCTGCCATGGCGACGTCGTCCCTTTCCCACGGGACCGGAGTCCGACACGGTGCGGATGGTTCGAGTACGGTCCCGGACTGGTGCTTCGTCGTCAGACTGCCACTGCCGCGTCCGTCACGGGTGGCGATCCACCAAGTTATGCATATATCTGTCGCCCGATGCGGTGAACTCTGCTACGGCAGAGCGTATTTGGACGGCCCGGAAGCTGTAAGGAGAACGCCCATGCAGCACGGTCCCGCGGTGCGCCGCCGGAAACTGGGCGCCGAACTGCGGGCCTTGCGCGCCCGCGTGGGTCTCACCAGTGGTCAGGCGGCCCGGCTCGTGGGCTGGCACCAGTCGAAGGTGAGCCGGATCGAGACCGGCACCAGCGGTACGAAACCGGCCGATGTGCGGTTACTCCTCGACGCCTACGGTGTGACCGATCCCCAACTGCGTGAACTGATGCTCGCGTTGGCGGGATCGGTCGAGAGTGGCGGACGGGACCACTGGGTGCATGCCTACCGCGGGGTGCTGCCGCCCGCCTACCGGGACTTCATCAGCCTGGAGTCGCAGGCCACCGCGATGCGCACGCTGGAGACGACCGTGGTGCCGGGGCTGCTCCAGACGCCCGAGTACGCGCGAGCGGTGACCCGGGCCGCCGTCGAGGGCGTCGACGAGGAGCAGGTGGACACGCTGGTGGAGGTGCGGCTGGCCCGGCAGGACGTGCTGCGCGTCCGGCCGCCGCTGGAACTGAACGCGGTGCTGGACGAGGCGGTGCTGCGGCGGGAGGTGGGCGGTCCCGAGGTCATGGCGCGGCAGCTGGAGCGGCTCATGGAGGCGGCCCGGCTGCCGCAAGTGACGCTTCGGGTACTGCCGTTCACCGCCGGAGCGCACATCGGGGTCACCGGCTCTTTCGTTATCTTCTCATTTTCGAGCACTTCTGATCTGGATGTGGTTGTTCTCGACCACTTGACGAGTAGCCTCTACCTCGAACGGAAAGAAGACCTCCAGGCCTACACGGAGGCCTTCAATGCCCTCCGGGCGCACGCTCTTTCGCCCGCAGACACACTGGAATACATCGCCGCGACAGCTGACGGCGCGTAAGGAGGCACCATGACCGCACTGCCTCGGAACGTACCTTCCAGCACCGACCTGCACGATCGCCATCATCCGCAGGGCCTGCCGTGGCTGCGCAGCAGCTACAGCACGGGAGCCAACAACTGCGTCGAGACGGCCCGCCCAGCCTCCGGACCGTGGGCCGGTCTGCTCGCCGTACGCGACTCCAAGGACCCGGCCGGTCCCGCCCTGCTCTTCTCCCCCGAGAGCTGGACAGGTTTCACGGCCGCGTTCCGCTGACCCGTCACCCCCCACCCGTCAGCCGGTGCACGGCCGTGTCACGCCGACTCATGGTCGTGCCCCGTCGATCACTCGTACAGCGCGTTCGATCTGAGCCTCGGTGAGGTCCGCGCGGGCGGTCAGCCTCAGGCGCGAGATGCCATCGGGTACGGAAGGAGGGCGGAAGCAGCCCACGGCGAGGCCTGCCGCCCGGCAGTCCGCCGCCCAGCGCACGGCCTGCTCCGGGGACGGCGCCCGCACGGAGACGACCGCGGCGTCCGGACGTACCGCCTCCAGACCCGCGGCCGTCAGCCGTGCGTGCAGGTCGCCCGCCACCGCACGCGCGCGTGCCGCGCGGTGCGGCTCGCGGCGCAGCAGTCTCAGGGCCGCCAGGGCGGCGCCCGCCGCCGCCGGGGCGAGGCCGGTGTCGAAGATGAACGTCCGCGCCGCGTTGACCAGATGGTCGATCACGCGTGCCGGGCCGAGCACGGCTCCGCCCTGGCTGCCGAGCGACTTGGACAGCGTGACCGTGACGACGACGTCCGCGGCGCCCGCCAGCCCCGCGGCGAACGGGGCGCCACGGCCGCCGTCCCCCAGAACCCCCAGCCCGTGGGCGTCGTCGACGACCAGCCCGGCGCCGTGCTCCCGGCACACCCCGGCGAGGGCGGCCAGCGGCGCCGCGTCGCCGTCGACCGAGAAGACCGTGTCGGAGACCGCCACCGCCGGGCCCGCGTGCGTGCCGAGCGCCTTGCGCACGGCGTCCGGGTCGGCGTGGGCGACCACCTGGGTGGTGCCGCGCGCCAGCCGGCAGCCGTCGATGAGCGAGGCGTGGTTGCCCGCGTCGGAGACGATCAGGCTTCCGTGCGGGGCCAGCGCGGTGACCGCGGCGAGGTTGGCCGCGTAGCCGGAGGAGAAGACCAGGGCCGCCTCGAAGCCGCAGAAGTCCGCCAGTTCCCGCTCCAGCTCGCCGTGCAGCTCGGTGGTGCCGGTGACCAGCCGGGAGCCCGTCGAGCCGCCGCCCCAGGTCCGCGCGGCCCGGGCCGCGCCCTCGGTGACCTCGGGGTGGCGGGCCAGGCCCAGGTAGTCGTTGCTCGCCAGGTCGAGGAGCGGCGAGTCGGCCGGCCGGGGCCGCAGGGTCCGTACCAGTCCGGCGCGGTGGCGCAGCTCCGCCTGCTCGTCGATCCAGCCGAACGCCATGGGTCCTCCGGGGCTTTTGTAGGTAGCGGACAGACACTAGCGGGACGGGCGGCCACCCATGGTGTGGCAATACCCACACGTCGAGGAGGGTGTGTTGTGCGATCCCTACCTTGGCCCGGAGCGGGTCGGTAGGACAGGATCGGCTCTCATGGACCTGCTGAACACGCTGGTGGACAAGGGGCTTCGGCGCGAGCTGCCGACCCGCGAGGAAGCACTGGCCGTCCTCGCGACGGCCGACGACGACCTGCTCGACGTGGTGGCCGCGGCCGGGAAGGTGCGCCGGCACTGGTTCGGGCGCCGGGTGAAACTCAACTACCTCGTCAACCTCAAGTCGGGGCTGTGCCCCGAGGACTGCTCCTACTGCTCCCAGCGGCTCGGCTCCACGGCCGGCATCCTCAAGTACACGTGGCTCAAGCCCGACGAGGCCTCCCAGGCGGCGGCCGCGGGGCTGGCCGGCGGCGCCAAGCGGGTGTGTCTGGTGGCCAGCGGGCGCGGTCCGACCGACCGGGACGTGGACCGGGTCTCCGAGACCATCAAGGCCATCAAGGAGCAGAACGAGGAGGTCGAGGTGTGCGCCTGCCTCGGTCTGCTCTCCGACGGCCAGGCGGAGCGGCTGCGCGAGGCGGGCGCCGACGCCTACAACCACAACCTGAACACGTCCGAGGGGACGTACGCGGACATCACGACCACGCACACGTACGCCGACCGGGTGGACACGGTCCAGAAGGCGCACGCGGCGGGACTGTCCGCCTGCTCCGGTCTGATCGCGGGCATGGGCGAGAGCGACGAGGACCTGGTGGACGTGGTCTTCTCGCTGCGCGAGCTGGACCCGGACTCGGTGCCGGTCAACTTCCTGATCCCGTTCGAGGGCACCCCTCTGGCCAAGGAGTGGAACCTGACCCCGCAGCGGTGCCTGCGGATCCTGGCGATGGTGCGGTTCGTGTGCCCGGACGTCGAGGTGCGCATCGCGGGCGGCCGTGAGGTGCATCTGCGCACGATGCAGCCGCTCGCGCTGCACCTGGCCAACTCGATCTTCCTCGGGGACTACCTCACCAGCGAGGGGCAGGCGGGCAAGGCCGACCTGGAGATGATCGCGGACGCCGGTTTCGAGGTGGAGGGCGCCGACCAGGTGACGCTGCCGGAGCACCGGGCCGCCGCCGCCGGCGGTGGGTGCGGGTCCCACGAGAGCGCGGGCTGCGGGTCCCACGAGAGCGCGGGCTGCGGATCGCACGAAGGCGGCGGTGTCTGCGGTTCCGCTCCGGCCGCGCCGGCCGGCGAACCCCGTACGGACCTGGTCGCCGTCCGCCGCCGCGGCGCCGGGACGGATCTCGCGCCCAATGCCTGAGCCGACCGTGTCCGAACTGCTGGAACTGGACCGGCGGCATGTGTGGCATCCGTACGGGCCGATGCCCGGCCGGGTCGAACCGCTCGTCGTGGAGTCGGCGAGCGGGGTCCGGCTGCGGCTCGCGGACGGCTCGGGCGAGCTGGTCGACGGCATGTCGTCGTGGTGGTCGGCGATCCACGGCTACAACCACCCGGTGCTGAACGAGGCGGCGCGCGAACAGCTCGGGCGGATGAGCCACGTGATGTTCGGCGGGCTCACCCACGAGCCCGCCGTCCGGCTCGCGAAGCTCCTTGTCGACATCTCGCCGGAGGGCCTGGAGCACGTGTTCCTCGCCGACTCGGGGTCGGTGTCGGTCGAGGTCGCGGTCAAGATGTGCCTGCAGTACTGGCGCTCGCTGGGCCGTCCCGGCAAGCAGCGGCTGCTGACCTGGCGCGGCGGCTACCACGGCGACACCTGGCAGCCGATGTCGGTGTGCGACCCCGAAGGCGGGATGCACGGCCTGTGGAGCGGGGTGCTGCCCCGCCAGGTGTTCGTGGGGCCTCCGCCCGCCGACTACGACGAGTCCTACGCCGAGGAGCTGCGCGCGGCGATCGAGCGTCACGCCGACGACCTGGCCGCGGTGATCGTCGAGCCGGTGGTGCAGGGTGCTGGCGGGATGCGGTTCCACTCCCCCGCGTATCTGCGGGTGCTGCGGGAGGCGTGCGACGCGCACGACGTGCTGCTGGTGTTCGACGAGATCGCGACCGGGTTCGGGCGCACGGGCGCCCTGTTCGCGGCGGAGCACGCGGCGGTCACGCCGGACGTGATGTGCGTCGGCAAGGCGCTGACCGGCGGTTACCTGACGATGGCCGCCACCTTGTGCACGGCCCGGGTGGCCGACGGGATCTCGCGGGGCGAGGTGCCGGTGCTCGCCCACGGGCCGACCTTCATGGGCAATCCGCTGGCGGCGGCGGTCGCCCGCGCCTCCGTCCGGCTCCTCCTCGGGCAGGACTGGCTCGCGGAGGTCAAGCGGATCGAGGGGGGCCTGCGGGAGGGCCTGGCTCCCGCGCGGGAGGTGCCCGGCGTGAAGGACGTACGGGTTCTCGGGGCCATCGGGGTCGTCCAGTTGGACCACGACGTGGACATGAGGGCCGCCACGGACGCCGCCGTACGGGAGGGCGTGTGGCTGCGGCCGTTCCGCGACCTCGTCTACACGATGCCGCCGTACGTCACCGGCGACGCGGACGTGGCACGGATCGCCCGCGCGGTGTGCGCGGCGGCGCGGGAGGGATGAGCGATGCCGATCCTGGTGATCACGGGGACGGGCACGGAGGTCGGCAAGACCGTCACGACGGCGGCCCTGGCCGCGGCGGCCCTCGCGGCCGGCCGGTCGGTGGCCGTGCTGAAGGCGGCGCAGACCGGCGTACGGCCGGACGAGCGCGGCGACGCCGACGAGGTCGCGCGGCTGGCGGGTGCGGTCACGACGGCCGAACTCGCCCGCTATCCGGATCCGTTGGCCCCGGCGACGGCGGCCCGGCGGGCCGGTCGCGCACCGGTGCGTCCGCGGGACGTCGCGGAGGCCGCCGCGAAACTGGCGACCGAGCACGACCTGGTCCTCGTCGAGGGGGCGGGCGGGCTGCTGGTGCGCTTCGACGAGGCGGGCGGGACGCTGGCCGACGCGGCCGAGCTGCTGCGGGCGCCGGTGCTGGTGGTGGCGTCGGCGGGCCTGGGCACGCTCAACACGACCGAACTGACGGCCCGTGAACTGCGCATCCGTGGGCTGGAGTTGCTGGGCGTCGTCATCGGCAGCTGGCCCGGCTCCCCCGATCTGGCGATGCGGTGCAACGTCACCGACCTGCCGGACGTCGCCGGCGCACCGCTGCTCGGAGCCCTGCCCGGCGGCGCCGGTGCGCTCCCGCCCGCCGACTTCCGTACGGCGGCGCCGGGCTGGCTGGCGCCGCGCCTGGACGGTACGTGGGAGGCGGAGGCGTTCCGGGCGAGTGCGACGTCCTGAAGGCCTGTGCGGGTCAGGTCGCGGGCGATCGGCGGCGCCTCCTCGGCGCGGGTGAGCGGGGCCGCCCCCGTCGGCGTCGGGCGCGTCCCGCACACCGACGTGGACGACGACCGCTCCGTCCCGACGAACAGGTGCGCGACGTCCTCCCATAGGACCCGTTTCCGGGCCGAGTGGGAAGAGCGGGGGTGCGACGGGCCTGCACGGGGGAGAATCCCGGTAGGCCCGTCCTGCCCGGGAGGTCGCCATGCCGCTCTGGTCCGGCTCCGGCAAGGTTGCCGGTGATCCCGTCCACCACCCGCTGTTCGCCCGGTGTTATGCCCGGCTCAGCGTGGCCGCGGAGGCCCGTGCCGGGCTGGCCGGGCTGCGCGGCAGGCTGCTTGACGGGCTCTCCGGCCGGGTCGTCGAGATCGGCGCCGGCAACGGCCTGAACTTCGGGCACTACCCGGGCGCGGTCTCGGAGGTCGTCGCGATCGAACCGGAGCGGCATCTGCGGCGGCTGGCACGGGACGCGGCCGCGCGCGCCGAGGTGCCCGTCGACGTCGTCCCGGGCGTGGCCGAGGCGCTGCCGGTCAAGAGCGAGGCCTTCGACGCGGCGGTGCTGTCGCTGGTGCTGTGCAGCGTGCGGGACGTGCCGCGGGTGCTCGCCGAGCTGCGGCGGGTGCTGCGGCCCGGCGGCGAGGTGCGGTTCCTGGAGCACGGCCTGGGCGGCGGACCCGCCATGAACCTCACCCAGCGTGCGCTGGACCGGACGGTGTGGCCGCTGGTCAGCGGCGGCTGCCACCTCTCCCGCGAGCCGGTCCGCGCGCTGCGCGACGCCGGCTTCGCGCTCGGCCCCTATCGCCGGCTGGTGCTCCCGGAGAAGGGTCCGAGGCTGCCGGTGTCGTACTGCGTCCTGGGGACGGCCTGGCGGCCGCTCGACGACGAGGCCCGCGTCTCACGGCCCGGCGGCGGGACCTGAGCCGCACGTCCTCCCGGCCTCGCGGGTCGCGCCGAGTGCGCGGGCACCGGAGCGTACGGACCGCACCGGCCTCACAGACTCCACTGGCGCAGCTCCTCCGCGATGTCGTACACCGACGCCTCCCCGCTCTTGACCAGACGGGCCAGGTCGCGGACCTGCTCCGGCGAGGTGACGACCTTGACCCCGCTGGCCACGAGGTAGGCGTACGCGACGGAGCAGGCGAAGAGGGCGTTGGAGCGCTCGAGTGCGGGGACGTGGAGGAGGAGCTGGAGCAGTGAGGCGGCGCGGGCGTGCGGCGTGTCGTAGACGGGGACGTCGAAGATCTCGGCCCGATGGCGCGCCACGGCGGCCACCAGGGCACCCCAGTCGGTGACCTGGGGATCGCCCGGTGTCTTCTGTTCGGCGAGCATCAGGAGCCAGGCGAGGTCGATGCTGAGGTCGTCCAAGGGTTCAGCGACGACCTTCGCGCGTGCCGGGGTGTGCGGGGTGTGCGCCCTCACGGGCCGCGCCGAACTCCTCGGCGAAGACGGTCTCGTACTGCTTCATGAAGTCCGCGGCGGCTTCCACGAAGGTGTGGCCCGCCTCGCCGGTGTCCTGTCTGACCAGCTCTTCGATGTAGCGGTTGACGCTCATGCCGCGCGCGGTGGCGCGTTCGCGGGCGGCGCGGGCCGTGCCCTCGTCGACGCGTACGTTCAGCTGGGTCTTCGCCATGCCTCGAAGCTAGCGCCGGAACGCTAGCACCGGCAAGGGCGGCCCGCGCCGAAAAGGGATACCGGGTGTGTGCCCGGTCACACTAGTGTCGGCCGGACAGGTACGTCGGCCCGTCCACGCGAGCGAGGAGACAGCCTTGTCCACGACCGCTGCGCAGAACACCCCCGGCCTGGCCTCGTCCGACGACCTGGCGGCCCGAGCCCGCGGCCTGACCAAGGCGTACGGCTCCGGCGAGACCACCGTGCTCGCCCTCGACTCGGTGGACGTGGACATCGTGCGGGGACGCTTCACCGCGGTGATGGGGCCCTCGGGCTCCGGGAAGTCCACGCTGATGCACTGCCTGGCCGGACTCGACACCGTCTCGGCCGGACAGGTGTGGCTCGGCGACACCGAGATCACGGGTCTGAAGGAGCGGGAGCTGACCCGGCTGCGCCGCGACCGGATCGGCTTCATGTTCCAGTCGTTCAACCTGATCCCGACCCTGAACGCGGCCGAGAACATCACCCTGCCCATGGACATCGCGGGCCGGAAACCCGACCCGAAGTGGCTGGACCAGGTGATCGACACGCTCGGGCTGCGGGACCGCCTCGGGCACCGGCCGTCGCAGTTGTCCGGAGGCCAGCAGCAGCGCGTGGCCTGCGCCCGGGCGCTCGTCTCCCGGCCGGAGCTGATCTTCGCGGACGAACCGACGGGGAACCTGGACTCGCGCGCCGGTCTCGAGGTCCTCGCCTTCCTGCGCCAGGCGGTGGACAGCCTGGGCCAGACCGTCGTCATGGTCACCCACGACCCGGGCGCCGCCGCCCACTCCGACCTGGTGCTCTTCCTCGCGGACGGGAGCATCGTGGACGAGAGGGAACATCCGACGGCGGAGGCGGTGCTGGAGCGGATGCGCCTCTTCGCCGGAGGGGCGACCCGGGCACCGGGCTCCGAGGCGCTCGTCGCCGGGACCGGCGGGCCGCCCGCCGACAGCCCCGAGGAGGAATGAGCCGGTGCTGAAGGCCACGCTGCGGAGTTTCGTCGCGCACAAGGGCCGCCTGCTGCTGTCGGCCCTCGCCGTCGTGCTCTCGGTGGCGTTCGTCGCGGGCAGCCTGATCTTCTCCGACACGGTGACGCGCACCTTCGACCGCCTCTTCGCCTCGACCTCGGCCGACGTGACGGTCGAACCGGTGGACGACCTGCATGCCTCCGTGCCCACCGGCGCGGTGCAGACCCTGCCCGCCGCCCTCGCCGACCGGGTCGCCCGCGTCGACGGGGTGGCCTCGGCCCATGCCGACGTGGGCGTGGACAACGTCACGGTCGTCGACGGCGACAACGAGTCCGTGGGGCCGACGACCGGCGCGCGGACGGTCGCCGCCGACTGGTACGTCACCGAACGCAGCCCGGTGGAGCTGACCTCAGGACAGGCCCCGCACGGCGCCGGCGAGGCGCTGCTCGACGCCGACACCGCCGGCAGGAAGGGCGTGGAGATCGGTGACACCCTGACGGTCATGGCCCAGCCGGGTTCGTTCGAGGTCAGGGTGGTCGGCATCGCCACCTTCAGGACCACCAACCCGGGCACTGCCCTGGTCTTCCTGGATCCCGAGGTCGCCGCCCGGCAGCTCCTGGGATCGGCGGACCGGGCGACCGGCATCTCCGTCGACGCGGCGGAGGGGGTGACCGACGCCGAGGTCAAGCGCCGGGTGGCCGCCGCGGTCGGCCCCGGCCCCTACACCGTGAAGACGGCCGACGAGCAGGCGGAGTCGGCGGCGGAGAGCCTGGGCGGCTTCCTCGACGTGATCAAGTACGTGATGCTGGGCTTCGCGGGGATCGCCGTCCTGGTGGGTGTGTTCCTGATCGTCAACACGTTCTCGATGCTGATCGCCCAGCGCACCCGCGAGCTGGGCCTGCTGCGCGCCCTGGGCGCGGACCGCCGGCAGGTACGGCGTTCGGTGCTCACCGAGGCGGTCCTGCTGGGGCTGGTCGGCTCGACGCTGGGCCTCGCGGCCGGCATCGGACTGGCGGCCGGACTGATCCGCCTGATGAGCGCGTTCGGCATGAACCTCAAGACGACGGAGATGGTCGTCGGCTGGGCGACCCCGGTGTCGGCGTACGTCGTCGGCGTCGGCGTCACCTTCGTGGCCGCCTACCTCCCGGCCCGGCGCGCGGCGGCCGTCTCACCGATGGCGGCCCTGGCGGACGCCGACGTGGCGGGCGTGGGACGGCCGCTGAAGGTGCGCGCCGTGGTCGGGGCGGTCGTCGGCGCTCTCGGGGTCGCCGCCCTCGCGGGCTGTGCGGCCGCGTCGGAGACCGCGTCCGCGGCCTCCCTGCTGGGCCTGGGCATCGTCCTCACCCTCGTCGCCACCGTCGTCGCGGGCCCCCTGCTGGTGCGTCCGGTGATCCGGGTGCTGGGCGCGGCCTTCCCGGCCCTGTTCGGCCCCGTCGGCCGGATGAGCCAGCGCAACGCCCTGCGCAACCCGCGCCGCACCGGTGCCACCGCCGCCGCGCTCATGGTGGGCCTCGCCCTGGTCGGCGGCATGTCGGTGGCGAGCGCCTCGATGGCGAAGTCCTTCGACCAGCAGATCGACAAGACCCTCGGCGCCGACTTCGTCATCCAGAGCGCCAACTTCATCCCGTTCCCCCAGGAGGTCACCGACCGCGTCCACGCCACCGACGGCGTAGGGGTCGTCGTACGGCAGCGGTTCGCGCCGGTCGCCGTACGGCTGCCGGACGGCGAGCGGGTCGAGACGACGGCCGCCGGGTACGGCGAGGGGGTCGACGAGGTCGCGCACGTGACGTACGCGCAGGGCGGCTCGGCGGCCGCGCTGGCCGACGGGGCGATCGGGATGGACGTGGACTTCGCGCGGAACCACGGCGTGCGGATCGGCAGCGTGCTCCCGGTCGAGTTCCCCGGCGGCCGGACGGTCTCGCTGAGGGCCGGCGCGTTCACCGACCAGGACGCCGCCGAGGGCTTCGGCGTGCGGGGCGGGCTGTTCCTCGGCATCGGGACCGTCGAGGAGTACGTGCCGGGCGGGCAGGACTCGGTGCTGTACGTCAACGCCGGCCCGGGCACCGGCGCCGACGAGCTGCGGCCCCGGCTGGAGCGGGCGCTGGAGCCGTTTCCGCAGGTGCAGGTGCGCGACCAGGCCGACTACAAGGAACTCGTCCACGACCAGATCGCCGTGCTGTTGTACCTCGTGTACGCGCTGCTCGGGCTCGCGATCGTCATCGCGGTGCTCGGCGTGGTCAACACCCTGGCGCTGTCGGTGGTGGAGCGGACCCGGGAGATCGGGCTGCTGCGGGCCATCGGGCTGGCCCGGCGGCAGCTGCGCCGGATGATCCGGCTGGAGTCCGTGGTGATCGCCGTGTTCGGCGCGGTGCTGGGGCTCGTGCTGGGGCTGGTGTGGGGCGTGTGCACGCAGCAGGTCCTGGCCCTGCAGGGCATGAGGGCGCTGGCGATCCCGTGGGGCACGATCGTCGCGGTCGTCGTCGGCTCCGCCGTGGTCGGCGTCGTGGCGGCCCTCCTCCCGGCACTGCGCGCATCCCGCATGAACGTGCTGGCGGCCATCGCGCACGAGTGATGGAATCGCGGCGCAGGCTCGAGTCGCTGTGCGCTGAGGAGAATTCATGTCGCGCCCGTTCCGTTTCGGAGCCAGTCTGAATCGACCCCGCGCCGGCCGACGAGTGGCGCGCCAAGTGCCGCCGGGTCGAGGAGCTCGGCTACGACGTGCTGCTCGTCCCCGACCATCTGGGGATGCCGGCGCCGTTCCCCGCGCTGGTGGCGGCGGCCGGGGCCACCGAGCGGCCGCGCCTGGGCACGTTCGTGCTCAACGCCGGCTTCTGGAACCCCGCGCTGCTCGCGCGCGAGGTGGCGACGACGGACGCCCTGACGGGCGGGCGCCTGGAACTCGGCCTCCACCGGGTACGTACGGGCGGAGCACGAGACGGCGGGGCTGCCGTGGGGGTCGCCGGGTGAGCGGGTGGACCGTCTGCGGCGGACGGTGGAGGAGGTCGAGCGGTCGCTGGGGGCGCGGGAGCACCTGCCGCGGCCCGTGCAGCGCCCGCGGGTGCCCCTGCTCATCGGGGCCAACGGCGACCGGATGCTGGAACTGGCCGCGGAGCACGCCGACATCGTGGGCTTCACGGGGGCGCGCCCGTCGGCGCGGAGTGCGACCGGGCTGACGCCCATCACGGCCGGCGAGCTCGACGAGCGGGTGGCGCGTTACCGGGACCTGGCCCGTGGACGGGAGGATCCCGCGGAGCTCAACCTGCTGATCCAGATGGTGATCGTCACCGAGGACCGTGAGGCGGCGGTGCGGCCCTTGCTGGAGCGGGCACCGCAGCTGACCCTGGAGCAGGCGCTGGAACTGCCCCTGTTGCTGGTCGGCACGCTGGAGGAGATCGTCGCGCAGGTGCGGGCACAGCGGGAGCGGTACGGGTTCTCGTACCTGACCGTCCTGGAGCCGTACGTGGAGGCCCTCGCGCCGGTGCTGGCGGAGTTGCGGGGGAGGTAGCCGTTCCCGCGCGGGTGCGGGGTTCCGGATGCTCCCGCGCGGGTGCGGGGGTCCGGATGCTGGAATTCCCCGTCGAAGGGCACCGGCCGTGATGGGATCTCACCATGTCTGAACTGCGGATACGGGCCGCGACGCCCGACGACCTCGACACCGTGCTGGCCTTCTGGAAGACCGCCGCCGAGGGCACGAGCATCAGCGACGACCGGGACGGCGTGGAGCGGCTGGTCACCCGCGACCCCGAGGCTCTGATCCTGGCCGAGCAGGGCGGCGAGCTGGTGGGCACGGTGATCGCCGGCTTCGACGGGTGGCGCTGCCATCTGTACCGGCTGGCCGTGCATCCGCAGCGCCGCCGTGCGGGAATCGGCTCCGCGTTGCTGGCCGCCGCCGAGGAGCGGTTCGCCGGGCTGGGCGGGCGGCGCGGGGACGCGATGGTGCTGACGCGCAACGAGACGGCGCACCATGCGTGGCGCGCGGCGGGGTACACGCCTCAGGAGCAGTGGCGGCGCTGGGTCAAGCCGTTCGGCGACTGACCCCGCCGGTTTGCTTTGCCGACCCTTTACCATTGGGGGATCGTGCGGACCGCACGATCCCCCACCGGTTGATGAAAGGTGTGAGCGTCCGCCCATGGGCGAGCCTCCCAGTACGCGACATCGCGCGATCCTCCCCGACCTGCCCGAGGATGGGACGGAGGTGACACGATGACGGAATTCCTCCTGCTGCTGGTGGCGATCCTGCTGTCGCTCGCGTGCGGCGCCTTCGTCGCGGCCGAGTTCTCGCTGACCACGGTCGAGCGCGGCGAGCTGGAGCGGGCCGTGGAGCGCGGCGAGACCGGCGCGGCCGGCGCCCTCAAGGCCGTCCGCAACCTCACCTTCCAGCTCTCCGGCGCCCAGCTCGGCATCACCGTCACCAACCTGGTGGTCGGCATGCTCGCCGAGCCGTCGATCGCCAAACTGATCTCCAGTCCGCTGGAGGCGATCGGCCTCTCGCGCGGCGCGGCGAGTTCGGTCGCGCTGGTGCTGGGCACGGCCCTGTCGACCGTGTTCCTGATGGTGGTGGGCGAGCTCGTCCCGAAGAACTGGGCCATCTCCGCCCCGCTGGCCGTGGCCAAGCGGGTGGGCAACGCGCAGCGCTGGTTCAGCGCCGCGTTCCGCCCCTTCATCACCCACCTGAACAACACCGCGAACCGTGTCGTGCGCCGGATCGGCCTGGAGCCCGCCGAGGAACTGGCCTCCGCCCGCAGCCCCCAGGAGCTGGCCGCGCTGGCCCGGCACTCCGCCAAGCAGGGCGCCCTGGAGGCCGACACCGCCGAGCTGTTCGTACGGACCCTGAACCTGGCCGACCTGACCGCGGAGAACGTGATGACCCCGCGCGTCCAGGTCATCGCCCTGGAGGCCGCGGCGACCTGCGAGGACGTGGCGAACGCCACCCGGGCGACCGGCCTGTCCCGCTTCCCCGTCTACCGGGGCAACCTGGACACGGTGGTGGGCACCGCCCACATCAAGGACGTCCTGGCGATGCCGGCGGAGCGCCGTACGCGCGTGCCCGTGGCCGAGATCATGCGTGAACCGCTGCTGGTGCCCGAGTCCCTGACCGTGGACCGCCTCCTGGACCGGCTGTCCGGCAAGCGGACGATGGCCGTGGTCATCGACGAGTACGGCGGCACCGCGGGCGTGGCGACGCTGGAGGACATCGTCGAGGAGGTCGTCGGCGAGGTCCGCGACGAACACGACCCGCACGAGACGCCCGACCTGGCCCCCGCGGGCACCGACGACGCCGGCCGCGTCCTGTACTCGGCCGACGGCGCCGCCCGCACCGACCAGCTCGCGCGCGTGGGCCTGCACGCACCGGAGGGCCCGTACGAGACGCTCGCCGGCCTGGTCGCCACCGAACTGGGCCGCATACCCGCCGTCGGCGACAGCCTCGACATCGCCGGCTGGCGCATGGACGTGGTGGACGCCTCCGGCCGCAGGGCCGCGCGGGTCCTGCTGCACGCGCCGCTCGTCCAGCCGTGGGAAGAGGAGGTCGGCACGTGACCGCCGTCCAGTTGCTGATCGGCCTGGCGACCCTGGTCGTCAACGCCTTCTTCGTCGGCGCGGAGTTCGCGCTGATCTCCGTCCGCCGCTCCCAGATCGAGCCGTACGCCGAGCGGGGCGACCGGCGCGCCAAGAGCGTGCTGTGGGGGCTGGAGCACGTGTCCGCGCTGATGGCGGCCGCGCAGCTCGGCATCACGCTGTGCACCCTGGTCCTCGGTGTGGTCGCCGAACCGGCGATCGCGCACCTGCTGGAGCCGGCGTTCCACGCGCTCGGCGTCCCCGAGGGCGCGGGGCACGCGGTGTCGTTCGTGATCGCGCTGACCCTGGCGACCTACCTGCACATGCTGCTGGGCGAGATGGTGCCGAAGAACATCGCGCTCGCCGAGCCCGTGCGCAGTGCCCTCCTGCTGGGGCCGCCGCTGGTCGCGCTCTCCCGGGCGCTGCGTCCGGTGATCTTCGCCATCAACGCCTTCGCGAACGGCCTGCTGAAGCTGCTGCGGATCGAGGCCAAGAACGAGGTCACGGCCACGTTCTCGGACGCGGAGCTCGCCCAGATCGTCAAGGACGCCGGTGAGGCCGGTCTCCTCGACGACCGCGCCCAGGAGCGGCTGCACGACGCCCTGGAACTGGGCCGCCGTCCGGTGCGGGACGTCGTCCTGCCGCTGGAACGGGTCGTCTACGCGCGCGTGGGCGTCACCCCCGAGGAGCTGGAGCGCCTCGCGGGCGAGTCCGGGTTCTCCCGCTTCCCCGTCGTCGACGAGGGGCGCCGGATCGTGGGCTACCTGCACGTCAAGGACGCGCTGGACACCTCGCCACGGAACCTGCCGTTCCGGCTGCGGGACCTGCGGCCCATCGCGCGCGTGCGGGAGAGCACGCCTCTGGACGACGTGCTGACGGCCATGCGGGGCAGCCGTACGCACCTGGCGGCCGTGCTCGGCGCCGACGGGCGGCTCGCGGGGCTGGTGACCATGGAGGACGTACTGCGGGAGCTGTTCGGCCAGCGGGTGTGAGCCGGGCGGGGGGGTGTGGCCGGGGCTGCGTTCGGGGCGTGGAGGCCGACCGACCGGCGGGTATGTGAACGGGTTACCATCACTGACGCCATGCAGACGAACACCACACCCCCGTACTCCAGCCTGGTCGCGGTCGGCGACTCCTTCACCGAGGGCATGTCGGACCTGCTGCCCGACGGCACCTACCGGGGCTGGGCGGATCTCCTGGCGGGCCGGATGGCCGCCCACGTCCCCGGCTTCCGGTACGCCAACCTCGCGGTGCGCGGCAAGCTGATCGGGCAGATCGTCGAGGAGCAGGTGGCCGTGGCGGCCGCGATGGGCGCCGATGTGATCACCCTGGTCGGCGGCCTCAACGACACACTGCGCCCCAAGTGCGACATGGGGCGCGTGCGGGCGCTGCTGACGGAGGCCGTGGAGCGGCTGGCGCCGTCCTGCCGGCAACTGGTGCTCATGCGCAGCCCCGGCCGGCAGGGCCCGGTGCTGGAGCGGTTCCGGCCGCGCATGGAGGAACTGTTCGCCTGCGTCGACGACCTCGCCGCCCGGCACGGCGCCGTGGTCGTCGACCTGTACGGCGCCCCCTCCCTGGGCGATCCGCGGCTGTGGGACGTGGACCGGCTGCACCTGACGCCCGAGGGCCACCGGCGGGTCGCCGAGGCGGTGTGGCAGACCCTCGGCTACGACCCGGAGGACACCGAGTGGCACACGCCGATGCCGGCGAATCTGCCGCCCGGCTGGCTCACCCGGCGCGTTGCGGACGCCCGGTTCGCCCGGCAGCACCTGCTGCCGTGGATCGGCCGCCGCCTCACGGGCCGCTCCTCCGGCGACGGCCTGCCGCCGAAACGGCCTGATCTGCTGCCGTACGAGGGCCCGCCGGCGTAAGCGCTCCGCGCGGTCACGCGGGGGCTCGGCGTCCGGAGCGGCTCCACCGGCTCCACGCGTCCGGCCTGTGGCCGACCCCTGGCCGGCACACGTCGGAGCCCTCGGAGGTGGTCCGTGCCGGCCGCCGTCCGAGGCGGTGGGGCGGCCTGCCGGCCCGGGCGCGGCCGAAACCCGGTCCGGAGCGCTGCCGTGCCGCGCCGGCCTGCCGGAGCCGGCTCGCCGAGTCCGCAGTGACGCAGGTCGTGCGGGTCCGCACGCGGTGACGCAGGTCTCGTAGGTTCCGCCGAACCGGCCCGCGGCGCTGGCCTGCACGAATCGCCAGTAGAATCCGTACACGTGACTTCCGCTCCCGCCAAGCCCCGCATCCCCAACGTCCTCGCCGGACGCTACGCCTCCGCCGAGCTCGCCACACTCTGGTCGCCCGAGCACAAGGTGAAGCTGGAGCGTCAGCTCTGGCTCGCCGTGCTGCGGGCGCAGAAGGACCTCGGGATCGAGGTGCCGGACGCGGCGATCGCCGACTACGAGCGTGTCCTCGACCAGGTCGACCTGGCCTCCATCGCCGAACGCGAGAAGGTCACGCGGCACGACGTGAAGGCACGGATCGAGGAGTTCAACGACCTCGCCGGTCACGAGCAGGTCCACAAGGGCATGACGTCCCGCGACCTGACGGAGAACGTCGAGCAGCTCCAGATCCGGCTGTCGCTGGAACTGGTGCGCGACCGGACCGTCGCCGTCCTCGCCCGTCTGGGCAAGCTGGCCGGCGAGTACGGCGAGCTGGTCATGGCCGGACGCTCGCACAACGTGGCCGCGCAGGCCACCACCCTCGGCAAGCGGTTCGCGACCGCGGCCGACGAGCTGCTCGTGGCGTACGGGCGGGTCGAGGAGCTGCTCGGCCGCTACCCGCTGCGCGGCATCAAGGGCCCGGTCGGCACGGCGCAGGACATGCTCGACCTGCTCGGCGGGGAGGCCGCGAAGCTGGCCGAGCTGGAGGACCGGATCGCGCGCCACCTGGGCTTCTCGCAGGCGTTCACCTCGGTCGGCCAGGTCTACCCCCGCTCGCTGGACTACGAGGTCGTGACCGCGCTGGTGCAGCTCGCGGCGGCGCCGTCGTCGCTGGCGAAGACGATCCGGCTGATGGCCGGGCACGAGCTGGTGACCGAGGGCTTCAAGCCCGGGCAGGTCGGCTCCTCGGCCATGCCGCACAAGATGAACACCCGTTCCTGCGAGCGCGTCAACGGCCTCATGGTCATCCTCCGCGGCTACGCGTCGATGGCGGGCGAGCTGGCGGGCGACCAGTGGAACGAGGGCGACGTGTCCTGCTCGGTGGTGCGCCGGGTCGCGCTGCCTGACGCCTTCTTCGCACTGGACGGCCTGCTGGAGACGTTCCTGACGGTGCTGGACGAGTTCGGCGCGTTCCCGGCGGTCGTCTCGCGCGAGCTGGACCGCTACCTGCCGTTCCTCGCCACCACCAAGGTGCTGATGGGCGCGGTGCGCGCGGGCGTGGGCCGTGAGGTCGCGCACGAGGCGATCAAGGAGAACGCCGTCGCGTCCGCGCTGGCGATGCGCGAGCAGGGAGCCGAGCGCAACGAGCTGCTGGACAAGCTCGCCGCCGACGCACGCATCCCGCTGGACCGCGCGCAGCTCGACGCGCTGATGGCCGACAAGCTGTCCTTCACGGGTGCCGCCGCCGACCAGGTGGCCACCGTCGTCGGCCGGATCGAGGAAATCGTGAAGCAGCGCCCGGATGCCGCGGGCTACACCCCCGGAGCGATCCTCTGACCCGCTTCACCCAGGCGGAGCTGGAGGCCGCCCGCGACCGTCTCGTCCCGGACGTGGTCGCGGGCGGTCTGCGCGTGCTGTTCTGCGGGATCAACCCGGGGCTGATGACGGCCGCTACGGGCCACCACTTCGCCCGCCCCGGCAACCGCTTCTGGCCGGTGCTGCACCTGTCCGGTTTCACGCCGCGTCTGCTGAGGCCCGCGGAGCAGCGGGAGCTGCTGTCGTACGGGCTCGGCATCACGAACGTGGTCGCGCGGGCGACCGCACGGGCCGACGAGCTGACGGCGCGGGAGTATCGCGAGGGCGGGCGGCTGCTGGAGGAGAAGGTGGTCCGGCTGAAGCCGCGCTGGCTGGCGGTGGTCGGTGTCACCGCCTACCGGGCCGCCTTCGACGACCGCAAGGCCGCGGTGGGCCCACAGGAGCGGGTCGTCGGGAACACCCGCGTGTGGGTGCTGCCGAACCCCAGTGGGCTCAACGCCCACTGGACGGCCGCGACGATGGCGGAGGAGTTCGCGCGGCTGCGGGTGGCGGCGGAGGACTGACGCCGGCCGGGCGCCTCCCGGCGTCCGGGTGATCCGGTGAACCCGCCGCCCTGACCGTCGCCGCGCGTCAGGTGGCCGGTGGGCTCAGGCGTCCCTGCGCCGCACCCGCCACGCCCCCGCCGCGAGGGCCGCCGCCGTCCACAGGGCGGTCACCGCGAGGCCCGTCCACGGTCCCAGGGTGCCGTCCCGCTCTGTGTGGAGCACCACCTGACCAGCCCGGTCGGGGAGGAAGTCCGCGACGCTGCCGGACAGGTCGCCGATCACGAAGGACGCGAGCAGCAGGAACGGGACGAGGATGCCGAGCGCGGCCACTCCGCTGCGCAGGACGGCCGTCAGCCCCGCGGCGAACAGGGCCATCAGCATCAGGTGGATCCCGCAGCCCACGGCGGCGCGCGCCCCCTCGGCCGCACCGATTCCCTCGGCTTCCTCCCCCAGCGTCACGCTGCCCACGGCCAGGGTGGCGAAGCCCGTGATCAGACCGACGGCCAGGACGGGCAGCGCGATCGCGGTCGCCTTGGCGGCGAACCAGAGGCCCCGACGAGGCACCGCGGCCAGCGAGACGCGCAGCGCGCCGCCCTGGAACTCGGCCGCCACGGCCGTCGTCCCGAACGCGATCGCCGCGACCTGGCCGAACGTGACGCCGAAGAAGGCGGAGAACAGGGGGTCGACGTCGTCGCCGTCCGTGTCGGCGCCGGCGAGGGCGGAGAAGGCGACGGTGGCGAGCAGGACCGCGCACAGGCCGCCGACCTGGGAGCGCAGGGTACGGATCTTGATCCACTCGGCGTGGAGGGCGGGCTGGAACGCCATGGTCAGGCCTCCTGCGGCTGGGCGGCAAACTCGGTGGCGGCCGCGGTCAGATCGAGGTAGGCCTGCTCCAGCGTGCCCTCCTCTGCGGCCAGTTCGAGCAGGGGGACGCCGGCGTCGGACGCGAGGCGGCCGATGTCGTCCACGCGCGCGTGCTCCACGGTCCAGTGCCCGTCGTCGTGGGCGACGGCGTCGTGGCCGTGGCGGGCGAGGGCCTCGCCGAGCGCGGTGGGGTCGGTGGTGCGGATCCGTACGCGGGGCCGTACGCGCGCGTCGATGAAGTCCCGCATCGGGGTGTCGGCCAGCAGGCGGCCCCGGCCGAGGACGACCAGGTGGTCGGCGAAGGAGGCGGTCTCGTTCATGAGGTGGCTGGAGACCAGGACCGTGCGCCCCTCCCCCGCGAGCCGGCGCAGCAACCCGCGGATCCAGACGATGCCTTCGGGGTCCAGGCCGTTGGACGGCTCGTCGAGCAGCACCACCTCGGGCTCGCCGAGCAGCGCGGCCGCGATGCCGAGCCGCTGGCGCATCCCGAGGGAGTAGGTCCTCACGCTGCGGCGCGCGGCCGGGGCCAGCCCCGTCTCCTCCAGCACCTCGTCGACCCGGCGGACGGGGATGCGGTTGCTCGCGGCGAGGGCGCGCAGGTGGTCGCGGCCGGTGCGGGAGCCGTGCGGGGCCTGCGCGTCGAGCAGGGCGCCGACGTGGCGCAGGGATTCGCGCAGGGTGGCGTAGGGGCGGCCGCCGAGGGTGGCGGTGCCGGAGGTCGGCCGGTCGAGGCCGAGCACGAGCCGCATGGTGGTGGACTTCCCGGCGCCGTTGGGGCCGAGGAAGCCGGTGACGCGGCCGGGGACCACGGTGAAGGTGAGGTCGTCCACGGCTCGCCGGGTGCCGTACTCCTTGGTGAGGGCGAGGACTTCGATGCTGGTCATGGCAGCAGCCTCGCCGTCGGGGCGGGGGTTCTTCCTCCCCCTGGGGTGGAGATCGTCTCCCCCGGGCGGGGGAGGTCGGGCGTCGGTGGCGGCTGGCACGATGACGCCATGGTCCGCTTGCTGCGCCCCTTCGGCAGGGCGGTGACGTACACACGACTGCTGCATCTGTTCATCGCCGTCGTGTGGCCGTCCATGTTGCTGTTCGTCAGGGAGGCGTGGTGGATCTGGGCGGTGGCGGCCGCGGCGCTGGTCCCCGTCGGACTGGTGCCCGCGATGCGCACCGTGGAGGGGTTGCAGGCCAGGCTCCTGCTGACCGGGCAGCGGCACGACAGCGGGAGCACCGGCATCGTCGTCGCGCCGTCCGTCACCTGGGCGGACCGTGGGCGGCTCGTGGTGTGGCTTCAGGCGCGGCTCGTGCTCGGGTGCGCGACCTCGGTCGTCGTCGCCCGGCTCCTCTACGCCTCCGTGGACTCGGTGTCGTCGGCGTTCGGGCGTGACGTGGACGAGAGCGCGCTGTTCGCCCTCGACGGCCACCACTGGTGGCATGTCGTGCTCGTGCCCCCGGCGCTGATCGCGTCGGCCGTGACCGTGGTCGTCTCGGGCAACCTCATCACCGCGCTCGCCCTCCGTCTGCTCGGCCCCTCCCCCACCGAACGCCTCGCCGCCCTGGAGGAGCGCACCGAGCAGCTCCTGGAACGCGCACGTATCGCCCGCGAACTCCACGACTCCATCGGCCATGCCCTGACCGTCGCCGTGGTCCAGGCGGGCGCGGCCCGCGCGGCCGGTGATCCCGACTTCACCGCCCGAGCCCTCGACGCCATCGAGGAGACCGGCCGGACCGCCCTGGAGGATCTGGAGCGCGTGCTGGGCGTCCTGCGCGAGTCCGGGCGTCCGGTCGGCGGCCGGCCGACGCTCACGGACGCCGACCGCCTGCTGGAGTCCGCGCGCGCCTCCGGCGCGAAGGTCGACGCCGACATGACCGGGCCCGTGGACACCGTGCCCGGGCCGGTCTCCCGGGAGGGCTACCGCATCCTCCAGGAGTGCCTGACGAACGTGCTGCGGCACGCCGGGCCCGTCCCGGCCCGGGTCCGCATCGCCGTCACGGACGGCACGCTCGCCCTCGAGGTCCGCAATCCGCTCACCGCCGACGTGCCCGGGCCCGGCAGGGGCAGCGGCCTGCGCGGGATACGCGAGCGCGCGGCCCTCCTGGGAGGCAGCGCGCGGACCGGTCCGGACCACGGCGACTGGCAGGTGCGCGTAGAGCTGCCGCTGCGCTGATCTACGCTGGCCGGATGCCGGTGACCGTACTCCTCGTCGACGACGAACCCCTGGTCCGCGCGGGCCTGCGCGCCGTGCTGGAGGCGCAGCCCGACATCGAGGTCGTCGGGGAGGCGGCCGACGGCGCGGCGGTGATCCCGCTGGTGCGGCGGCTGCGGCCCGACGTGGTCGCCATGGACGTCCGCATGCCGCTGATGGACGGCATCGAGGCCACGCGCGCGGTGCTGCGGACGGTGCCGGAGCCGCCGAAGATCCTCGTGGTGACGACCTTCGAGAACGACGAGTACGTGTACGAGGCACTGCGTGCGGGGGCGGACGGGTTCCTGTTGAAGCGGGCCAGGCCGGCCGAGATCGTGCACGCGGTGCGGCTGGTCGCCGAGGGCGAGTCGCTGCTCTTCCCGGCGTCGGTGCGCCGGCTCGCCGCCGAGTACGGCGACGGGCGGGGCAACCGGGCGGCCCGGGACGTGCTGGAGCGGGCCCGGCTGACCGAACGGGAGGCCGAGGTGCTGCGGCTGATGAGCCGTGGGCTGTCCAACGCGGAGATCGCCGCGCAGCTGGTCGTCGGCGCGGAGACGGTCAAGTCGCATGTGAGCGCGGTGCTGGCGAAGCTCGGGGCGCGGGACCGTACCCAGGCGGTGATCACGGCGTACGAGTCGGGGTTCGTGGCGGCGGGTTGAGCCGGGGTGCGCCGCGTCACGGTGCGGATGCGGCACTCGCCGGGGCCCGTCGCGCCGAGTACGATCCGGCCCAACACGCGCACGAGCTGGGAGGACGGACGTTGGGGCGGCTGACCGGCGGGGATCCCTCGCTGCTGCGAAGGATCAACTCCGCGGTGGTGCTGCACGCGCTGCGTGCCGCCGACTGCGCGACGCTGACGGAGATCACGCGGGTGACCGGTCTGTCCCGGCCGACCGTCGAGGGGGTCGTCGAGGACCTGATCGGCGCCGGTCTCGTCGTCGAGCAGGCCGCCGAGGAGGGCGCCGCACGGCGGCAGGGGCGGCCGGCGCGGCGGTTCCGGTTCCGTGCGGAGGCCGGTCATCTGCTGGGCCTGGAGATCGGAGCGCACCGGGTGGCCGCGCTCCTCGCCGATCTGGACGGGCGGGTCCTGGGCGCGCAGGCGAAGGACGTCGACGAGACGGCCCCCGCGGACGAGCGGCTGGAGCGGCTGCGCACCGCGGTCGCCGAACTGCTGCGTCGGGCGGGCGTTCCGCGCAGCTCCCTGCGGGCCGTGGGCGTCGGCACACCCGGGATCGTGGAGGCCGACGGGACGGTGCGGCTGGGCACCGCGCTGCCCGAGTGGACGGGCCTGCGGCTCGGAGAGCGGCTGAGCCGCTCCTTCAAGTGCCCGGTGCTGGTCGAGAACGACGCCAACGCGGCGGCGGTGGCCGAGCACTGGAAGGGGTCGGCGACCGACTCCGACGACGTGGTGTTCGTGCTGGCGGGGTTGAGTCCGGGTGCCGGGTCACTGATCGGGGGGCGGCTGCACCGGGGGTTCGGCGGGGCGGCGGGTGAGATCGGCGCGCTGCACCTGCTGGGCCGGGAGGTGACCCCGGAGACGCTGCTGTCCACGACGGACGAGCCGCTGCACCCGCTGGACGAGCAGGCGGTCGCCGAGGTGTTCGCGCAGGCCCGGAAGGGCGACCAGCGGGCCCGGGCGGCCGTGGACCGCTTCATCCAGCGGCTCGTCCACGACGTGGCCGCGCTGGTCCTGGCCCTCGACCCCGAGCTGGTCGTCGTCGGCGGCTGGGCGGCCGGGCTGGACGGCGTACTGGAGCCGCTGCGGCGGGAGTTGGCGCGGTACTGTCTGCGGCCGCCGAAGGTGGCGCTGTCACTGCTCGGTGAGGCGGCCGTGGCGACGGGGGCGCTGCGGCTGGCGCTCGACCACGTCGAGGAGCAGCTCTTCGCGGTGGAGGGGACGGTGACGGGCCGCTCGGCGGTGGGCCGTCCGTGAAACGCCGCGCGCCCCGGAGGAGTTCCGGGGCGCCGGAGGGGTGCGCTCGGCGGCCGGGTGCGGACCGTTCACGGAGTCCGCCGTACGGGCCGCGCGAGCGCGCCGGCCGTCAGGACGCCTGCCGCTCCGGGCCGTGGTGGATCTCCACGCCGCCGGACGCGCCGAACGTCAGCCGGCAGGTGTCCGCGCGGTAGGTGGCGACGGAGAGCGCCGCGGTGCGGCCCTCGGCGAAGAAGCGGGTGGTGACGACGAGGACCGGGGCGCCGGGCAGCCGGTCCAGTTCCTTGGCGTCGTCCGCGCGGGCGGAGCCCAGCTCCACGGCACGGTCCTGCCCCTCCAGCGCCGGGCGCTGCAGCTCGCGCAGCACGGCACGCGCGCGTGCCGCACCGGACGGGGCGTCGATCGCCGTCAGGTCGGGCACCGACGAACGTGGCACGTAGAGGAGTTCGGCGGCGACGGGCTGGCCGTGGGAGACGCGCGAGCGGCGCACGATGTGCACGGGCTCGTCGCGGTCGGTGCCCAGGGCGTCGGCGACGGCGGCCGGCGGGGCCGCGAGCGTGCAGTCGACGGGGTGCCAGGTGTCACCGGTCGCGCCGGGCCAGTCCTGCCGCTCCGTTCCGACGTCCACGCCCACGCGGGGCGGCGCGACGGTCGTGCCGACACCGCGGCGGCGCTGCAGCCGGCCTTCCAGCTCGAGCTGCTCCAGGGCCTGCCGGAGCGTCGCGCGGGCGACACCGAACCGGGCGGCCAGTTCACGCTCGTTGGGCAGGATCTCGCCCACGGTGAACTCGGAGTCCAGTGCCTCGCTGAGCACGGTCTTGAGATGCCAGTACTTCGGTTCCGGCACCGATTCCAGTTGCGTGGTCCCCACCCTGTCCTCCGCAATCGCCTGGTCCGGCGGCGTTTTCGCGCCCTTGTTTATTAAAGGTTGTTGTACTTCTCTGCGACCATAGGGCGGCCCCCACCCTTGGTCAAGACCAATCCTCGATCCCCCGGGGAGCCCGCGGGGCAGGGCGGCGCAGCGTTCACGCGGAGTTCGCACGAGGCCGTTTCCCGCGGCATGACGACGAGGCCCCCGTCGTGGGACGGGGGCCTCGATCCGGTGCCGTGTTCAGGCGGCCAGGGCGCGCAGCTTGTCGGGGTTGCGGATGATGTAGACGGCCTGGACGCGGCCCTCGGCCACGTCGAGCTGGAACACCGAGTCCGCCTTGTCCCCGGACAGGACCAGGACGGCGAAGCCCCCGTTGACCTCGACGAAGCGGTAGGACAGGTCGGGGACCCCCCGGCGGGCCACGCCGATGAGGAAGCGGCCGATGTGGTCGGCGCTCTCCAGGGTCCGCAGCGGCGCCTTGGCCTTGCCGCCGCTGTCGCCGACGAGACGGGCGTCCGGTGCGAGCAGCTCCATCAGCGCCTCCAGGTCGCCGTCCGCGGCGGCGGCGAGGAACCGTTCGGTGAGCTCCCGGCGCTGGGCGGGGTCGACCTCGTAGCGCGGCCGTCGCTCCTCGACGTGCCGGCGGGCCCGGCCGGCCAGCTGGCGCACCGCCGCCTCGGTGCGGTCGAGGACGACGCCGATCTCGGCGTACGGGTAGCCGAAGGCCTCGCGCAGCACGAACACCGCGCGTTCCAGCGGGGAGAGCGACTCCAGGACGACCAGCACGGCGAGGGAGACGGAGTCGGCGAGGACGGCCCGTTCGGCGGTGTCCTGGACGGTGTCGCCGAAGTCGGTGACGTACGGCTCGGGCAGCCAGGGGCCGACGTACGCCTCGTTGCGGCTCTTGATGCGCGCGAGGCGGTCGAGGGCGAGGCGGGTGGTGACGCGGACCAGGTAGGCGCGCGGTGCGCGCACCTCGGCACGGTCGGCGGCCGACCAGCGCAGCCAGGCGTCCTGGACCACGTCCTCCGCGTCGGCGACGCGTCCGAGCATGCGGTACGCGACGCCCAGCAGGAGTGGGCGGTGCTGTTCGAAGACGTCGGTCGCGGTGTCTGTGGTCACGGGGCCATCCCAGCCGACGCGGCCCGCGGGTGTCCAGACGACGCGCGAACGGGGCTACCCGTGGGTAGCAATTGCTGACAAGCTGTCTACGCGGTGCCGCCGCCCGCCTGCCTTCCGGCGGCCCGTCGACCCGTCGGTCCGTCAGTCCATTAGTCCCGCTTTACGCCAGTCCGTTCAGACGAGGAGCACGCCCATGTCCGCAACCGTGTCCTTCACGGTCCCCTCTCCCCGTGGCCCGCTGCCCGTCACCGTCTCGTACGCGCGCGTGGGGCGCGGCGAGCCGTTGCTCCTGCTGCACGGCATCGGGCACCACCGGCAGGCCTGGGACCCCGTGGTGGACATCCTCGCCACCGAACGGGACGTGATCGCGGTGGACCTCCCCGGCTTCGGCGCGTCCCCTTCCCTGCCCGACGGGCTCGCCTACGACCTGCCCACGACCACCGCGGTGTTCGGCGCCTTCTGCGAGGCGCTGGAGCTCGAACGCCCCCACGTGGCGGGCAACTCGCTGGGCGGCCTGCTGGCCCTGGAACTGGCCCGCGAGAAGCGCGTACGGTCCGTCACCGCCCTGTCCCCCGCCGGGTTCTGGTCGGAGGCCGAGCGCCGGTACGCCTTCGGCGTGCTGCTGACCATGCGGCAGATCTCACAGCGACTGCCGCTGCCCCTGGTCGAGCGCCTGTCACGCTCGGCGGCCGGACGGACGGCCCTCACCAGCACCATCTACGCCCGCCCGGCCCGCCGTTCACCCGAGGCGGTGGTCGCCGAGACGCTCGCGCTGGCGCGGGCCACCGGATTCGACCAGACCCTGCGGGCCGGCACGACCGTCAGGTTCACCGACGACATCCCCGGCATCCCCGTCACGGTGGCCTGGGGCACCCGCGACTGGCTGCTCGTGCGCCGCCAGGGCGTGCGCGCCAAGCAGATCCTTCCCAAGGCCCGCCTGGTCCGCCTGCCCGGCTGCGGCCACTGCCCGATGAACGACGACCCGGCGCTCGTCGCCCGCGTGCTGCTGGACGGGAGCCGCTGAGGCATCCGGCCCGCCGGGCTCGGGGACCCTCGCGGCGACACCCCATAGGCCCGCGGGCGGACCGGGGCATCCCGCCGCAGCTCCATGTCCCCGCACTGGGTGCGCACGCGCGCTCGACGGGGATCGGACGGCGCCCACCGGAACGCCCGGGCGCCGGTGCGCCCGAGCGGGAAATCGGCGCGGGAACGGACGGCGCCGCCAGGGCGCCTCGGCACGCGGACGCCCGGGCCGCCGTACGCCGCGGCGCCCCTCGTCGTCCCGCGGGACAGGCTCCGTCCGCCGCCCCGCGCGCCTGTCCCCCTCGCCGCGAGCCCAGTTGTTCACTTGTGGTTTCCGTGGTCGCTGCGGCGCACCAGTAGGTGTGACGGTGCACACCGGCCGGTTCCCGTCCCTGGAGGCCCTCATGTCCCACCGTCCGTTCCCCGGGCGCCGCAGCGTTCTGCGCGGCTCGCTGGCCGCGTCCGCGGCGCTCACCCTGCCCGTCGCCGCGGGAGCGGCGCCGGCTCTCGCCCTGTCCGGGCGGCCCCGTGCGGGGTGGGGCGTGCAGACCGGGGACGTGACCTCCGACTCCGGGCTCGTGTGGGTGCGGTCCGACCGCCCCGCACGGATGATCGTCGAGGCGGCGGCCACGGAGTCGTTCCGGGGCGCGCGCCGCTTCCACGGCCCGCTGCTCGGCGCGGGCACCGACTTCACCGGCACGGCCCGGCTGCACGGGCTGCCGCCCGGCGAGCAGATCCACTACCGCGTGCTGCTCGCCGACCCGGACGACCCACGCCGTACCGGGGAGCCGGTGACCGGCACGTTCCGGACGGCGTCCGCCCGGCGGCGTGACGGAGTGCGGTTCGTCTGGTCCGGCGACCTGGCCGGGCAGGGCTGGGGCATCAACCCCGAGATCGGCGGTTACCGGATCTACGACGCGATGGCCGCCCTCGACCCGGACTTCTTCCTGTGCAGCGGCGACAACATCTACGCCGACGGCCCGCTCACCGGCACCGTGGCCCTGCCGGGCGGGCGGACCTGGCGCAACGTCACCACCGAGGAGAAGGCGAAGGTCGCCGAGACGCTGACGGAGTTCCGCGGCAACTTCCGCTACAACCTCCTCGACGAGAACCTGCGCGCCTTCAACGCACGGGTGCCGTCGATCATCCAGTGGGACGACCACGAGGTGACCAACAACTGGTTCCCGGGCGAGCTCTTGTCCGACTCCCGCTACACGGAGAAGGACATCGACGTGCTCGCCGCGCGGGCCCGGCAGGCGTTCTCGGAGTACTTCCCCATCTCGACGCTGCGCCGCCCCGACGGCAGGGTGTACCGGGTGGTGCGGCACGGCCCGCTGCTGGACGTCTTCGTCCTGGACATGCGCACCCACCGCAACGCCAACTCGCCGGACGACCAGACCACCGACCCGCAGGGCATCCTCGGCCGCGAGCAGCTGGAGTGGCTCAAGCGCGAACTGGCCCGCTCACGGGCGGTGTGGAAGGTGATCGCCGCCGACATGCCGCTCGGCCTGGTCGTGCCCGACGGCACGGACGGCGCGCCGAACTACGAGGCGGTCGCGCAGGGCGACCCCGGCGCGCCGCTCGGTCGTGAGCTGCAGATCGCCGAGCTGCTGCGGTTCGTCAAGCACCGCCGGATCACCGGCACCGTGTGGCTGACGGCGGACGTCCACCACACCTCGGCCCAGCACTACGATCCGTCGCGCGCCGCGTTCAAGGACTTCGCGCCGTTCTGGGAGTTCGTCTCCGGACCGCTCAACGCCGGCGCCTTCCCGGCCAGCGCGCTGGACGGCACCTTCGGCCCGGACCGCGTCTTCGTGAAGGCGCCCACCACGGCCAACGTCTCCCCCGCCGACGGCTACCAGTTCTTCGGCGAGGTCGACATCGACGGCGACAGCGGGGAACTGACGGTCCGGCTGCGCGAGCAGGACGGCACCGTGCTGTTCACCAAGGTGCTCCGGCCCGGCCTGGTCGGGCAGTGAGTCCGGCACCCGGCAACTCCCGTATTGTGTAAGGGCGCTCCGCGCATCGGTGTCATCCCCCGGTGCGCGGCGCGGCCCGGAGGAGCGGCCCGCGGCGCCTCGACCGTAAGAGAGTTAACAAACAGGACATATGACTCCTTTACCCATCAGTCACAAAGCGTTCGTGATCGCGCAACACCGTTCCTTCACAGTGGCTGCATGAGTCGAGACATGTCTGATGTGACGCGCCGCAAACACGGGCGCCCGGTGCACCACTGGCGGCGGGACGTGGTGGAACTCGCCGCCCTCTTCACGGCGGTCGCGGTGGCCGACGTGGTCGCGAACCTCGTGGGGCACGGCCCCGACGGCCCCCGACTGCTGGTCGTCTCCGCGGCCGCCCTCGTCGCCACCGCGGGGTTCCACGTCTGGTGGTCACGGCGCCACGGCCACGCACCGCCCACGAGTGATACCGATGCCCGGCCGCCCTCTCCCGAGGGGCAGGCCGGGCCCTCCGAACTCCCTGGTGGCGTCACCGCCGAGAGCACCCTGTGGCGGATGCGGACGACCGTGAAGGACGAACCGGGATCGCTGGCGGCGCTGTGCACCACGCTGGCCGGGCACCGCGTCGACATCCTCAGCCTGCAGACGCACCCGCTGGGCGAGGACACCGTCGACGAGTTCCTGCTGCGCGCCCCGGGCACGCTCGCCGCCGCCGACATCACCCGCGCGGTGGCGCGGGCGGGCGGCGCGAGCACCTGGATCGAGCGGGCCGACGCCCACGATCTGGTGGACGCCCCGACCCGGGTTCTGGGCCTGGCCACCCGTACGGCGCTGGACGCGGCCGAACTGCCGCTCGCCCTGCGGCAGTTGCTGGGGCGCTGCACGATCCGCTCACTGCCCGCCACGGCACGGAGCGGCGGACGCGGACCGGACGCCGTACCCGTGGAAGGGGTGCTGGAGGACACCGTGATGCGCCTGCGGGCGCCGGAAGGCGGAGTGATCACCGTGGAGCGGCCGTACCTGCCGTTCACCCCGACCGAGTTCGCGCGGGCGCGGGCGCTGGTGGAGCTGGACGCGCGACTGGGCCAGCGGGTCCCGCGCGGGCACGACGTGCTGACGCTGCCCGAGGGCAGCGCCATCACCGTGCGCCGGGCGGACCCCGGTGACCTGGAGGCGGCGAAGGCGATGCACGAGCGGTGCTCGGCGCGCACCCTGGGCATGCGCTACCACGGGCCGGTCGGCGACGCGGACCGCTACCTCAACCACCTGCTCAACCCGCGCTTCGGCCGCACCCTCGCCGTGCAGACGGCGTCCGGGCGGGTGGTCGGCCTCGGCCATCTGCTGTGGGACGGGGACGAGACGGAGGTGGCGCTGCTCGTCGAGGACCAGTGGCAGCGGCGCGGCATCGGCGGCGAACTGCTCGGCCGGCTGGTCGCGATGGCCGTCGAAGCCGGCTGCGCGAGCGTCTACGCGGTGACGCAGTCCTCCAACACCGGCATGGTCGCCGCCATGCGCGGCCTCGGCCTGCCCCTCGACTACCAGATCGAGGAGGGCACCCTCGTCATCACCGCCCGCCTGGACACGGCGGGCGGGAACGGCGCGGAGCTGTCGTTCGAGGCCTCCGGCGAGCCGATCGTCCGCGACTGACCCTCAAACGGGTCCGCAACGTCGCGCCCGGCCCGCGACGCCTGGCACGCGCTCTCGCCGCACCGGGCGAACACCCGAGTACAACCGGTTCGCGGGCGTCCGCCCGGCACACCGGGAGCACGCACCACATGCCGCATCGCTCCGTCCCTCCGGGCCATGAAGCGATGCGCGGACACCCCCTGGCCGGTGGACGGCCCGGCGCCCCCGGCGCCGGGTCGTCCGGCACGGGGCGGCACGGGGCGGCTCAGCCGAGCCTGACGACGGAGCCCTCCAGCGCCCCGTCCAGGTCGCCCCACAGATCCTCCACGTCCTCCAGCCCCACCGACATCCGCAGCAGCCGGTCGCTCACTCCGGCGCCCCGCCGTTCCTCCGCGTCCACGATGCGGTGGCTGATGGACGCCGGGTGCTGGATGAGGGTGTCGACGCTGCCGAGGCTGACGGCCGGAGTGATCAGGCGGACTCCCGCGATCACCTCGTGCGGGTCGCCGTGCACCTCGAAGGCGACCATCGCGCCGCCGATGCCCGGGTAGTGGACGCGGGCGACGCGCGGGTCGGCGGCCAGCCGGCGGGCCAGTTCGGCGGCGGTCGCGGAAGCGGCCCGCACCCGCACCGGAAGCGTCGACAGGCCCCGCAGCAGCAGATAGCCGGCCAGCGGATGCAGCACCCCGCCGGTGGCGAATCGTATTTGCCGAAGCCGTCCGGCGAACTCCTCGTCACAGGCGACGACACCCGCGAGGACGTCCCCGTGCCCGCCGAGGTACTTGGTCGCGCTGTGCAGCACCAGCCGCGCGCCCTGTTCCGCCGGGCGCTGCAGGACGGGCGTGGCGAAGGTGTTGTCGACGAGCAGCGGGACGGATCCGCAGGCGTGCGCGACGGCCGGCAGGTCGACCTCGGCGAGGGTCGGGTTGGCCGGTGACTCGACCATCACCAGACCCGTGTCGGGGCGCAGCGCGTCCGCGATGCCCGCCGGGTCGGTCCAGGTGACCTCCGAGCCGAGCAGCCCGGCGGTCAGCAGGTGGTCGCTGCAGCCGTACAGGGGGCGGACGGCCACGACGTGCCGCAGGCCCAGGGAGGCCCGCGCGAGCAGCACCGCGCTCAGCGCGGCCATCCCGCTGGCGAACGCGACCGCGCTCTCGGTTCCCTCCAGACGGGCCAGCGCCGTCTCGAAGCGGGCGACCGTCGGATTGCCCAGCCGTCCGTAGACCGGGGGGCCGTCCGGTTCGGCGCCGGTCGTGGCGAACGCGTCGATGCGCGCGGCCTCGGCGCGGCTGTCGTAGGAGGGGTAGGTGGTGGACAGGTCGATCGGCGGGGCGTGCAGGCCCTGCCGGGCCAGGTCGTCCCGCCCGGCGTGCACGGCCTCGGTGGCCAGGGCGCGGGGCGCTGTCGCTGCGGGTCGGCGTACGTCGTCGTACGCGTGCGTGCTCGCTGAGGCTGAGTCCATGGACGGCAGGGTGAACATCGGACGGGCACACGGGGCACGATTCCGTGTTACGTTCGGCCAATGGCCGAATCCGTCGTACTCGACCCGGTGGATCTCCAGCTGCTGCGGCTGCTGCAGAACGACGCCCGGACGACGTATCGCGATCTCGCCGCGCAGGTGGGGGTCGCGCCGTCGACCTGCCTGGACCGGGTGACACGGCTGCGCCGGTCCGGCGTGATCCTCGGACATCGGCTGCAGCTCGATCCGGCCAAACTGGGCCGGGGCCTGCAGGCGCTGCTGTCGGTGCAGGTCAGACCTCATCGACGGGAGCTGGTCGGGCCGTTCGTGGAGCGGATCCGGGCGCTGCCGGAGGCGCTGACCGTCTTCCACCTCACCGGACCCGACGACTACCTCGTGCACGTCGCGGTCGCGGACATGGCCGATCTGCAGCGACTGGTCCTCGACGAGTTCACGGCCCGGCGGGAGGTGGCCCGGGTGGAGACGCGGCTGATCTTCCAGCAGTGGGACTGCGGGCCGCTGCTGCCACCCGCCGCTTCCGGACAAACGCCGTGACGTGTGTCGCCGCCTCGTACGAGGATGGTGGGCATGTCATCGACCAACACTCCGTTGCCCCGCGAGGTCGCCGACGCCTACGTCGACGAGCTCATCGCCCTCGACCCGGTCACCGGCACCTTCCTCGGCGTGAAGGAGAGCTCGAGCCGCCTGCCCGACTTCTCGCCGTCGGGTCAGGAGGCGCTCGCGCAGCTCGCGCGGTCCACGCTGGCCAGGCTCGACGAGGCCGAGCGGCGACCCGGCGCGGACCGTGACATCGAGCGCCGCTGCGCCCGCCTGCTGCGCGAGCGGCTCACCGCCGAACTGGCGGTGCACGAGGCCGAGGAGGGCCTGCGCGCCGTCGGCAACATGTCCACGCCCGCGCACCACGTGCGCGAGGTGTTCACCGTGACCCCGACGCAGACCGACGAGGACTGGGCGGCGATCGCCGAGCGGCTGCGCGCGGTGCCGGCGGCGCTGGCCGGCTACCGGGAGTCCTTGGAGCTCGGCCTGGAGCGCAAGCTGTACGCGGCGCCGCGGCCGACCGCCACGTTCGTCGGTCAGCTCACCGAGTGGTCGGACACGGACGGTTCGGGCCGCGGCTGGTTCGAGGACTTCGTCTCCGACGGCCCCGAGGCGCTGCGCGCGGAGCTGGACGAGGCGGCCCGGGCGGCCACCGAGGCGGTCGCGGAGCTGCGGAACTGGATGCGGGACGTGTACGCGCCGGCCGTCGAGGGCGCCCCGGACACCGTCGGCCGCGAGCGCTACGCCCGCTGGTCGCGCTACTACAACGGCACCGACCTCGACCTGGACGAGGCGTACGCGTACGGCTGGGCGGAGTACCACCGGCTGCTCGCCGAGATGCGGCAGGAGGCGGAGAAGATCCTGCCGGGCGCCGATACGCCCTGGGTGGCGCTCGCGCACCTCGACGAGCACGGCAAGCACATCGAGGGCGTCGACCAGGTCCGCGACTGGCTCCAGGGGCTGATGGACCAGGCCATCGACGCCCTGGACGGCACCCACTTCGAACTCGCCGAGCGGGTACGGAGGGTGGAATCCCACATCGCCCCGCCGGGAAGCGCGGCGGCCCCGTACTACACGCCCCCGACGGAGGACTTCTCGCGCCCGGGCCGTACCTGGCTGCCCACCATGGGGCTGACCCGTTTCCCGGTCTACGACCTGGTCTCCACCTGGTACCACGAGGGCGTCCCCGGCCATCACCTCCAGCTCGCGCAGTGGGCGCACGTGGCCCAGGACCTCTCCCGCTACCAGGCCACGGTCGGTATCGTGAGCGCCAACGCCGAGGGCTGGGCGCTGTACGCGGAACGCCTGATGGACGAGCTGGGCTTCCTCACGGACGCCGAGCAGCGGCTGGGCTACCTGGACGCGCAGATGATGCGCGCCGTCCGGGTCATCGTCGACATCGGCATGCACCTGGAGCTCGAGATCCCGGCCGACTCGCCCTTCCGTCCGGGTGAGCGCTGGACCCCGGAACTGGCCCAGGAGTTCTTCGGCGCGCACAGCAGCCGTCCCGCGGACTACGTCGAGAGCGAGCTGACCCGCTACCTGAGCATCCCCGGCCAGGCGATCGGCTACAAGCTCGGCGAGCGGGCCTGGCTGCTGGGCCGGGAGAAGGCGCGCGAGCGGCACGGCGACACCTTCGACCTCAAGGCCTGGCACATGGCGGCCCTTTCGCAGGGCTCGCTGGGTCTCGACGACCTGGTGGACGAGCTGGCCGGGCTCTGACGGGGCGTGAGCGGGCCGCGGATGGTTGCTGCCGCCCGGCCCGCTCGTACGCCACCCTCTCTCCCACGACGACCGCCCGAACGCTGTTCCTGTCCCCGCGCGTCACCGCGACCGGCCGCGGCGTCGCGGACGCGGCCCGGCCACTTGGCGCGCACGTGGAGACGCTGCGCGACTGGCGGGTGCCCGAACGGTGGCGGGACGCGGCGGGGGCGTCGCTGTACGCCGGTCCGCTGTTCGCGGACGCGGTCACGAGGGATCTGGGAACACGTCTGCTGGAGGCGCCGAAGGACCGGCCGGCCGGCTCCCGTACGAACTGACGCTGCGAGACGTGGAGTTCACCACGATGAGGAGGCGCGCCTGCTGCGGCGCCCCGCGTTCGTGCAGCCGCCGAACGACAAGAACTTCCCGGCCCGGGTCTACGCGGGCGGCAGCGGGCTGCCGGGGCCGGACGCCGTCGAGGGCGCGGAACCGGTGCTGGTGAGCGACACCGTGACGTTCGCCGTGGAGTACCGGCTGTTCGTGCTGGACGGTGAGGTGCGCACCGGCAGCCGGTATGCGGCCCGGGGTGACCTGGATGTCGCCCCGCTCGCGGAGGACCCGCGCCGCGCCGAGGTGCTGGCGTTCGCCGAGCGGCCGGCCGGGTCGGGGCTGCCTAGGGCCGTCGTCGTGGACGTCGGCCTGGTGGACGGTTCCGGGTGGGCGGTGGTGGAGGCCAACGCCGTTTGGGTCGGCGGGCACTACGCGTGCGACGCGGACGCCGCGCTCGACGTGGTGCTGCGCGCGGCCCGCCCCGAGGCGGAGTTCGGGGCGTCGGACCACCCGTTCCTGCGTCCCGTCCCGGAGGCCGTGCGGGACTGACCGGGCGGCCCGGCGGTCAGCAGCCGCAGTCCTCAGTACCCACGGGAGCGGTCAGCGGGTCGGCGTCACGCCGCTCGCGGCCCTCCCAGGTCTCGAACTCGAAGCCCTCGCGCACCCAGTACTCGAAGCCGCCGAGCATCTCCTTGACGCGGAAGCCGAGTTCGGCGAGCGCGAGGGCGGCACGGGTGGCGCCGTTGCAGCCGGGGCCCCAGCAGTAGGTCACGACCGGCACGTCCTTGTCGAGGAGCTGTTCGGCCTGCTCGGGGATGAGCGCGGTGGGCAGGTGGACCGCTCCGGGTATGTGGCCCTGGTCCCAGGACTCGGTGGAGCGGGAGTCCAGGACGACGAAGCCGGGGTCGCCGCCGGCCGCGAGCGCGGCGGCGACGTCGGAGACGTCCGCGTGGAAGACCAGGCTCGCCCGGAAGTGGGCGGCGGCCTCGCCCGGGGCGGCGGGGGCGACACGCAGAACGGGGTTGACGGCAAGGGGGGCGGAGGGGGCGGGGGCCGGCTCGGAAGCGGCGGAGGCCGGCTCGGAGGGGGCGGAGGCCGGCTCGGAAGCGGCGGAGGCCGGCTCGGAGGGGGCGGAGGTGAGGGGAGAGGACGCGGAAGGGGCGGAGATGGCGGTCATCGCGGGGCCTTTCGGTGACGGTGCCGGCGGGTCTTCGACGACGGTGCCGGCGGGTCGTCGGCGACGGTGCCGACGGGTCGTCGGCGACGGTGCCGACGGGTCGTCGGCGACGGTGCCGACGGGTCGTCGGCGACGGTGCCGGCGGGTCGCTGGCGGCGGGTCGGCGGCGGTGCGGACGGGTCGTCGGCGGCAGGTCGGTGCGGTACCGGCGGGTTGCCGATGACCAGAAATCTACGGTCGCCGATCCTCTCCCTGAAGGGGCATTCCCCGGCCTGGACCTTGCCCGGCCGGGGATTCCCCTGCTATCCCTCGCTCATGACCGCGTATTCCCCGGACGCCACCGACTGGCGCATCCTCGAGGTCCTCCAGCGCGAGGGCCGGGCCAGCTTCGCCGACCTGGCGCGGGCCGTGTCGATGTCGGCGAGCGCCGTCACCGAGCGGGTGCGGCGGCTGGAGGAGGCGGGCGTCATCCAGGGGTACGCCGCCGTCGTGGACCCGGAGCGGCTCGGGCTGCCGATCCTCGCGTTCGTCCGGCTGCGCTATCCCAACGGCCACTACAAGCCGTTCCACGACCTGGTGGCCGTCACGCCGGAGATCCTGGAGGCGCACCACGTCACGGGCGACGACTGCTTCGTCATCAAGGTCGCCGCCCGTTCGATGCGGCACCTGGAGGAGGTGTCGGGCAAGATCGGCGCGCTGGGATCGGTGACGACCAGCGTCGTCTACTCCTCCCCGCTGCCCCGGCGCCCGCTCGGTCGCTGAGGCACCGGGTCATCCCCCGGTGCGCAGGCGCACCACCGATCCGCCTCTGCCCTTCACGACCTCCAGCTGCGCGTGGATCCGCCGCCGCAGGTCGGCCACATGGCTGACGATGCCGACGCTGCGGTCCCGCTCGCGCAGGGAGTCCAGGACGTCGAGGACCTCGTCGAGCGTCTGGTCGTCGAGGCTGCCGAAGCCCTCGTCGATGAAGAGCGTGTCCAGGCGCACCCCGCCCGCCTCGTCGGTGACCACGTCGGCGAGGCCCAGAGCGAGCGCCAGCGAGGCGAAGAAGGTCTCGCCGCCCGACAGCGTGGACGTGTCCCGCTCCCGGCCGGTCCAGGCGTCGACGACGTGCAGCCCGAGCCCGCTGCGGCCGCGTCCGGTCCGGTCGTCGGAGTGGACGAGGGTGTAGCGCCCGGAGGACATGCGCTGCAGGCGTACGGTCGCGGCGGCGGCAACCTGCTCCAGGCGGGCGGCCAGGACGTAGGACTCCAGGCGCATCCTGCGCTCGTTGTCCGCGGAGGTGCCCGCGGTGAGGCCGGCCAGACGGGCCACCCGGTCGTACTCCTCGCGCAGCGGGGCGAGCCGCCGTACGCCGTCGGCCGCGCGGGCGGAGAGACGGTCGAGTTCGGCGCAGCGGCGGGCGGCCGCGTCCTGGGCGGACGCGGCCCGGCGCAGGCGTTCCGCGGCCTCGGCGGCGGCCCGTTCGGCCGTGGTGAGGTCGGCGGGCGGCCGCTGGGCGGCGGCCACGGTCTCCGGCTCGGCGAGCACGGCCCGTACGGCGGCCTCCTCCGACTGCCGTGCGTCCAGGCGCCGTTGCAGCTCGCGGTGGGCGGTGTCGTCGAGGAGGGCGTCGGCGGCGGCCTGCGGGGTATCGAAGCCGGCCCGGAAGGCGGCTTCGTCGAGGCGCCCGTCGGCGGCCTTGAGCCGCTCGGCGCTCTCCTCGGCGGCGCGGGCGGCGTCGGCGGCTTCGGTGAGCAGGGCGGCCTGCCGCTCCAGCTGCGCGGCGCGCGCGGCCACGCTCTCCGCGGCACCCCGGGCCTCGGCCAGCTCCTGCTCCAGTGCGGTCCGTTCCCGCTCGAGCCGCTCACGGTGGCCCACCCGGGACGCGGCCCGCACGGCGGCGTCCCGCTGGGCGGCGGTGCGCCGCTCGTGCTCGTACTCGGCCCGGCGCAGCTCCTCGCGGGCGGGATGCAGCGCGGAGGCGTCCCGGCGGGCCTGCGCGTAGCTCCGCTCCAACTCGTCGGCCTCGGCGGCGAGCCGGTCGGTCGGGGAGTCGCCCGCCTCGGCGGTGGCGGCGGCGAGCGCCTCCCGGGCCAGACCGAGGTCGCGCTCGGCGTCCGCGCGCTCCTGCTCCGCACGCTGGAGGGCGGCGAGGGCCTGTTCCTCGGCCTCCCGGTCGACGTGTCCGGCGACCTTGCGCGCGGGTGCCGGGTGGTCGGTGGCACCGCAGACGGCGCAGGGCTCGCCGTCCTTCAGGGTGGCGGCCAGTTCCGCGGCGATGCCGTTGAGCCGCTGCTCCTTGAGGTCGAGCCAGTGCGTACGTGCCTGCAGCGCGCGCTCTCCGGAGGCGAGGGCCCGCTGCTGGGCCCGCTCCGTGTCACGGGCCAGCTCGTCGCGCAGCCGGGCCGCCGTCAACCGGCGCCGGGCGGGCTCCCGTTGGACGGCGAGCTGTTCGGCGCGGGTGGCGGCCTCCTGGGCGGACTCGACCCGGGCCTGGAGCGACGCGCGGGTCGCCTCCCAGTCCGCGAGCCAGCCCTCGGTCTCCGCCAGCACCTCCTCGTCGGCGCGCTCCTGCCGGTCCAGGTCGGCGCGCTCGGCGAGCAGCTCGGCCAGCCGCCGCTCACCGCGGCGGGCCGACTCCAGCCCGCCCAGCTCCCGTGCGGCCCGGCGTGCGGCGGCGGCGAGCCCTCCGGCGCCGTCCTCCGCGAACCGCTCGGGCAGCAGGGCACGCGCGCGTGCCTCGGCGGCGGCCGCCCTGCGATGCTCGGCGTCGGCGGCGTCCCGCAGTTCCAGGGCCGGCGCCACCGCCTCCGCCTTGCGCGCCCGCTCCATCCGCGCCTGCGCCTCCCGATGGGCCCCGGCCCCCTCCTCCAGGAGCCGGGCCCGCTCCCTCGCCCGGGCGAACCGCTCCTGCAACCGCACCAGTTCCCGTACGTCGGCCAGGGCGATCTCGGCGGCGGCCTGGGCGGACTCGGCGGCGAGGCGGCCGCACTCGGCGACCGTCAGCTGCTCGCGCGCGGTGCTGCGGGCGACGGCGGCGGCGGTCAGCACGGCCTCGGCCAGACCCGGTTCACCCGGTGCCATTTCGGGCAGCTCCATGGCGTCCCCGGCGGCCTGCTGCATGCGGTGCGCGTCCGCCAGCAGGGCCGCGTCGCCCTCCCGCACGCGTGCCTCGGTCGTCCGCCGTCGCTCCGCGAGGCGCTTCTCGACCTCGGCGAAGCGCTGGGTGTCGAAGAGGCGTCCGAGCAGCCTGCCGCGCGCCTCGGCGTCGGCGCGCAGGAAGCGGGCGAAGTCGCCCTGGGGCAACAGCACGACCTGGCAGAACTGCTCGCGGCTCATGCCGAGCAGCTGGGTGATCTCCTCGCCGATCTCCTGGTGGGAACGGCTGAGGTCCTTCCAGACGCCGGCCACGGCGTCGTACTCGCGCAGCAGGCTCTGCGCCTTGTCGACCGTCGTGCCCGTGCCGCGCCTCTTGGGGCGCTCCCAGGGCGGCTGGCGGGTGACTTCCAGACGGCGGCCGGCGACGGTGAGTTCGAGGGTGACCTCGGTGCGGGTGCCGGGGGCGGCGTGGTCGGAGCGCAGGGTCAGGCCCTGGGCGCTCTGGCGGGCGCCCGGGACGGACCCGTACAGCGCGTAGCACACGGCGTCCAGGACGGAGGTCTTGCCGGCGCCCGTCGGCCCGTGCAGCAGGAAGAGGCCGGCGGCGGACAGCTCGTCGAAGTCGACGCTCTGGGAGCCGCCGAAGGGGCCGAAGGCGGTGAGGCCGAGCCGGTGCAGCCTCATCGGGCCACCTCCCGGACAGCGTCGTCCGCGCGCACGGCGTCGAACGCGTCCCGCAGGACGGCCTGTTCGCGCGCGTCCGGGCCCGCCCCGCGCACGTGGGCCACGAAGTCCTCGGCTATCTCCTGGTCGCTGCGGCCGGCGAGGCGCCGTGCGTAGGACACGTCGGGGTCGTCCGGGGCGCGCTCGGGGGCGAAGACGAGGCTGAGGGTGTGCGGGAAGCGCTCGCTGAGCCGGGCCATGGGCTCGGCCGGGCGCACGGCGTCCGTGAGCGTCGCCTCGACCCACGCCTCCTCGTGTCGCGCGAGGCCGGGATCGGCGAGGAGCTCCTCCAGTGTGCCCCGGACGCGGGCCAGCGCGCGCGGCACCGGGCAGTCGATCCGCTCCGCGTCGAGCGAGCCGTCGGCCCCGAGGTCGACCAGCCACATCGTCTTGCGGTGCTCGGCCTCGGAGAAGGAGTAGGGCAGCGGGGAGCCGGAGTAGCGCACGCGCTCGGTGATGGTCTGGCAGCCGTGCAGATGCCCGAGCGCCACGTAGTCGACGCCGTCGAAGACGCCGGCGGGCACGGACGCTACTCCGCCGACGGTGATGTCCCGCTCGCTGTCGCTGGGTTCGCCGCCGGTGACGAAGGCGTGGGCGAGAACGACGGATCGCGTCCCCCGCGCGCGCGTGGCGAGGTCGGCGCGGACGCGGTCCATGGCGGCGGCGAGCACGGCCTCGTGGCCGGCCTTCTCCACGCCGAACTCGTCCTTCACGAGGGCGGGTTCGAGGTAGGGAAGGCCGTAGAAGGCGACCTCGCCGTGACCGTCGGCGAGCACGACGGGGGTCCCGGCCGCGCCCGGCGCGGTCCGCAGGTGGATGCCCGCGCGTCCGATCAGCCCGGCGCCCACGCCGAGCCGTCGCGCGGAGTCGTGGTTCCCGGAGATCATGATCGTCGGCACGCCCAGGTCGGCGAGCCGGTGCAGTGCGTCGTCGAACAGCTCGACGGCGGCGAGCGGCGGCACCGCCCGGTCGTACACGTCCCCCGACACGACCACCGCGTCCACCTCGCGCTCGCGCACGGTGCGGACGAGGTGGCCGATGAACTCGGCCTGGGCGCCGAGCATGTTCACCCGGTGGAACGCCCGGCCGAGATGCCAGTCGGAAGTGTGCAGGAGCCTCATGATCCTCGAGACTAACGGCCGGGTCTGACATCACGGGCGGTTACTCCCGTATCGCACCGTCATACCGACGGCGACACGGGGACGTTACGGACATTTGACCCGAAACGCGCAATCTCCCGATCCGCCCGTCCGTCAGGCGTCCCCGTACGCCTCCCCGCCCACCTCGAACCGGGCCGTTCCGGCCGTCGCGTCCGCGAGCCAGGCGCGGAAGGCGTCCACATCGGCGTCCGGCAGCCCGATCTCGATCGTGACCGCCTCCCCGTAGCGCACGTCCCGCACCTCGCGGCCGGTGGCGCGCAGGTCGTTCTGCACCTTGCCGGCCCGCTGATGGTCGACGGTCACCGTCGCCAGGCGGAAGCGGCGGCGCGTGATCGTGCCGAGGGCGTCGATGGCCTCGCCGACCGCACCGCCGTAGGCGCGGATGAGGCCGCCGGCGCCGAGCTTGACACCGCCGTAGTAGCGGGTGACGACGGCGACGACGTACCGCATGTCGCGGCGCAGCAGCATCTGGAGCATGGGCACACCCGCGGTGCCGCCCGGTTCGCCGTCGTCGCTGGCCTTCTGGACGGCGGCGTCGGCGCCGATGACGTAGGCCCAGCAGTTGTGGGTGGCGTCGGCGTGCTCCTTGCGGACGGCCGCGACGAACCGCTGGGCTTCCTGCTCGGTGGCCGCCGGGGCGAGGGCGCACAGGAAGCGGGAGCGGTTGACCTCGGTCTCGTGCACGCCCGCGTGGGCGACTGTGCGGTACTCGTCCGGCATCCGGCCAGCCTATGCGGTGCTCCCCGGGCCGCCGTCTCCCGAGGCGCGGGCGGGGACGTGCGACATGACGGCGCGGGGCGGCCCGGGGTCCGCGCAAACGGACCAACGGCCACTTGGGTTTCGGCGCCCGGGACCGCACGCGACGTCACGCCCCGTCGCCGAGGGCGGCCCCGGTGGCGGGTGACGCACCTCACCGGCGTCGCCCCGCCACCGGCCGATGCGCCGGCCACCGTGCTCCTGGCCCGGCTCAGCGGCTCCCCCGGGGCACCGTCACCGCCGTCAGCCGGGCTCCGCCCGGGGCGAGGTCCCGCCAGGCGGGCCCGTACCAGTCCAGCACCGCGATCGCGGACGTCGGGAACTTCACCCGTACCCGCTCCAGGGCGTCGCCCTCCTCGCCCCCGGCCAGCTCGAGGACCAGCTCCTGCAGCCCCGGGTTGTGTCCCACCAGCAGCAGGGTCTCGACCTCGGATGGCGTCTCCCCGACCACCTCCAGCAGCTCGGGCACGTCGGCCGCGTACAGCCGGGGCTCGTACCGGACCGGCGGTGGCGCGTCCCACTGGGCGCAGGCCAGCTCCCAGGTCCGGCGTGCGCGCACGGCCGTCGAGCACAGGGCGAGGTCGGGCAGCCGGCCGGCCTCGGCGAGCGCACGGCCCGCGGCCGGGGCGTCCCGGAGACCGCGTGGGGCCAGCGGCCGCTCGTGGTCGGGGGTGCCTCCGGGCCACGCCGACTTCGCGTGCCGCACCACGACCAGCCGACGCGGCGGCCCGTCCGCGGCGCGGGCGCTCATGCCAGGGCTCCCAGGTCGCGGGTGAGCTCGAGGCCGAGGAGGCGGTCGATGTAGGCGTACGTCTCGAAGCGGGCGCCGTCCGGCAGCTCCGGTCCGGCCTCCGCCACCGACCGCAGCACGCCCAGTACGCGCGGTACGTCCAGGTCGTCCTCCCAGGCGGTGCGGAGCCGTTCGCCGATGTCGTCGGGGACCGGCCGTGAGGGGCTTCGGGACCAGTCGGCGACGGCGCGGCGCCAGCGTGCGAGGGCGGTGCGGGCCTCCCGCAGCGCGTCCGCGTCGAGCGGGACCGGCCTGCGGTGGTGGTGGGAGAGCAGGGCCAGGCGCAGGGCGGTGGGGTCGGTGTCCGGCGGTACGGGGGCGGCGGCGAGGACGGGGGCCACGGAGATCAGGAGCGCTTCGGGCGGCGCCTCGCCGTCCTCCGCCACCACGTGCAGGCTCCGGGCCCCGCCGGTCCCGTGCGCGACGTCCCGGGCCTCCTCGAAGGGCCGGATGCCGAGGGCCGCGGCGGCCGTCCGCAGTTCCGCCCGCTCCGGCCCCCCGCTGAGCACGGTCATGACGGGCGTGCCGTCGAGTTCGAGGGCGCGGGCGAGGACGTCGGCGACGAGGAGGACACGGAGGGCGCCGGTGCCGGACCCCGAGGCGTGGGCCTCGACGCGGGTCAGGCCGCGGCGGACGGGGGCGGCGGGGACGGGCTCGCCTGTTCGGGCGTCGATGATGCGCAGCACGGGGCGAGCGTAGGCCCGCGGGGAGCCGTTCGCAGCGCGACGGCACGGAATGGGGACGACCCGTACGCTGTTGACGGGACGCAGCAGGTAAGCACCCCTTCCCGTCAGCCATGAGGAGGCCGCCGGTGTACGGCGACGAGGCAACGATCCGCAAGATCCTCACCGAACTCGGCGACACCTGGGCCGTGGTGGGCCTATCGACGAACACGCGGCGCGCGGCGTACGGCGTCGCCGAGGTGCTCCAGCGCTTCGGCAAGCGGGTCGTGCCCGTCCACCCCAAGGCGGAGACGGTCCACGGGGAGCAGGGTTACGCCTCCCTGGCGGACATCCCCTTCGAGGTGGACGTCGTCGACGTGTTCCTCAACAGCGACCTCGCGGGAGCCGTCGCGGACGAGGCGGTCGCCAAGGGCGCCAAGGCGGTGTGGTTCCAGCTCGGCGTCATCGACGAGGCCGCCTACGACCGCACGCGCGCGGCCGGTCTGGAGATGGTCATGGACCGCTGCCCGGCCATCGAGATCCCCCGCCTGCGCTGATTCCCCGGGCCGGCCGTCGTCGTCGCGTACGTGCTGCCGGGCGGGTACGCCCGGGTACGCCGTCCGCGCCGGGCCCCGGACGCTCCCCGGTCGCACGGGAAGGCGGCCCAGTGGCCGATCCGGCGCACTGACACCCTTCCGGGGGACGCCCATAATGTGCGGGTGACCACCTCCCCCCACGCCAACTCCCCTGACCCGCAGCACGTTCCGGTCGTCGTCGTGGGCGCCGGCCCCGCCGGACTGACCGTCGGCAACATCCTGCGGGCCGCGCACCTCGACTGCGTGGTGCTGGAGACGGAGAGCCGCGAGTTCATCGAACGGCGCCCCCGCGCCGGCGTCATCGAGGAATGGGCCGTGCGCGGACTCCAGCAGCGGGGCCTGGCGGGCCGGCTGCCGGAGCGCGCCCAGCAGCACACGGCCTGCGAGTTCCGCTTCGAGGGCGAGCGGTACCGCTTCGCCTACGGCGACCTGACGGGACGTCACCACTTCGTCTATCCGCAACCGCTGCTGGTGACGGACCTCGTGCACGAGTACGCCGACGTGCGCGGCGGGGACGCCCGTTTCTCGGTGCGCGACGTCGAGCTGCACGACCTGGACACCGACCACCCCTCCGTCTCGTACACCTGCCCCGCCACCGGCCGACGGCGGGTGCTGCGCTGCGACTTCGTGGTCGGCGCGGACGGCGCGCGGGGGGTCAGCAGGACCGCGCTGACGCGGGAGCGGGCGCGCATCGCACGGCACGACTACGGCATAGGCTGGCTGGCGTTGCTCGCGGAGGCGCCGCCCTCCTCCGACTGCGTCCTGTTCGGCGTCCATCCGCGCGGGTTCGCCGGGCACATGGCCCGCAGCCCCGAGGTCACCCGCTACTACCTGCAGTGCCCGCCCGGCGACGACCCGGGGAACTGGCCGCACGAACGCGTCTGGGCCGAGCTCCACGAACGCCTCGGGGCGGCCGGAGCGCCGCCGCTCACCGAGGGACGGCTGATCGAGAAGCGGGTGCTGGACATGCACGACTACGTGGTCGAGCCGATGGCGCACGGGCGGCTGTACCTGGCCGGGGACGCGGCCCACCTGGTCGCGCCCATCGCCGCGAAGGGCATGAACCTCGCGCTCCACGACGCCTTCCTGCTCGGCGACGCGCTGGTCGCCCGTCTGACGGAGGGCGACGGCGCCGGCCTGGACGGCTACTCGGAGGCGTGCCTGCGGCGGGTGTGGGACTACCAGGAGTTCTCGCAGTGGCTCTCCGAGGTCTACCACGGCGTGGCCGCCGGTGATCCGTTCCGCGCGGGCACGGCGCTCGCCCGGCTGCGCCGGCTGTTCACCTCGCCCGCCGCCGCTGCCGCGTTCGCCGAGCAGTACCTGGGGACGGCGGAGCGGTACTGACCCGGCGGAGCGGGGTCAGTCGTGCACCGGCCGGTCGGCCAGCCGGTGGTCGGCCACGTTCAGCGCCTCGTCTACCAGGCGGCGCAGATGGCCGTCGCGCAGCGAGTAGACCACCCGCCGGCCCTCCTTGCGGGTGGTCACCAGCCCGGCCAGCCGCAGCCGGGCCAGGTGCTGGCTGACCGCCGGCCGGGCCGCCCCGCACACCTCCGTCAGCGTCGTCACGTCCGCCTCGCCGGACGTCAGGGCGTGCAGCAGCGTCAGGCGGGTGCGGTCGCCCAGCAGGGCCAGCAACTCGGCGGCGAGGGCGAACTGCTCCTCGCCCGGGCTCTGCGGGTGCGCATGGTGCGCAGGTGACAGGTGCATGCGTGCGCTCATACGCACATAATGGCCGTGTGGGCGGGCATGGTCCACCCAGAGCGCCGGAAGGGGACCGATGTGAGCGAGCGGCACGACGACCACCGCGGCCACCGCGTCGACCACGGACATCACCACGGCCACGACGTCGACCACGGACATCACCACGGCCACGTCGTCGACCACGGGCACGGGGGCGATTTCCACCAGGGGCACGGGCATGATCACGGCCACGGCCACGGGCACGAGCAAGGCCACGAGCACGAGCAGGGCCACGAGGACCACCACGGTCACGGCCACCCTGGCCGGCGCCCCGCCTCCGGTGTGCGTCACCGCCTTTCCCACCTCCTCACCCCCCACTCCCACGAGACCGCCGACAAGCTCGACCGGGCCCTGGAGTCCTCGGCGCGCGGCATGCGCGCACTGTGGACCTCACTGCTGGTCCTCGGCCTCACGGCGGTGGCGCAGGCGGTCGTCGTGGTGGCGTCCGGGTCGGTGGCGCTGCTCGGTGACACCGTGCACAACGCGGCGGACGCGCTGACCGCCGTACCGCTCGGGATCGCGTTCGTGCTGGGGCGGCGGGCGGCCACCCGCCGTTTCACCTACGGCTACGGGCGGGCGGAGGACCTGGCGGGTCTGGCGATCGTGCTGACCATCGCCGCGTCGGCGGCCTTCGCCGGGTGGACGGCCGTCGACCGGCTGCTGGATCCACGGCCCGTCGACCACGTGCCGGCGGTCGCGGTGGCCGCCCTGGTCGGCTTCGCGGGCAACGAGTGGGTGGCCCGGTACCGCATCCGCGTGGGCCGCGCGATCGGCTCGGCGGCCCTGGTCGCGGACGGCCTGCACGCGCGCACCGACGGCTACACGTCACTGGCGGTGCTGCTGGGCGCCGGCGGATCGGCGCTGGGGTGGCACCTGGCGGACCCCGTCGTGGGGCTGGTGATCACGGCGGCGATCGTACTGGTGCTGCGGGACGCGGCGCGTGAGGTGTTCCGGCGGGTGATGGACGCCGTCGACCCGGCGCTGATGGACGCGGCCGAGCGGGCGCTGCGGCAGGTCGCGGGCGTGCGGGAGGTGGGCGAGTTGCGGTTGCGCTGGATCGGGCACCGGCTGCGCGCCGAGGTCGCGGTCGTCGTGGACGGCGACGTGACGGTACGTAAGGCGCACGCGATCGCCGTGGACGCCGAACACGCCCTGCTGCACGCCGTGCCGCGCCTGACGGCCGCCCTGGTCCACGCGGATCCGACACCGGCGCCGGGCGAGGACGACCCGCATCTGGCCCTCGCCCATCACTCCGCGGCCTGAGGTCAGGCCACCCCGAGCCCCTCCAGGACCACGGCCCCCGGCAGTTCGGCGAACGCCTTCCCCGGCACCAGCAGCTTGCCGCGCCGGCGCCCGCTTCCCACCAGGACGTACGGCAGGTCGACGACGGCCGAGTCCACCAGCACCGGCCAGGCGTCCGGGAGTCCGACGGGGGTGATGCCTCCGTACTCCATGCCGGTCTCCCCCACGGCCGTGTCCATGGGCGCGAAGGAGGCCTTCCGGACGCCGAGTTGACGGCGCACCACGCCGTTGACGTCGACCCGGGTGGGGGACGGCACGACGCAGGCGGCCAGCGTGGTCTCACCGCCGCGCCTGCCCGCGACGACGACGCAGTTCGCCGACTGCTCCAGCAGTTCCTGCCCGTAGTGCTCCACGAAGACGGCCGTGTCGGCCCACTGCGGGTCGGTGTCGACGTAGAGGATCTGCTCGGCGGGGACGCTGCCGCTCCAGTGGCGTAGGGCGTCGGCGACCGGACGGGTCAGCTCGTCGAGGCAGTCGGGGGCGGGCTGTGCGTCGTCGAAGTGTCCGATGGGTGCGCGCATGGTCCGCACGCTAACAAGACCCGGCTGCCGTCGGCGCCGGCGTCTCAGGGGACGGGCGGCACCGAGACGGCCATCACCATCTCCATCGGCACGTCACCGCGATTGCGGTACACGTGCGGGACGCTGGCCTCGAAGGAGGCGCTCGCGCCGGCCGGCACCAGGTGGTCCTCGCCGTCGACGGTGAGCGTCAGCTCGCCCGCGGTGACGTGGACGAGTTCGAAGGTGCCGCCGGGGTGGGGTTCGGAGGGGCTGTTCTCCCCCGGCATCAGCCGCCAGTCCCACATCTCCAGCGGCCCGGGGGCCTCCGCGCCGGCGAGGAGCCGGTTGTAGCTGCCGGCTTCGGTGTGCCACAGCCGTACCGCCTTCTCGGCGGGGACGATGCGGACCTTCGGACCCCGCTCGTAGTCGAGGAGCGTGGTGACGCTGATGCCGAGCGCGTCACCGATCTTGACGACCGTGCCGATGCTCGGGTTGGTGCGGGCCTGCTCGATCTGGATGAGCATCCCGCGGCTGACGCCGGCCCGGGCGGCGAGCACATCCAGGGTGAAGCCGCGCACCGAGCGCCAGTGCTTGACGTTGCGCGCCAGGGACTGGGTCAGGAGTTCGAGGTCCGACACGTTCCGTCCACTCCCGAAGTTCAATATTCTGGATGCCAGGGTTCATTGGCCTGCACTACGATGGGGTGCACCCGATCGTGCACCGAACTGTACTGCGAGGGATCCGTGACAGCACTCTTCGCCCTGGCCACGAGCCTCCTGTGGGGCCTGGCCGACTTCGGCGGCGGGCTGCTGACACGGCGCACCCCGGCCCTGACGGTGGTGGTCGTCTCGCAGACGATCGCGGCGGCCGTCCTGGGCGTGATCGTGCTCGCCACCGGCGGCTGGAGCGAGGCCGGGCCCCGTCTGTGGTTCGCGGTCGCGGCCGGTGTGGTCGGCCCGGTGGCCCTGCTCTCCTTCTACCAGGCGCTGGCGCTCGGCCCCATGGGGGTGGTCTCCCCGCTGGCCACGCTGAGCGTGGCCGTTCCGGTGTCCGTCGGTCTGTTCCTGGGCGAGCGCCCCGGGCCGGCGCAGCTCGCGGGCATCGCGGTCGCGGTCCTCGGGGTCGTCCTGGCGGGCGGCCCGCAGCTCAGGGGTGCCCCGGTGCAGCGCCGGGCCGTTCTCCTGACCCTGGTCGCGGCCCTCGGCTTCGGCACCGTGTTCGTCCTGATCACGGAGGCCTCGACGACCGTCACGGGCCTGTTCCTCGCCCTGTTCGTGCAGCGCGTGACCAATGTGGCCGTGGGCGGCGCCGCCCTGTACGTCGCCGTACGGCGCGGGGCGCCGGCGCTCTCCGGGGGCGGCCTGCGCCGGTCCTCGCTGCCAGCGTTCGCCTTCGTCGGACTGGCCGACGTCGCCGCGAACGGCACCTACGCGGTCGCCGCCCAGCACGGCCCGGTCACCGTCGCCGCCGTGCTCGCCTCCCTCTACCCGGTGGTGACCGCCCTGGCCGCCCTGGGCTTCCTGCGGGAGCGGCTGCGCGCAGTCCAGGCCGCGGGCGCGGGCCTGGCCCTGGTGGGCACGGTGCTGCTGGCGGCGGGCTGAGTCAGCCCTCGGGTTCGAGCCGGGCGAGCCTCGCCGCCGACTCCTCGTCGAGCCCCGAGAGCGCGACCAGTTGTTCCGAGGTGACCCCGTCCGGAATCGGCACGGGCGCCGGGGTGCGCAGCGGCGGCTGCCAGCCCTCGGCGGGCGTCCAGCGCCGTACGACCCGGGCGGGCGCCCCCGCCACCACGGCGTGGTCCGGGACGGTCCCGCGCACCACGGCCCCGGCCGCCACGACGACGTTCCGCCCGATCCGCGCCCCCGGCAGGATGACGGCCCCCGTGCCGATCCAGCACCCCGGCCCGATCTCCACGGGCTCCATCCGCGGCCACTGCTTGCCGATGGGCTCGTGCGGGTCGTCGTAGGAGTGGTTGGTGGAGGTGACGTAGACGTACGGCCCGAAGTAGCAGTCGCTGCCGATGGTGACCGTCGTGTCGGCGATGACGTGGCTGCCGCGGCCCAGGACGACGCCGTCGCCGATGCGCAGGATCGGGTCGGGCCCGAGGTCGAGGTCGGGCATCAGACCGGCCGTCAGGGTGACCTGCTCCCCCACGATGCAGTGCGCGCCGAGACGGATCCAGGGCTCACCGAAGACCGTGCCGAGCGGGAAGGCGAGCCGGGTTCCGCTGCCGATCGAGCCGAAGCGGAGGCGCCCGGGGTGTTCCGCGGTGACCGAACCGGTGCGCTGCACCCAGGCCCAGCCCGCGTGAACCGCCCGCTGCGCGAGGCGGCGCCACCATGATGAGAACGTGTTCTTGCGCTTCGGCACCCGCTCACGGTACTCAGCGCGCACCGGCCCCAGGACGCCGTTGCCCTGTGATCTTCACCCCACCGGGTGACGTACGGTGCCGGTGTACCCCGGACGAGGAGGAGACGGTGATGACGCACAAGGCGCTGATCACGGGCATCGGCGGCAGGGAACCGAAGATCCACGAGGAGGCCTTCGTGGCGCCCACGTCCTCCGTGATCGGGGACGTGACCCTGGAGGCGGGCGCGAGCGTCTGGTACGGCGCGGTCGTGCGCGGCGACGTCGAACGGATCTCCGTCGGCGCGCAGAGCAACATCCAGGACAACTGCACGCTCCACGCCGACCCCGGGTTCCCCGTCACCATCGGCGAGCGCGTCTCCGTCGGCCACAACGCCGTCGTCCACGGCGCGACCGTGGGGGACGACTGCCTCATCGGGATGGGGGCGACGGTGCTCAACGGCGCCGTGATCGGGGCGGGCTCGCTGGTCGCCGCCCAGGCGCTGGTGCCGCAGGGGATGGAGGTGCCGCCCGGGTCGCTGGTGGCGGGGGTGCCGGCGAAGGTGAGGCGCGAGCTGACGCCGGAGGAGCGGGAGGGCGTGACGCTGAACGGGACCCTGTACGCCGAGCTGGCCAGGGCCCACGGCGAGATCCACGAGTAGGGCCGCACCCCGGGGGCGCGGCCCTGTGTCGCCATGCGGTTCCGCGTGGGCGCGACCGGCCCGAAGGGTCCGCGCCCGGCTACTCGGCGGCCGCCACGGCCTCCGGAGCGACTGCGGCCTCGGTCTTCGCGGCGCCCTCCATCTTCCTGGCCTTGCGCTTGAGCACCAGCATCGACGTGAGGCCGATGAGGACGGCCGCCACCAGCCCCAGCCAGGAAAACCTCTTCAGCCAGGACTCGGCGACGACGCCCACGTAGTAGATGACGGCCGTCGTGCCGCCCGCCCACAGGATGCCGCCGAGGACGTTGGCGATGAAGAACTTCCAGTACGGCATGTGCAGCACGCCCGCGAGCGGACCCGCGAAGATGCGCAACAGGGCGATGAAACGGCCGAAGAAGACGGCCCACATGCCCCACTTCTCGAAGGACCGCTCCGCCGTGGCGACGTGCCCCTCGCTGAAGTGCCGGGGGAACTTCCTCCCGAGCCAGGCCAGCAACGGGCGTCCGCCCTTGCGGCCGATGGCGTAGCCGATGGAGTCGCCGATCACCGCGCCGGCGGTGGCGCAGGCGCCGAGGATGAGCGGGTCGATCTCGCCGTGCTGCGAGGCGAGCAGCGCCGAGGAGACGAGGATGATCTCGCCCGGCAGCGGGATGCCCAGGCTCTCCAGACCGATGACCAGGCCCACCAGCGCGTAGATGCTGACCGCGGGTACGGCCTCGAGCCACTCCTGGACGTGCACCGCCGGTTCCCTCCGATTGGCTTCGCTACTCCCGGCTTCTTCCGGTTCTCTCCGGTACGGCCGGTGCGCCGCGCGCGGGCGCACGGCGGGAAGCCTACCGGGTCGGCGGGGATCGCCCAGGCCGGTCCGAGGTGCCGTTCACCGCACCACGGACCCATGGGTCGGGCCGCCCGAGGGACGGCCGCACCATGGACGCAAGAGTCCGGCCGACCGACGCCACACCATGGATCCATGAGTCCGGCCGACCGACGGACGACCCGCCGCCGGAGCGCTCCTGCCCTTCCTTGACCGACATCCACGACGGCCGGACGGCCCCGTCCACGCAATGGACGACTTCGCCACGGACCGGACGGTCTCGCCCACCGACTGCACGGCCCTGCCCACGCACTGGACGGCTTCACCCACCGATCGCACGGCCTTGGCCACGGACTGGGCGGTCTCGCCCACCGACCGCACGGCCTTGGCCACGGACTGGACGGCCTCGCCCACCGACCGCACGGCCTTGCCCATGGCCGGACGACCCGCCCACGGACCGAACCGCCTCGCCCGCGGGCTGCACGGAATTCCCGCCCCGCTGCACGGCCTTGCCCACGGCCGGACGACCCGCCCACGGACCGAACCGCCTCGTCCGGGACCTGCACGGCCTCGCTCAAGGACCGGACGGACTCGCCCGCCGACCGGGCGGCTCAGCCCACCGGCCGGGAGCCCTTCACCGGCCGGGAGCCCTTCACCGGCCGAAGCAGTCACCGCCCGCCGTCCGTCCGGCCTCCGCTCAGCCGCGCGCCGTGGTCAGGCCCGTGAGGGTGTCGTCGAGTACGTCGCCCACAGCGCCGACCGGCTCGGAGACGGAGACGGGAGGCGTCGCCGCCCGGTCCGGCGGCCCGGCCGGCTCGCAGCAGGCCACTTGCGCGAACCGCGTCTCGTACTCCGGGGCGGGCGGCGCCGGGGTGGCATTGGGCGCCGGGACGCTGTCGCCGGGCCGTGACGGGTCGCCCGGCGGGGCCACCGGTCGCCGCTGGGGCTCCGCCGGGGACGACGGCCGTCCCTGCTCCTCCCCCTCCGGCGCCGGTGCGCCCTTCACCTCCACGGTGGCGTCGAACACCCAGCGCTGCCCCTCGGACCCGTCGCGGTCCGCGACGACGACGTCCGTCCGCGACCCGCCCGGGCCGGGCGTGACCACCTGGTCGCCGTGGCCCCGCCGCAGCAGGAGTTCCCCGCGGACGGTCAGGTCGAAGAAGACCTCGCCGGCGTGCACCACGCAGTCGTCCAGGACGGCCCTGCCGCGGTCGGGGTCGGCGGCCAGGCAGAGGGTCGGTGCGGCGGTGCTGCGCAGCAGTCCGTCGTCCCGGTACGACCACTGCTGCGAGGCGGCCGGCGAACAGGCCGCGACGACGGCCGGGGCCCCGGCCTCGATCCGCCCGCCGGCCGTGTCGAGGCACAGCCCCGTGGCAGCGTTGCGCAGTCTGCCGTGGGCGACTTCGGCGGGGCGGGAAGCGGGGGCGGCGGCCGAGGAGGAGCCGGTGGAGGCGGGGGCCTCCGGTGTGCGCGCGGTCGTGCCGGTCCCGACAGGGCTGGTGCCGCCGGCGGGTGCGCCCCAGGTGGCCGGGGAGTCCGGGACACCGTGGTCCTCGGTCCAGCTCCTGGTCACCAGCACGGCCGCGAGCAGGGCGAGGCACGTCAGTCCGACCCCGGCGAGGACGGCCTTGGAGCGCCGGCCCGGCAGGTCGAGCAACCGGGCCGGGGCGGTGCGGTGGCGGCCGCCGCCACCGGGCGGGCGTACTTGACCCCGCGGGCGTACTTCACCGCGCGGGCGTACTTCACCGCGCGGGCGTGCTCCGCCGCGCGGGCGTGCTCCGCCGGGTGGGCGTGCCGCCGTCGGCCGGCCCGGTGCGGCGGCCGTGTCCGCGGTGGCCGTCGCACGCCCAGGGCGGGAGTCGAGGTAGCGGCGGGCGCCCCAGCCGAGAACGGTCTCGGCGAGGAGGACGTCCAGTCCGCCGTCGAAATGGCTGAGTTGTTCGGCGGCGTGGCGGCAGTAGCGGCACTGCGCGAGATGCTGCCGGACATCGGGCAGCAGGGTCCCGCCACGGCGCAGGGGAACGTCGAGAAGGCGGTTGTAGAAGCGGCATTCAGGGGTGGGCGCGAGTTCCCGGTGCGCGCGTACGCAGCCCGCCCGGAATTGCTCACGGGCCCGTTCCAGACCGGCCGTCGCGGTGATGCCGTCGACGCCCAGCAGACCGGCCGGTACGGTTATCGGCTCGGCTTCCACCTCCGTATGCCACAGGAGGCATTGGGAAGCGGCGGAGAGGGACTGGAAAGCCCGCTCGGCGAGTTGTCGCCTTTCGGGTGTCGCGGCTCGCGCGGCGCGCAGTCCGCGGCCGCCGACGGTTCTGCGCAGTTCCGGCAGGACGGCCACCACTCCGTCGGCTCCGGCCCATGCGCGGACCGTGTCGCGTACGGAGACGAGGAGTTGGGGACGCAGGGCGCCGTCGGCGCGCCCGGCCGCCAGCCGCCCGAAGACCTCGTGGAACGCGGCGGCGGCCACGATCCGTGCCGAGTCCTCTGGGCCGGCGAGGCAGACGGTGGCGTAGTCGTGAGCCGCGCGCCAGTGCCGGGCGAGCAGCAGGGCGACCGCGCGGGCGTTGCCGTCCGTGCCGAGCCGGGCGGCGAGGTCGCGGTCGGAATCCCCGGGGGTCCATCCGGGGCGGGGCGGGTAGGGCGGGCGTGGGGGGTTGGGGAACTGCACGGAACCTTTTCCTTCCCAACTGACGAACGGCACGCGTACATACACGTCCGCCGGAAAGCGGTGCCTGAATGGTGCGGTGACCGGTGCGTACTTCTGGTCCGACCAGGCGTGATTCCGGCCGGACCGCCCGCGGGGGAGGCTCACCTTCGCACATGCGCCTCACAGGAAACAAGGAGTTCGAGTGCCCTCGGCCCAAAGCGCGGCGTATGGAGAATAGTTACCGGCGGTATCCGCACCGGCATTCGAAATTTGCCGCGGAGCGCACCCGTCAACTTGTGTGTGGGGAAAGGCGATCGGCACACAGGATCTCCCGCTTCGGGACCGCCCGACACAGGAATCTCAGAGCCGGTTCCCGGGGTACTCCCATCCCGGTGGTCCACCATGACCGCCATGAACGCCCCCCACTCCTCCCCCGTCGCCGCGCCGGCTCCCGTCGTCCGCAAGGCGGTCGTCCCGGCGGCCGGACTCGGCACCCGCTTCCTGCCCGCGACGAAGGCGACCCCGAAGGAGATGCTCCCGGTCGTCGACAAGCCGGCCATCCAGTACGTCGTCGAGGAGGCCGCCGCGGCCGGCCTGGACGACGTCCTCATGGTCACCGGCCGCCACAAGCGGGCCATCGAGGACCACTTCGACCACGCCTTCGAACTGGAGCAGGCCCTCGCGGCCAAGGGTGACACCGTGCGGCTGGACGCCGTGCGCGATCCCGCCCGCCTGGCGGACATCCACCACATCCGGCAGGGCGACCCGCTCGGCCTCGGCCACGCGGTGCTGTGCGCCCGCCACCACGTCGGGGACCAGCCGTTCGCCGTACTCCTCGGCGACGACCTCATCGACCCGCGCGAGACGCTGCTCAGCCGGATGCTCGAGGTGCGCGACCGGTACGCCGGAACGGTGGTCGCCCTGATGGAGGTCCCTCCGGAGCAGGTGCACCTCTACGGCTGCGCGGCCGTGGAGCCCTCCGGCGAGGACGGCGTCGTACGCGTCACCGGACTCGTGGAGAAGCCCGCCCGCGAGGACGCGCCGAGCCGGTACGCCGTCATCGGGCGTTACGTCCTCGACCCGGCCGTCTTCGACGTCCTGGAGCGCACCCCGCCCGGCCGGGGCGGCGAGATCCAACTCACCGACGCCCTTCAGGAGTTGGCCGCGTCCGGCACCGTGCACGGCGTCGTCTTCTCCGGCCGCCGCTACGACACCGGCGACAAGGCCGACTACCTCCGCACGGTCGTCCGCCTGGCGTGCGACCGCCCCGACCTGGGTCCGGATTTCGTGGCCTGGCTCAAGGAATTCGTGGCCGGGCTGGAGAACGGGGAGGGGGCGGAGGACCGGCAACTGGCGGCGTGAGGGCGCACATCCGGTCTCCGATCCTCGGTCACGGATCACGGACGCGAGCACCCGGCCACCGGTCATGGACAAGAGCGGTGACCGGGGCCCCGGATGGCCGGGAGCTGGCCCGCACCGCACCCGGAGGGCCCCGGCGCGCGGTCGTCGCTCAGCCGTTGGGACGCAGGGTCCACACCACGGTCATCTCGCCGGTGACGGCTCCGTCGCCGCGGCGGATCTCGATGGCCACGGGGAACTCGGGGCGCTCGCCCGCGTCGAGCTGGGCGACGACGTCGGCGGCCGGGCGGCCGAGGGTCGCGGTGGCGGTGACGGGCCCCATCGCGAGCTTCTTGTAGGAGATCTCGGCGCTGACGGCGAGCGGCACGGCCCGAGAGAGCTGGTCGCCGAAGGCGGCGAGGACGATCGCGCCGCTGGCGGACTCGCCGAGCGTGAACATCGCACCGGCGTGCGGCCCGCCCACGTGGTTGTGGTACTCGCTCTGGTCCGGCAGGGCCACCACGGCCTTCTCCGGGCTGGTCTCGAGGAACTCGAGGTTCAGGGTCCGGGCCATGGGCACCGTGGCGGCGAGCATCTCGCCGATGGACATCTGGTCTGCGCTCATGCGGCGATGTTACCCACGAGTAGCCGACGCTCGCCAGAGCCGCGTGAGGATCGCCGTATGCTTGCCGCCCAGGTGGCCCGGAGAGCAACCAAAGGCCGGCGGCCCCGACCCGCGGCCGAACCCCTACCGGCAGCCCGGCTTCCAGCGACAACCCGCCCCGTACGCGCGGCAGCCGGACGCTCCCTGGAACGCCCCGACCGTGACGGCGACGCCTCCGACGCCCGGCGACGGTGGCGGCCGCGGCCGGCGGACGAAGGTGGTGGCGATCGCCACGGCGGCCGTCGTCGTGGTGGCCGCCGCCGTGACGGGCGCCGTGCTGGCGGGCGGCGGGGACGACGAGGCCGTTCCCGGTCCGGTCCCCTCCTCGGCGCGGGCCTCGGCCTCCTCCTCCGCGACCGGGACTCCCCGCGGGGACCGGACCGGGGAGCCGACCGTCGCCGGCTGGAGGGCCGTCGTGAACCCCGGCCTCGGCGCCGCCTTCGACGTGCCGCCCGGCTGGGCCCCGCAGTCGCGCGACTGGGTCACGTACGTCGCGGAGGACGACGACCCCGCCGACGAGCCGCTCGTCGCCATGAAGGCGCCGGCGGTGCTGAAGGCACAGTGGTGCGCGTCCGACGACGACCGGGACGGCGGGACCGAGCACACAACCCTCGCGAGCGCCGGTACCCGGGGCAACGACGGCGCCAGGAGCACCGAGGAGATCGCCCGGGCCGACTCGGCGGCGTGGGTCTACGGCGGCTACGCCCAGCCCGACCACGACAAGGTGACGACCGGTCCGGTGACCTCGTTCACCACCGCCTCCGGTCTCACCGGCAGCGTCGCCACCTCGCGGTCCTCCGGCGTCGAGGGGCGGGGCAGGTGCGACTCCGACGGCAAGGCCACGACGTTCGCCTTCAGGACACCGGACGGCGACCTGGCCTCGTGGTCGTTCTTCGGCGCCGACGGGGTCGGCGACGAGGTCCCGGACGCCACGATCCGCGAGATCATGGCGACCGTGCGGGTGTTCACGCCCACCGAGTCCTGATTCGGTACGTCCCTGACAAGGGGCGGTGACCCATTCGTGTCCCGGTCGGCACTAGGGTTTCAGGCCATGTGGCCAGGACAGCAGCCGCCCGGGGGAGAGCAGAACCCGCAGGCGCAGAACAATCCCTACCAGCAGCCGGGATACCAGCAGCCGAATCCCTACCAGCAACCCGGCTTCCAGCAGCCCAATCCCTACGCGCAGACGCAGCAGTGGGGCACCCCGGCGCCCGTGGGCCCGCCGCAGACCGGCGGGCCGGGCGGTGGCAACCGGACGAAGCTCATCGCGATCGTGGCGGCCACGGCCGTCGTCGTGGCCGCCGGTGTCACGGGCTTCCTCGTCCTCGGCGGCGATGACGACGACCCGGCGAAGGTCACCGGCAAGGGCAGCAAGAGCCCCACCGTGTCCACCGGCCCGAGCACGTCGGCCTCGTCGTCGACGGGCACGGACGACAACCCGCGCGCCACCGAGACGCTGCAGCCGACCGTCGCGGGCTGGAAGGTCGTCGTGAACCCCAAGCGGGGCGTCGCCTTCGACGTGCCGGCGGACTGGGAGGTCCAGTCGCCGACCCTCAGCCAGGGCTTCGAGTGGGAGGACAAGGAACAGCCCGACGGCTACGACTCGATCATCCAGTCGGGCACCGCCGAGTACAAGTCGAAGTGGTGCACGGAGGACGACGACAAGGACGGCAAGACCGACGACACCGCGCTCGCCATCGTCGGGACCAAGGGCGCCGAAGGGGCCAAGAACACCGACGAGATCGCGATCAACACGCCCGCCTGGTGGGTGTTCGGCGGCTACACGCAGCCCGACAAGAAAAGCATTGCGTTCGACGAGAAGGCCACCGCCTACACGACCGCCTCGGGCATCAAGGGCAGTTACGCGTGGGCCCGGTCGACGAACACGCCCCAGAAGGGCAAGTGCGACAGCGACGGCAAGGCGATCACGTTCGGCTTCAAGAACTCCAAGGGCGACTACGTCTCCTGGAACCTCTACACGGCCAAGGGCGTGAAGGACGAGCTCCCCGACGCGACGATCATGAAGATTCTCAGCACCGTGCGCCTGCACGGCGAACCGACGGAGGGCTGACCTCCGGAGGGGCGGCGGCGGGTCGCCGGTTTGGCAGATCGGTGTCCGGGCGGCGATAGTCGGCCGGTGACCTCAGCCGCCGACACCCGCCCCCGCCTGCGCAGACCCGCCTGGGCGGGCCGCAACTACAGCCTGCTGACCGCCGCCGCGTTCATCACGAGCCTCGGCAGTCAGGGCGCACTCATCGCCGCCGCGTTCGCCGTCCTCGAGACGGGGGGCGACGGCGGCGACGTCGGTCTGGTGGCCGCGGCCCGCACGCTGCCGCTCGTGCTGTTCCTGCTGATCGGCGGCGCGGTCGCCGACCGGCTGCCCCGGCACCGGGTGATGGTCGCGGCCAACGCCCTCAACTGCCTCTCGCAGGCCGCGTTCGCCGTGCTGGTGCTCGCGGGTGAGCCCCGGCTGTGGCAGATGATGCTGCTGACCGCGCTGGGCGGCACCGGTCAGGCGTTCTTCAGTCCCGCCGCCGAGGGCATGCTGCTGTCCTCCGTGAAGGGCGAGCAGGCGGGCCGGGCGTTCGCGGTCTTCCGGATGGCGATGCAGGGCGCGGCCCTCGGCGGTGCGGCGCTCGGCGGCGCGATGGTCGCCGTGGTGGGGCCCGGCTGGGTGCTCGCCGCGGACGCCGCCGCGTTCGCGCTCGCCGGGGCGCTGCGCGCGTTCCTCGACGTGAGTCACATCCCGGCGCGCGGGCCGGGCGGCGGCATGCTCGCCGATCTCCGGGAGGGCTGGCGGGAGTTCAGCGGCCGTCCGTGGCTGTGGGGCATCGTGCTCCAGTTCTCGATCGCGAACGCGGTCGTCGGCGCCGCCGACGCGGTCTACGGTCCCCTCGTCGCCCGGGACCACCTGGGCGGGGCCGGCCCCTGGGGCCTCGCGCTCGGCTTCTTCGGCGCGGGCACGGTGGCCGGCGCCGTCCTGATGACCCGATGGAAGCCCCGGCGCCTGCTGTTCGCCGGCACCCTGTGCGTCTTCCCGCTGGCCCTCCCGTCGGCCGCTCTCGCCGTTCCCGTCCCCGTCGCCGTCCTGTGCGCGGTGATGTTCCTGACCGGCGTCACCCTGGAGGTCTTCGGCGTGTCCTGGATGACCGCCCTCCACCAGGAGATCCCCGAGGACAAACTCTCCCGCGTCTCGGCCTACGACTGGTTCGGCTCGGTCGCCCTGGTCCCCCTGGCCACGGCCCTCGCGGGCCCCGCGGAGTCCGCCTTCGGCTGCACGGCGTCCCTGTGGGGCTGCGCCGCCCTGGTCGTCGTCGTCACGGCGGCGGTCCTGTGCGTCCCGGACGTACGGAACCTGACCCGCCGCACGAAGGTGGCCCGGCGGAGCCCGGCCGACGGCGCCACGGGCGAGGGGGACCGACTTGCGGACGCGGGTCCCGGACGCGAGGGCCTGGCCGGGGTGGACGCGGGGCCAGGGACGACCTGACGGAACGGCATACGGCCTGACGGAAGCCCCCAGGGGGACGGCACCCTGCGGCCGGGAGCCATCCTCCCGCCGCCGCAACGGCCGGGACCGGGAAGGACCCGGGCAGAGGAGCCCCCAAGCATCCCGACCCGGCGATGCCCAAGGGAAATCGGCCCGGTGGACCCGCCCGAGACAGCCGACCCTGCGAGCCGAGAAACCCCGAGCCCGGCGGCCCCCAGCCCTCCGGGGAAGGACACGGGCCGGGTGGCGGTCAGCCGATGCCGAACGCGCCCTCCGGCGGCTCCGGGGACGGCACCGCCTCCTCGTCCCGCACCGGGCCGGCGTCGCCGATGAAACGGCGTAGGCCGGGGCCGTGTTCGACGCGGGCCGGGAAGGCGTCGGAGGCGGTGCGGCGGGCCACGGCGGTGACGTCGAGGGGGTGGTGGGCGGCGACGAGGACCGCGTTGCCGAAGCGGCGGCCGCGCAGGACCGCCGGCTCGGCGATGAGGGCGAGTTCCTCGAACTCCGCCGCGAAGGTGGCGAGCTGGGAGCGCAGGAAGGCGAACGGAGCCGCGTCCGCGAGGTTCGCCAGGTAGACGCCGTCGGCGCGCAGGACGCGTACGGCCTCGCGGGCGTAGGCGAGGGACGTCAGGTGGGCGGGGACGCGGGAGCCGCCGAAGACGTCGGCGATGACGACGTCGGCGGAGCCGGCCGGGGCCGCCTCCAGCCAGGCGCGCGCGTCGGCCGCGTGGAGGGTGATGCCGGTGCCGGGCGGGACCGGGAGGTGCTCGGCGATCAGGTCGAGCAGTCCGTGGTCGGCCTCGACGACGTCCTGCCGGGAGCCGGGCCGGGTCGCCGCCAGGTAGCGGGGCAGGGTGAGCGCCCCGCCGCCGAGGTGCAGCACGTCCAGTGGCCGCCCCGGCTCGGCGACGGTGTCCAGGACGTGCCCGAGCCGCCGCGCGTACTCGAACTCCAGGTGCGTCGGCTCGTCCAGGTCGACGTAGGACTGCGGCGCCCCGTCCACCGTCAGCAGCCATGCCCGCTCCCGGTCGACGTCCGGCATCAGCTTGGCGGTGCCGTGGTCGACGGCTCGGGTGACGGGTATGGGCTCGTCGTTCACCGTCCCATTGTGCCGCCGGCGCGCACGCCGCCGGATCGCGCTTCGGAAGCGTGGGGGGGGGGGGGGGGGGGGGGGGCGCCCCGCCCCCCCCCCCCCCCCCCCCCCCCCGCCCCCGGCCCCCCCCCCCCCCCCCCCCCCCCCGCCCCGCCCCC